>DAITMW010000482.1:0-3949 GCA_036834945.1 Steroidobacteraceae bacterium
CTGCTAACGTGGGTTCGATTCCCATCACCCGCTCCAATTCAAAATTAATCTTTTAACTCTCTGAATTAAAAGAGTTTTCAGCCGCCTGAGGTGTGCGGGGACGGCGGCCCGGATATGAGGTGGCGCTGGTTCCGGCGATTCTCACGCATCGAGTCCACCCTTCGCGCGGACGACGTCCTCGACATCCCGTGGCGACTGCAGTGCCTCGATCTCCTCCATGGTCAAATGCACTCCGAAGGTTGACTCCACCGCAGTGATGAGGCGCAGGTGACTCATCGAGTCCCAGGATTCAAACTCCTCACGTCGTGTGTCGTCGCCGAAACTGGCCGGATCGACCCCAAGAATTTCCGCAACGATGGTGCGCACGCGCGCGTGCATGGCGATTTTCCCCCGTTGGCTCTCTACTGACGCCGCTGGAACACGCTCCGGGCTGGATTTCCCCCGACGACACTCCCGGGCGCAATGACGCCGGATACGAGGGATGCCGCTGCAATGATGACATCGTCACCGATCCTGGCGCCGGCGACGATGACGGTGTTGGCACCGATGAACACGTTGCGGCCGATGGATGTGTCCTTGCCTGCACTCCCCTGAAGCCGCAGTGGGACATCCAGGCGTGAGTATCGATAGTCGCTGGTCATGATCACCACATTCGGGCCTATCAGGCAGTTAGCCCCGATCCGCAGAGACCCCGGCCCCGCCGTAATGAAACAACCACTCGCGATGTGAGTGTCCGCTCCAATGGTCAGTGGCGCGCTCGCCTTCAGCTTGCAGAACGAGCTGATCTGCACGCCCCGTCCGAGAGTCAGTCCGGGAGCCAGCTCCACCTCCGCGCGGCTCGAGACCCGCGCGCGATAGCGGAGCAAACACCACAGACTGACGAGCCCTCCCGGGACCAGGAACCGCCGCGCCAGCGTCACGATCCGTCTGGCGTTCAGCTCATGGTGCGTGCCAACCGATGTTGCTGGCGATTGCAAGGGCGTCATGAGGGCGAGCATAGCAAGCGAAGCGCCAGCCCTGATCGGAACGACCTGCTCGCGGGCACGACGTTTGCTCAAGCCGCCGGACGCTCTGCCCCGTTGACGTCCGCGCACTACAACACCCGGCCCCAAGGTCCCGAGGCTCGAATGCTCGATCTCGACAGACAATGCTCCAGGTCTCGGCGGCGCTTCGGCCTCATGCTCCGACATCTGGGCAGACAGCCCGGTGGGACCGGGACCTACACCAACATGATGGTCCGCAGCATACTGTCGCTCGACAGCAGCAATGAGTACGTCCTTTTGTACGACGACCCCGCGCGACTCGGTTCGTACGGGCACTTTCCCAACGCAACCGAAGTTGCCTGCCGCGCGCCCAAGCTGCTCTGGGATCAACTCGTCGTGCCGTGGCTCGCACGACGGCACAGGCTCGATGCGATCTTCAATTTGAAGCTGACCGTGCCGCTCATGGCGCCATGCCCGACGGCTCTGGTCCAGCATGGCGCTGACTGGTTCGTCATGCCCGAGCAGTATCCAATCATGGACAGGCTCTACTTCACGCTGTTCGCGCGCCTGTACTGGTGGCGGGCCACACGGATCGTGTCGGTGTCCGACGACAGCAAGCAGCGCCTCGCGCGCATCATGAACGCCAGCGCCGCCGCCAAGCTGGTTACAATTTTTCACGGTGTGGATGCAAAGTTCACCACGCAGCCCGATGCGCAATCGTTGGCGAGACTGCGCAGCCGGTACTCGCTGCGCACGCCGTTCGTGCTGTATCTCGGTCAGATATATCAGATGAAGAATGTTGGCGGGCTCATCCGCGCGTTTGCCCGTATCAAACATCGGCTGCCACACGACCTGGTCATCGTCGGCAAGGCTGAGCCGCGCTCCGCGGCTGAGCTCGCGCTCATTGACCAACTCGGCTTGCGCGATCGCGTCCATGTCATCGGCTGGGTACCGGACGAAGACGTGCCGACCTTCTTTCACGCAGCCGACGTGTTTGCTTTTCCGTCGCTGTACGAGGGATTCGGCATCCCGATCATCGAGGCGATGGCCGCGGGTTGTCCCGTTGTCACCTCCCTGGCGGGTGCCTGCCCGGAAGTCGCTGGCGATGCAGCGATCCTCGTCGACCCGCGCAATCCTGACGCGATCGCGGCCGGGATTCTCCAGGTACTGACCGATCCTGAGTTGCGTGAGAGTCTGCGGCAGCGCGGCTCCGCGCGTGCGCGCGAGTTCACCTGGGAGAAGTCGGCCCGGCAAACGATTCACATGCTCGAGTCGATGGTTCCCGTGGAGCAGCCGGACCTGAGCGGCACGCGTAGCGCGAGTGTCGAGCCATGAATGGCGAATCGCGCATATTCGTGGACGGCCATGTTCACATGCACCCGCAATTCAACACCGGACAGGCGTTGGACTCGGCCGCCCGCAACCTGGCGTTGGTGGCGCAGCGGTTCAGCTGCGCGGACAGTATAGGAGTTCTGCTGCTCGCGGAGATGCACGGGCATGACTGGTTCGGGTCGACCCGGGGTCGGGTGTTGAATGGCAGCGCGGGTGTCGGTACCTGGACAATCAGTCTCTCGGGTGAGCCCGAGACGCTGGTTGCGCGCAGTGCCGTTCAGCAAAGAAAACTGCTCATCATCGCCGGGCGCCAGATCGTCACAGCGGAACGGATCGAGGTGCTCGCGCTCCTGACGCCCGGCGAGTTCGCAGACGGTCTGTCCTTGGATGAGACCCTCGCGGCTGCCCATTCCGCCGGCGCGGTCGTGGTGTTGCCATGGGGCGTCGGCAAATGGCTCGGGCGACGCGGCGAGCTCGTCCGACGAGCGCTCTTACGTCATACCCCCGCTCGCCCGGTGCTTGCAGGCGACAACGGCGGTCGGCCGTGGTGCTGGCCCCGGCCACGGATATTCACGACCGCGGAACTCTCCGGTGTCCCATTGCTGCCGGGCACAGATCCGCTGCCGCTTCCGAAGCAGGAGACCCGTATCGGAAGCTTCGGGCTCGCCTTCGCGGGCCGCCTGCCTCTCGAGTCACCCGCGGCGGCCTTGCGCACCTGGCTGGTCGAGCCCTCATCCCGCGCCCCAGCGCGACTGTTTGGCAAGCCGGAACGAGTGTCCCGCTTTCTTCGTAACCAGATATGGCTGCGTATTCGTCCGGAGGTTGCTCAATGAACGTATCGTGGAATGCGCCCGATATCGAGACATCCTCCGCGGGGTATGCGCACCGCTTTTCCGGTAAGGCGGGCGCGTACCTGTTGGCTTCGCAGACCCGCGCCGTGCTGCGTGCTCTGCGTGGATGTCGGCCGGGACGGGTGCTCGATGTCGGTGGTGCGCATGGGCAACTCGTCGACCCCCTCCGGCAGCTCGGCTGGTCCGTGACCATTACGGGAAGCAGTGCCGAATGTGAGCACAACTTGCGCGAGTTGCATGGCAAGCGCTCGTGCACGTTCGTACGCGCCAACATTCTGGATTTGCCGTTTCCTGATGGCAGTTTCGATCTGGTGACGTCGGTGCGCTTGTTGTCACATGTGGATGACTGGCAGCGCCTTCTCGCGGAACTGTGTCGCGTGACTTCCAACTGGGTCCTGATCGACTATCCGAGCACGCTGGGTTTGAACGCGCTGACACCCGTCATGTTTTCCATCAAGAAGGGGCTTGAAGGCAACACACGCACCTACCGTAGCTTCTCCCACGCCCAGCTCTCAAAGGCATTCGCGGTGCACGGGTTTCACACCGGGGCGGCAGTGAAACAATTTTTGCTGCCGATGGCATTGCATCGTGCATTGGGATCCGCCGTGCCTCTGCGGGTGACGGAGTCCTTGAGCCGTCTGAGCGGATTGACTGCGCTGGTCGGCTCCCCTGTCATTCTGCGCGTCGACAAGAGGGTTACAGCACGCCGTCGCGGCCTACGCGTACTTCTCGTAGCACCGCAGCCCTTCTATCAGGAACGCGGTACACCAATCGCTGTCCGGA
>DAITMW010000483.1:0-3926 GCA_036834945.1 Steroidobacteraceae bacterium
CGGGCCATAGCTCAATCTTCAAAAAGGAGGCGCGCCCAGGGGGCGCGAAGGGTCTGGCAGTATACCCGATTATCGGCCATCCCGGCCAGAGGGACTCCCGTCAGGCCAATAACTCCGCCAGCAACGGCTTCAGCTCCGGACGCCCCGCCCGCAGGCCCTGTCCCTGCCCCGAAACGATGTGGATGAGATCCCCCACCGCATGCTCGAAATGGTCGTTCACCACGACATAGTTGAATTCGTGCCAGTGCCGCATATCGCCCACCGCGTCACGCAGGCGCCGCTCGATGACCTCGTTGGAATCGGTGGCCCGGTTGCGCAGCCGCTCCTCCAGAGCGCGTCGCGAAGGCGGCAGAATGAAAATGGTCTGGCACTCCGGCAACGCCTTGCGCACCTGCTGGGCACCTTGCCAGTCGATTTCCAGCACCACGTCGTGACCCTGGACGAGCTGCGCCTCCACCGGCTTACGGGCGGTGCCGTAATAATTGTCGAACACGCGCGCGTGCTCGAGAAACTCGTGGTCATCGACCAGCCGCTCGAACTCCGGAACCGTGACGAAGTAATACTCCCGACCGGGCTGCTCGGTCGGCCGCCTGTTTCGCGTCGTGTGAGAAATGGACACGTGCAGCTGCGGCATCCGCTCGAGGAGTGCTTTCACGAGCGACGTCTTTCCCGCGCCTGACGGCGCTGCGATCACGAATAGGTTGCCGCGTCGCGTGGACGGGGGGATGGATTCTTCAGTCATTCCAATTGTTCAGTCATTCCGAAGCCAGGCCTTTTTCCTGGAGAGCAGCGACCAATGCACGCAATGCCTGCGCCCGGTGGCTCAGCTCGTTCTTTTGATCAGACGTGAGTTGCGCCGCGGTGCTGTGCATTCCCGCGGGAACGAAGATCGGATCATAGCCAAAGCCGCCGGAGCCATGGGGCTCGGTGGCGACCTGACCTTCCCAGGTGCCGTGAGCAAAGACAGGATCGGGATCGTTGGCGTCGCGAACAAACACGATCACGCAGTGATAGCGCGCCTGCCGGAACTCGGCAGGCACGTCGTGCAGCTCGGTCAGCAGTTTACGGTTATTTTCCTGGTCGCTCGCGTTCTCGCCAGCGAAGCGCGCCGAGTAGACACCGGGGCGGCCATCGAGGGCATCGACCTCGATCCCTGAGTCATCGGAGATCGCAGGCAGCTTTGCCTTCCGCGCCGCGTGCCGCGCCTTGAGCAACGCATTCTCCATGAATGTCGTGCCGGTCTCCTCGATCGAGTGGACACCGAGACTGCTCTGGTTGACGAGCTCGAAACCCAACGGAGCGAGCAACGCGCTCATCTCCCGAAGCTTGCCAGCATTGCTGCTGGCCAGAACGACCTGCTTCATGTGTTGAGGGCCTGTGCTTGCAGCGCAAATAAGTTACCGATACCGCTCGCCGCCAGGTTGAGCATGGCATCGAGCTCGTGCCGGCGAAACGCGTGCCCTTCCGCCGTGCCCTGAATCTCGACGAACGCGCCGCCATTATTCATGACGACGTTCATGTCGGTCTCGGCCTGCGAGTCCTCCGCATAGTCGAGATCCAACACAGGAACACCGTCGAAAATGCCGACCGAGATAGCGGCGACCTGTCCATGCAGGGGACTCGCAGAGATGAGGCGCTTCTTCACCAACGACTCGCAGGCTTCCGCCAACGCAACGTATCCGCCCGTGATCGACGCCGTGCGCGTTCCGCCATCAGCCTGCAGAACATCGCAGTCGATGGTCACTGTGCGCTCGCCGAGCGCCTTCAGATCCGTCACCGCACGCAGCGATCGACCGATGAGACGCTGAATCTCCTGGGTGCGGCCGGTCTGTTTACCGCGGGCCGCCTCGCGCGCGGAGCGCGTGTGAGTAGAGCGAGGCAACATGCCGTATTCGGCTGTGACCCATCCCTGGCCCTTACCCCGCAGGAACTGCGGAATCGACTCTTCAATGCTGGCGGTACACAGAACCTGCGTGTCGCCAAACTCGACCAGCACAGAGCCTTCCGCATGCTTCGCAAAGCGACGCGTAAAGCTCACACGCCGCAGCTCGTCGGGCTCGCGTCCGCTCGGTCTTCCCATCTTGCAAATCCACCCTGGCGAAATATTTCGCGGGAGGCTAGCCCAGCCAGCGCACGGCCGCCACTGAGGTATTGTCGCTCGCGGCGCCGGTTCTCACGATGGCACGCTGCGCCAGGTCGAGAAGCTTTTCCTTGAGCGCCACTCCCGGAGCGCTCACTTCACTCGCAATCTCCGTATCCTTCACGCCCGCCCAGAAACCGTCCGTGCACACCAGCAGGACGTCATTCGGCTGCAGCGCACGGCGGCGAGTAAGGGTCATATCGGGCACGATCGGATCGCCCCCGAGACAACATTCGACGAAGTTGCGCATGGGATGGGTTTGCGCCTGGTCGGCGGTGATCAGACCCTCACGCAACAAAAGTTCGACGTGACTGTGATCGCGGCTGCGTGCGACGAGGTTACCGTGACGCAAATGGTAGAGCCTGCTGTCGCCAATATGCGCCCACCATGCCGCCCCCTGTTGCACGAGGCAAACCGCGCAGGTGGCGCGAGGCCGCTGCTCAATAGGGAGCTGGGCACCGAGCTTCACGACTTCCTCGTGAGCGCGTCCCAACGTCAAATGTAAAAAACCAAGAGGATCGAACAGCGGATGCGGCGTCTGCGCAAACGCCTCCATCACGACCTGCTGCGTGACCTCGGCCGCCTTTGCTCCGTTGGCGTGGCCGCCCATACCGTCGACCACGACGAGCAAGGCCGCTTGGTCCGTAACCGCGACAGCGACCCTATCCTGGTTCTCCTCGCGCCCGCCCAGGAGGCTGATGTCGGCGTAGTCGACCCGCAAGAAGAATTCCATGCATCTGTTAGACTTAGACTCGCTTTATATCACCCCGCAGCAACCGAGCGTAGCTTTCGGCTACATAAGGAACCATGATCGCCAGCATGACCGGTTTCGCCCGCCGAGAGATCTCCGGCGCTTGGGGGGCACTCGTCTGTGAGTTGCGCAGCGTGAACCACCGGTTCCTGGAATCGGGCTTTCGTCTCCCCGACGACATTCGCGCCGCCGAAGGCGAGCTGCGCCAACGGCTTGCCCGTGAAGTGAAGCGCGGCAAGGTGGACTGCTCGATCACCCACCGTCGCCTGCAGGGCACCGAGTCGGCCCTGGAAGTCGACTCCGCCGCCCTCGAGCGGCTGCTGGGCACCGTTCGCGACCTCACTCGCACGCTTCCCGGAAATCCCACGGTGAACATCCTCGACGTGCTCCGTTGGCCGGGCGTCCTAAAAGATGAGCGGGACGACGATGACGACCTGCTGAAAGCAGTGCACACCCTGTTTGGGGCCACGCTGGAGGACCTGGTCGCGGCCCGCGCCCGCGAAGGCGAACGCCTCCGCGACCTGATCGAGCAGCGCTGCAACGGCTTGGAAACGCTCGTCTCCCACGTCCGCACTCGCCTCCCCGAAGTCCACGCACGCGTCCGCGCCCGGCTCGACGAACGCCTCGCGGAACTGAAAGCGCAAGTCGACCAGGAACGCCTCGAGCAGGAGTTGGCCATTCTCCTGCAACGCCTCGACGTCGACGAAGAGCTCGACCGCCTCACCGGTCACATCGCTGAAATCCGCCGCGTCGTCGCCGGCAGCGAGCCCGCCGGCCGCCGCCTCGACTTCCTCATGCAGGAACTCAACCGCGAGGCCAACACCCTGTCCTCCAAGTCCCAGGACCTGGAAACCACCCGCAGCGCCGTCGACATGAAAGTCATCATCGAGCAGATGCGCGAGCAGGTGCAGAACATCGAGTAACCGTTCCCAGGAACACGACGCGTGCTGGCGACAGTTGCGCCGCGCGCGTTGCGAGCAGCAGCATAGCCTCCTCCAGTCCCGGCTCGCGAGGAACGCTCCATGCGCCGCAAAC
>DAITMW010000484.1:0-3877 GCA_036834945.1 Steroidobacteraceae bacterium
GCGATGATCGACGGCATGAACTTCCCGCCCGGCTGCCAGTAGCCGCCGCGGGGATCGAACACGGCTTTCAACTCGTCGACGAGGAAAGTGACGTCGCCGCCCTTGCGGAAGACCGCGGAAATGATTCGCGTCAACGCCACGATCCACTGGAAGTGATCCAGGTTCTTGGAGTTGATGAAAATCTCGAACGGGCGGCGCTGCTCGTACTCGGTGCCCTCGTTCAGGACGATGTCGTTGATCGTCACGTACATCGCGTGGTCCGAGATGGGCGTTTTGATCTTGTACGTCGAGCCGATCAGCATCTCCGGACGCTCGAGCTTCTCGTGCATCCGGATGACCTTGGCGGTCTTCCCGTTCTTGTCGCGGACGATCTCGTCCTCGCCCGAGGCGCTCGGCACCAGTGTGAGCGCCGTCTTGTCAGCGGCCGGCTTGTCGTCGGGCTTCTGAACCCGGTACTTGACGATCTTGCGATCGATCTTGGTAGTCATGTTCTGTGGTTCCTGTATGGGGGAGTCTGCTGCGCAAAACCGCGCGCTAGAACTTCCCGTAGTAGCCTTCCTTCATGGCATCGAAGAGATTCGCGGCGCTGTGCTTCTCGCCGTCGTACTCGATCTCCTCGTCGCCCTTCACCTCGACTTCGCTGCCGTCATCGAGAGTGAACACGTAGGTGGTGTTCTTCAGGTCGGCCTCTTTCACCAGCACGCCCTGGAATGCCTCGGGGTTGAAGCGGAAAGTCGTGCAACCCTTCAGGCCCTGCTCATGGGCGTAGAGGTAGATGTCCTTGAACTTGTCGTACTTGTAGTCGGTGGGGACGTTCGCCGTCTTGGAGATCGACGAATCCACCCACTTCTGCGCGGCCGCCTGGATGTCGACGTGCTGCTGCGGAGTCACTTCGTCCGCGGACGTGAAGTAGTCCGGAAGCTTCTCGCCCGGCGCCGTCGCGTTCGGGAAAGCCTTCTTGTTGACCAACTCGCGATAAGCGAGCAGCTCGAATGAGAAGACATCCACCTTCTCCTTCGTCTTGCGTCCCGGAACGATCACGTTACGGAAATAGTGATGCGCGAACGAGGGCTCGATGCCATTCGAGGCATTGTTCGCCAACGACAGGGAAATCGTACCGGTCGGCGCGATCGAGGAGTGATGCGTGAAACGCGCACCCACTTCGGCGAGATCGTGCACGAGCTGCGGCGCGACCTGTCCAACACGCTGCATATAGCGGCTGTACTTCGCATGCAGCAGGCGGCCGGCGATCTTCGCACCCGGCTTCCAACCATCGCGAGCCATCTCGGGACGCTTGCGCAACATCTCCTTCGTGACCGTGAACTCTTCGTTCATGATCGGAGCCGGACCCTTCTCGCGCGCGAGATCGAGTCCCGCTTCCCAGCCGGCTACGGCCATCTCACGCGAAACGTCCTCGGTGAACTTGATCGACTCGGGCGAGCCATATTTCATCCCGAGGCAGGTGATCGTGCTACCCAGGCCCAGGAAGCCCATGCCGTGGCGGCGCTTGCGCAGGATCTCGTCACGCTGCTTTTCGAGCGGCAGGCCGTTCACCTCGACCACGTTGTCGAGCATACGGGTGAACACTCGCACGACCTCGCGATACTCGTTCCAGTCGAATTCAGAGAACTCGCTGAATGGGTGCTTCACGAAGCGGGTGAGATTGACCGATCCCAACAAGCAGGAGCCGTAGGGCGGCAGGGGCTGCTCACCGCACGGGTTGGTGGCGCGGATGTTCTCGCACCACCAGTTGTTGTTCATCTCGTTGACGCGATCGATGAGAATGAAGCCGGGCTCGGCGAAGTCGTACGTGGAGGTCATGATGACGTCCCACATGCGGCGTGCCGGCAGTGTCTTGTAGATCTTGCAGGCGACCAGGCCTTCCTCGTTCACGACATAGTTGTCGTGGATCGGCCATTCGCGCCAGACGAACTTCTTGGCATCGGTCAGATCGCTGGGCTCGCTTTCGTACTCCGCCTTCAACAGCGGGAAAGCCAGCTTCCACTCGCGATCTTCGCGGACCGCCTGCATGAATTCGTCGGTGATGAGCAGCGAGAGGTTGAATTGCCGCAAGCGGCCGTTCTCGCGCTTCGAGCGGATGAATTCCATCGCGTCCGGATGGCCGACGTCGAACGTGCCCATCTGCGCGCCGCGCCGACCACCGGCGGAGGACACGGTGAAACACATCTTGTCGTAGATATCCATGAACGACAGCGGGCCAGACGTGTATGCACCAGCTCCCGACACATAGGCGCCACGCGGACGCAGCGTCGAGAACTCGTAGCCAATGCCACATCCCGCCTTCAGGGTGAGCCCCGCCTCATGGACCTTCGACAGGATGTCGTCCATGGAGTCACGGATCGTGCCCGAGACGGTGCAATTGATGGTCGAGGTGGCGGGCTTGTGCTCGAGGGCGCCTGCGTTCGAGGTCACGCGGCCGGCCGGAATCGCGCCCCGCCGTAGAGCCCACAGGAAGCGCTCGTACCAGTGCTCGCGGACTTCCTCGCGCTCCACGTCGGCGAGCGCACGAGCCACCCTCTTATAAGTGTCGTCCATCGACTTATCGATGGGCGTCCCATCCTTCGCGGTCAGACGGTATTTTTTATCCCAGATGTCCAGCGATGCGTCCTGGAACGGAACGGCATCGATATCCTTGGGTTCGATCTTGACGACGGTATTCATGGATCGGCGGCCCTTACGATTTTGTTCGCCTGTTGCTTGCCCCGCTTCCTCGGAAATACTGTCTTCAGCAGGACGCACCCTGCCTGCATCCTGCCTCTTCCCGTGAAAGCTCCCCCGACCGCGCGATATTGGATCGCGTTCTGCGAAACACAAGATCTTGTGTCGGGGTCAAAAGATTAGTGACGCGTGCCTCACTCGTCAATATGCCCGGGCAGATTCTGTCACACCCTTTTTACCGATATAAAACAATCGATTATGGAGTTTAGGGCTGCGAGACGCTCGCACAGAAACGCAAAATCGCCGCTCTGGGGGTCAGGGGGGCCACCCCAATATATTGTGCTCAGGTGGCGCACAGCTTGTGCACAGCCTTCCCACAAGCCGAGCTCCCGCTCACGCCGCAACCCATTGCATTGCCGAGCGCTGACCCCAGTTTGAGCGCAAGCGCCGCAGCCGTTAGGAGCCGCTCGATCCGCTTTCAGCGAGGTCGCCGCAGCAGATGTGGCGGGTCGCCGGCGGCCTGGCTAAAGGCATCGCGCCGACCGAGGTGGCGCTGGCAGGGTCGAGGCGGACCAGCAGCGTCGAGGCGTTCCGGCAGCATCGAGGCGGGCCAACCGCGTCGAGGCGTCCCGGCAGCATCGAGGCGGGCCGACCGCGTCGAGGTGTCCCGACCGCATCGAGGCGGGCCGACCGCGTCGAGGCGTCCCGACCGCATCGAGGCGGGCCGACCGCGTCGAGGCGTCCCGACCGCGCGAGGCGTCCCGGCAGCATCGAGGACGTCCCGACAGCGTCGAGGGTCCAGCGCAACGATGGGGGACCACCGGCCCGCGCGTCGGGCCTTCACGGGCCACCCGCAGCGCTCTCCGCGAGCTCCGCACCGACGAAAGGGCGCCCAGCCGTCTGCGGCAAAAGCCACACCACAGTGGGGACGGCAGCCCCGATCCGCAAGCGGAGCGGCAATACAAACCACAAGCCGCCTGCTCCGCCACCACCGACCACGCCCGCACTGTTGTCCCGCGTCGCGCCCTCAGCGCTTCCCGGGATTCCCTCCGCTCCGCTCCGGTTGCCCCGCGTCGCACCCCCAAGGCGCTTCCCGGGATTCCCTCCGCTCCGCTCCGGTTGTCCCGCGTCGCACCCCCCCAGGCGCTTCCCGGGATTCCCTCCGCTCCGCTCCGGTTGCCCCGCGTCGCACCCCCAA
>DAITMW010000485.1:0-3871 GCA_036834945.1 Steroidobacteraceae bacterium
TCGCCGCATCCACGGCCACGATCGCGTTCGCAAACAGGTTACTGCCCTTGCGGTCTCCGCCCCACCGGTCGAAAGTGGGCGCACCGAACGGCATGTAGAGAATGCCCCGCGACTCATCCAACACGAGGGCGCTCCAGGCGTTGACGCCCGACCGGCGCTCCCAACCGTGGCCTTCCCAGGTGTCATGCCCGAGCTCGCCGGGGCGAGGAACCGAATGAAACGTCCACACCAGCTTGCCGGTGCGCACATTCCACGCTCTGACATCTCCCGAGGCCCCGAGAGTCGGCATTTCCTGTACGCGCGAGCCTGTGATCACCAGATCCCGATACACGATGGGCGGCGAGCTCATTCCCAACGGGGCGTGCGGAAAGCCGTTCATGACATCCGGCGTCTTCAGCTCGACCACACCGTCCACGCCGAATCCGGTGACCGGCTTGCCCGTCTTCGCATCGAGCGCATGCAACTTGCCCGATCGGGTTCCAAACAGGACCTCCGCGGGCGCCGAGCGCGAGCCCCGCCAATATTCCACACCCCGCGTGGCCGGCTGATCATGATTGTCGAGATCGTAGGCCCAGAGCTCCTTTCCGGTATCCGCATCGAGTGCCACGACCCGCCCGTATGGAGTTGGAAGGTACATCACGCCGTCGACAACGAGCGGCGTCGCCTCCGAGGCGGCGAATCGGCCGCCGCGTCGCGCGCTCACCTCATCACCGCCGTAACTCGGTGTGCTGCTCTCCCCGAAGCTCGCCGGACGCATGTGATACGTCCAGGCGATTCGCAACCGCGAAACGTTGTCGCGCGTTATCTGCGCAAGAGGGGAGTACCGGCTACCACCCGGGTCATGTTGGTAGGTCGGCCAGTCGGCCGTGCGGGTCGAGCTGCAGGAGGCGCTCAGCATCGCCAGGATCACTGTGGCGATGCGGTAGGCTTGGAATGGCTGGACCTGGTGGAATCGCCTTGCGGAGAGGGCCTGGAAAATCCTTCTTGCCACGAATTCGCCCCTCTCTCGCTAATTCAGATATGATATCCTATATGATAGCTGGAGACGGATTGGGGAATCATCCTTTAGTTATGAGGATTTTTGTCTGATGACCTCAACGGAGGAGGGTGCGCGCGCACCATTGCCCCTGGCCGGTATCCGCGTCCTCGATGTCTCGCAGGTGATGGCGGGCCCTTACTGCTGCATGATGCTCGGAGACCTGGGAGCCGATGTCATCAAGATCGAGCCACCGCCCGGGGGCGACTCGACACGCCACTCGATGGGATTCCGTTTGAAGGGCAAGGACAGTCCCGGCTTCTATGCCCTCAATCGCAACAAGCGCAGCATTGTGCTCGATCTGAAGAACCCCGCGGATCGCGAGGTGTTCCAGGCGCTCGTGAAGACCGCGGATGTGTTGGTCGAGAACGCCCGCCCCGGCGTAGCGGATCGGTTGGGAATGGGCTATGACACGCTGCGTGCGATCAATCCCAGGCTGATCTACGCGAGTATCTCCGGTTTCGGGCAGACCGGCCCCTGGTCGCAACGTCCCGGGTTCGACCTGATTGCGCAGGCCATGTCAGGTGTACTCAGCGCCACCGGTCTTCCGGGACAGGAGCCCGTCAAGAACGCGATTCCGGTCGGCGATCTCGGCGCAGGCTTGTTTGCCGCGGTGGCCATTCTCGCGGCCCTGCACGGTCGCCACACTTCCGGAGTGGGGCAGTTCATCGATGCCTCGCTCCTGGAGGCAGCGCTCGGACTGTCAGTCTGGGAGACGACCGAACTGTGGGGAACGGGCCGCGCGCCAACACCTATCGGTACGGCGAACCGGATGTCCGCTCCCTATCAGGCGGTAAAGGGCTCCGACGGTTATTTCGTGATCGGCGCCGCGAACCAGAAGCTCTGGCTTGCCTTATTGGAGGTCGTCGGGCGCCGGGAGCTCAACGACGATCCTCGCTTCGCCACCAACAGTGAACGGGTCGCGCATCGGGAAGCGCTGATCGAGGTACTCGCACCAACGTTCGCCAGCAAGCCGGCGCAGGAGTGGATCGATGCGCTTTTGCAGGCGGGCGTTCCGGCCGCGCCGATCTATGATTACGCGCAAGGCCTGGCGAGCGATCACGTCGAGGCGCGACAGATGGTGATGGAGATTCCCCATCCGGTCGAAGGCACCTTCAAGTCACTCGGGTTTCCGATGAAACTGCGCGGTACTCCCCAGAAGGTGCGCTATCCGCCCCCCTTGTTGGGTGAGCACGGCGCGCAGATCCGTCGCGAGCTGGTGGATAAACAATTGCTCGGCGCCGAAGCTTTGCAGCAGAGTCCGCCCAAATGACCGAGGGCCGGATCCTGTCCAACCGATCGGGCCGGGTCGCGACCATCGTGTTCGACAACCCCGCCGCCCACAATGCGCTGACCCGGCAAATGTGGGGCGAGCTGCGGGAGCTGTGCCTGGCGCTGGCCCAGGATCGTACTGTCCGGGTGGTGACGTTCCGGGGCAGGGGAGGCAAGGCATTTGTCTCCGGCACCGACATTGGTCACTTCCTCAGCTTCACCTCGGGCCGCGATGGTGTCGCGTATGAGCGTGAGATCGATGCTGCCATGGGAGCGATCGACGCTCTTCCGATGACCACTGTCGCGGTGATCGAAGGGTGGGCCGTCGGGGGCGGACTCAACATCCTCAGCGCTGCCGATTTTCGGATCGCGACGCCGGATGCGCGCATCGGGTCACCGCTTGGCCGCACCATCGGCAACTGTCTCTCGATGAGCAGTTACGCCCGCATCGCGGGAGCCATCGGAATTCCGGCGGCGAAGCGGATGTTGCTTTTAGGGGAGATCCTCACGGCGCAGGAGCTTCTGGGCTCTGGCGTGCTCTACAAGGTTGTCGATCCTGCCGAGCTCGACGCGGTGGTCACGCGAGTGTGTGAGCGGGCGGCTGCCAACGCGCCGCTGACGACGCGAGCGACGAAGGAGGCGTTGCGGCGAATGACTCGGCAGGCGCTACCGGACATCGACGATCTGATCGAGCTCGTCTACGGAAGCGAGGATTTCAAACGCGGGGTGCGTGCGTTTCTGGAGAAGAAGAATAAGAACGAGCCGCCAGACTGGACGGGTGCTTGAGGGTGCGAGTGAGGAGGATCCGGAAGGCCAGGCCATGCGTGATCAGCAGTAGCGGCACGACGAGCGTCGGGATGAAGTAGGTCGCACCCAACTGCCCCGGGGTGAGCCCCGCGGCGTTGGCGTGGTAGAACGCGCTCAATAGATCGAACGTGCCCCATACGTTGAAGATCCACGCGATCACGACGCCCACTCCATACGGCAAGAATGCCAGCGTGAGCAGCGCGAGGGTGGCTGCCATGATGTCACCGTAGGCGGCGGAGTGCGCGAAGACTGACGGCAGATCGGGCGATACGACGCCCGGGACCAGAAATGCCAGCCCGATGAAGCGGAAGCTGTGGAGGATGAGGAGAGGCCTCAGCGCTTCTGGCTTTCGCAGGAGGCGCAGCTTTGGCCAGATGTATCGGGTCGCGGCGATTCCCCACGCGACGAAGCCAAAAGCGATGCTCAAGAAAAAGCAGAGTTGTGGTGACATGCGTTGCTCCGGTTGGTACCTAGTGGTACCAAGGAATGGCGCCAGTCTGGTACTATTCGGTACCACCTGTCAAGAGAGCCGCTTTGCGGATTTCCTTTGGTGGGCTGCCGAAGCGGGTGCCCGGCCAAGAGGCACCGTTGCCGCCGGTCACCAGCTAACCGCGATGTATTTCGCCTCGGTAAACTCCAACAGACCGTGCCACGAGCCCTCGCGTCCTAACCCGCTCTGTTTGACACCTCCGAAGGGAGCCGCCGGATCGGACACGAGTCCGCGGTTGAGAGCAATCATCCCGCTCTCGAGCTTTC
>DAITMW010000486.1:0-3862 GCA_036834945.1 Steroidobacteraceae bacterium
GAACAGGGCCAGAGCCTACAGGGACGTACTCGCGGCGTCCCCCGGAAGGAACCTTACTCGCTCGGGGCCGCGCTCCCATGTACAGGTGGGTGGCAGTGCACGGAGTAACTCCGGCTCAGTGCTCAGTGGTGCCCGAAGTACCCGAACCCCCGCGCCATCAAAGGCGCGCAGAACAGGATGACGACGATCGCCGTCAGCTCCCACATCAGGCACATGCGAGCACGCCGGATCCTGTCAGCGGAAATGTCCGGCGCGATTCCCTCCTTGAGCGCCTTGCTCCAGGACAGAAACAACACCGTCGGATAGATCGAAATGATTGCCGCGACAATGAACGCAGCCAGTTTCGTAAGGAAGAACGCGTTGGAGAAGTAATACCCCGCGCCCTTCTCGAAGAAGAACACCCGCAATAATCCAACGATCAGCAGCACGACGGCAGCAAGCCCAAACACGCTATCCGTACGCTGCAATCGCCGCGCCTGCACCACCGTAAGCGGAGGCTTGAACAACACCACTTCGGCGACCAGCGCCCCCACCACCGTGAATGCAGCCAGGTGGTGCACAAAAGCCATGATCGCCGACGTATACACACGAGCTCCAAGGAGAAAACTAATCGTCCCAGCGTACCTTCCCGCGCCCTTTCTTGGTCTGCTGCTGACGGCTCTTGTGCTCGAGACGCCGTTCCCGCGAGGCCCGCGTAGGCTTGGTAGCTTTGCGCGTCTTGGGTACAACGAGCGCACGCTGGATGAGCTCGGTAAGTCTTTCGAGCGCCTCGCGCCGATTATGTTCCTGCGAGCGCTGATTTCGGGCGATGATCAGAATCGCCCCATCGTCGGTGACCCGCCGCCCGGCAAGTCCCCGCAGCCGGCTTTTCACCGTTTCCGTCAGCGCCGTACTGCCCCGCATGTCGAAGCGGAGCTGTACCGCTGAAGAGACCTTGTTGACGTTCTGTCCCCCCGGTCCCGAGGCGCGCACGAACGCGAATGACAGATCGGTGTCAGGGATGACGACGTTGGGTGTGACCTCGAGAGCCATCGACGCTCACTCAGTCAGAATTCTCGTGAACGTCGACCTCGTCCTCGTCTGGACGGGTCCCCGGTCGCGTGATCCTCATCGGCGGAGCTTTATCCAGCATGCGCAGCTCCCGCTGCGCGACCGGGATCTTCACTCCGTTAGCGCGGAAGATCCGCCAGATGGCACGATTCACGTCGGACCGCACGTTGTTCACGCCGTTCATCGGATCCGCGATCCAGAACCGGACCTCGATGCGCATGCCGTAGTCTTCGAAAGCCATCAGCCGCGTCACCGGCGGCGGATCGCGCAGGATGCGCGGATGATGCTCCACCGCCTCGAACAGCAGTTTCAGCGCGACTTCCGGATCGTCGTCATAGCTCACCATCACCGGCAGGCGGATACGCACTCGCTGATCGGAGTAGCTCCAGTTGATCACCGAGTTCGTGATCAGGTTCTGGTTCGGGACGAGCGTGTCGACCCCGTCGCGGTCGCGGACCACGACGTACCGCCCTCGTAGCTCCTGCACCCAGCCGAAGTTTTCAGTGCTGGTGCCCGTGTGACCCGTGAAGCTGATGACGTCTCCGGGCTTGATGGACTTGTCCATCAAAAGCACGAAGCCGCTCACGAAGTTGCTTGCGATGGCCTGCAGGCCGAAGCCGAGACCCAGGCCGATAGCGCCGGTGAGGACGTTCAGTGTCGTGACATCGACGCCCGCGGCATTGATGCCGAGCATGACGCCGAGCCCGACCAGCAGGAAGTACGTGAACTTCGAAATGCCGATGCGCGTGGCGACCGCAAGCTGCTCGAGCCGCATGACGCGACGCTCGAACGCGCGCGCGATAAGGCTCGAGACCACCACGAAAGCCGTGACGATCACCAAACCCTTCAGCAACGCCCACAGACTGAACTGCGTCTTGCCGGGGATGAGATTGATGCGGTTGAGAGTCGTCTCGACCTTGTCGAGCCAACCGACGAGCGAGAACCCGATCGCCAACCACAGGACGAACGTAATGCGGTTTTCCCAGGCGCGGATCCACGAATCCGGCCCCATCATCACCCGTAGCAGGTAAACGCCCAGCCGGACGAGGACCAACGCGGTGGTGAGCTGCAGCGCCGTATCGACCGCAGTCGTCGCCGTGCCCAGCATAGTGAGCGACCATCGGACGACGAGTAAGACGATGAGCGCCACCAGGAAGGGCGCCAGGATCACGGTTCCTTCCAACACCCGCAGCTGCCAGATCTCCTGGCGCGCGGCGCCCGGACGAGCCAGATAGTTACGGTGCCAGGTGCGCACGACATGGGCACCCGCGAGCGCAATCAGTCCCGCGAGGACAATTGCGATGACCTCTGTCAGGACCTGCGGGGATGTCAGCCTGAGGAAGACGCCCTTCAGGGCACTGTCGTTATCCATAGTCTATGGGCTGCAAGTCGCCTGCGGCGCTCGCAGCGGAGTTGAGTCCGACCCACGCAGCGACTTGCGGGCAAAAAGCGCGGTTTTTGCCCGCCCGCGAGACGGGAGCGCGCGGGTTCTTATCACGCGTTGAGATCCGGGATCAGCTCGCTTTCCATCCGCGTGATCTGGTCCTTCAGCATGAGTTTGCGCTTCTTCAGGCGTTTCAGTTGCAGCTGATCGGCATGGATGTCGAGCGTCAGGCGCGCGATGACGTCATCGAGATCCCGATGCTCAATACGCAGCGCACGCAACTTCTCTACGTTGCGGAACAGCTCGCGGTCGACGTTGTCTTCGATTTCCGCCATGGCGGGTTCGCCTGCGGTCTCCCAGTGACGGCCCGAATAGGGCGCGGCCTATCGCGCTGGCCGCCAGCCGCTAGCTTAGCGGACCGGCTGCAAGCACGCCACGGGAGGTATCATACGCGCCCATGCTCCCGTCCGCCGTTGAAAAGCCCGATTGGGCCCATATAGACACTGTCCTGCTGGATCTGGACGGAACCCTGCTGGATCTGGCTTACGACAACCACTTCTGGCTGGAGATCGTCCCCGTGGCTTATGCGGCGGCGCGCTCCACGAGTGTCGAGGTGGCGCGTGTGGAGATCGCTCCCTTATTCCGGGCGTGCGAGGGCACCTTACCCTGGTATTGCATCGATCATTGGAGTCGGGAGCTCGACCTCGACATCGACGCCTTGAAGCGCGCCAACACCGAACGGATCGCCTGGCTCCCCGGAGCCCGGGATTTCCTGGTCAAGGTGCGCGCGGCGGGCAAGCGCGTGGTGTTGCTGACGAACAGCCATCCACGCGTATTACGGATCAAGGACGAGAAAGCCGGCGTGCTGCGCTATTTCGACGCCGCATTCAGCTCGCACGAGTTCGGTGTGCCCAAGGAGTCGCCGCTGTTCTGGGAAGCGGTGCGGGGCGTGGAGCCTTTCGACGCACGGCGCAGCCTATTTGCAGACGATAGTCCGTCGGTTCTGCGTGCGGCGCAAAACGCTGGTATCCGGTGGGTATATGGCGTTCGTAGGCCGGACTCGGTGCAGACGGTCCGCGAGCACGTTGGTGTGCCCGCGATCGATGCGGTGAGCGAGTTGGCCTGACGCCAGAGCCGCGATACGGGCCAGCGCCGCTGCCGCGATTGTGAGCCGGGATACTGGCCGGCGCCGCTGCCCGCGATTGAGCCGCGATGCGGGCCAGCGCCGCTGTCGTGACGTCAGCCGCCGCCGTTCGAACCGCCGTCGCCGCCGTGAGAGCCGCCCCCATGCGAGCCACCTTCGCCGCCATGTGAGCCGCCTTTCTTGGAGCCGCCGCCACTGCGACGCCGACGCCCTGAACGTCCGCTACTGCCACCACCGGATCGGCCGGTAGCCGGGGAGGACCCGCCGCCGTCGCCACTGGCATG
>DAITMW010000487.1:0-3854 GCA_036834945.1 Steroidobacteraceae bacterium
AGCGTGTCAATGAGGCCAAGGCCCTACTTGCCACCAGGCGGCTCGCCATCGTGGAGATCGCCGAGGCGCTGGGCTTCGCCGACCAGAGCCACCTGACGAACGTATTCAGAAGAGTGACTGGCGTCAGCCCAAAGCGCTATCAACGGGAGTGTTGAGTTCTGGCTCATACGGCAAGGACGCCTCCACGGAGGATGTCCCGAATTTGCAAGCGATGGCCGTGGGCTGCAAGACCCTCCTGCCAGCCGCTGCCTAACATGCGATTGCACGTTTGCGCGTGACCGGGCGGCCTTTCAGGCGCGGGCGGATGTGCCCGAAACGGAAAATCGATGGGGAGGGTGGCGGCCATGAGCAAACACGACAGAATGACTGGCGCACGGCATGCTGGAAGCAGCGAAAGCGGCGGCTTGGCTCGCCGCGACTTCTTGAAGTCGAGTGTAGCCGGGTTCGCCACCGGCGCGGTGAGCGGCTTGAGCGGTCTCGATGTCTTGATGAGGAACGCGGCTGCGGCTGAGCACTCACCCGAAGGCGCCTTCGATATTCCCTCCGATACACCGGTCGTGTTACGCGGCGGCGTCGTGCTGAGCCTCGATCCGGCGGTCGGTGATTTCCAACAGGCGGACGTCCTGATCAAGGGCAAGAAGATCGTGGACATACGGCCGAATCTGGGTGGTGTGGGCGGGCTCGAGGTGGACTGCACCGGGATGATCGTCTGCCCGGGATTCATCAGCACACACAACCACCAGTACGAAGCCATTCAGCGGTCCATCATTTCCGACGGCATCATCGTGTTTGCAGGTGATTCCGATCAGCAAAAGACTTCGACAACGACTCCTCCGCCGGGCTCCATTTATGAAGCGTACGGCACCGTCGTTCAGAGCCTCTGGACGGCCGGGCGGTTTGGCACCGCAGACAATCCACAGTGGGACATCGGCCGCTCGCCATATGACCCGGAGGACTGCTACGTCGCCGAGGTCATCGCCTCATTGAGTCAGCTCACGCAGGGAATAACCTGCGGCACGGACACGTCGCAGTCATCGCATACGCCCGAGCATACGGACGCCATGATCGAGGGATTGAAGGCTGCAGGACGGCGGACTCTCTTTGACTACAGCAGTGGTATCAATCGCGATACGACGCCGCCGCCCGCGTACAAGGTGCCGTACGCAGTGCCCACGCATCCTTATGAATTTCCCGGTGCCGTGCTCGCTCCCGGTGCCCAGCTCGGGATCGAGCGGATCGCGAACCAGTACTTCTCCAGCGACGACCAGTTGATAACGCTCGGTTTCTCGGGCGGACCGGCAGTACTTCCAAACCTTCCTCCTCCGTACACCGGGATGACGGGCTGGCAGTTGGGTCGTACGTTCGGCGCGTTCCTGAATGCCCACAACGTCGGGGCTCCAATGGTTGCTTCCCAGGCTTTGGCCGCGCACCTGGCTCCCTTCGATGATGTGACGCTGGTGCACTGCTCGCGCTGGCAGGACAATCCGCTTGCCCAGATCAGCCATAGCGATCTCGGTTATCCCAATCCGGCAACCTCTTCCGCCATGAAGATATGGGCGGACAACGGCGGACACGTGTCCATCGCTTCCGCCATCGAAATGCAGATGCGGCATGGGATGCCGCCGTTGCAATTGTGCCTGAATCACGGAATCCTGCCCAGTCTGAGCCCGGACGTCGATACCAACATGTCGCCCGACCCATTCACCCTGATGCGCGCGGCATTCACATGTCAGCGCGCGCTGGCCAACGATCTCGCCTTCCCGATCAGTGATCCGGGTAGCCTGCCCATCCCGCAACTGCTCACGTGCAAACAGGTCGTCGAGATGATGACCATCGCCGGTGCGGCAGGCTCTGGTCTGAAGAACAAGGTCGGCACGCTGACACCCGGCAAGGAGGCGGATATCGTCTGCCTGCAGTTTGACAACATCAACTATCAACCGATGAACAACGCCTACGGCACCATCGTTACGATGATGGATACCAGGGCCGTCAGGCATGTTTTCGTCGCAGGCAAACCCAGGGTCTGGCACGGCAGACTGGTGGGCGTCAACACGGCACATTGGATCAAGAAGGCGCTCAAATCGCGCGACAATGTCCTGGCACGCATCAATGGGCCGGCAAAAGGCTTCGATGTCGATATCATCAATCGGGGCAAGAACAGCTCCGGTCATCCATACAGACCGGCGTTCGTGACGTCCTGCTGCTTCAATGGTCAGAACGAGGTCGCGCCACAATACGTGTTGAGGCCATAGATCCACCCGAACCGCGCCTGGTAACGCCGCGGCGTGCAGGACTCCCGGTCAGCTCAGAGGCTGATCCACATCCATTCCTCACTGTACGGCACCCGTGACATGCCCAGCGAGGGTCCGGTCGGCTCCACCACGAAGCAGTCGGAAAAGTTGGAGCCGACGCCGTTCTCAGGATCGAACAGACCGGGCTCGACCGAGAAGCACATGCCAGTGTCGAGCACGGTGTGATCGCCCAGGGCGAGATATGGCGGCTGATGACCTTCCATGCCCTCGCCATGCGCGGGCCGATGATAGATCCACTTCTGCACGCCCTGCTTCACCTGAAACTCATGGATGGGATAAGCGACGTCGGCGCATTCTGTGCCCTTGCGCGACAGATCCTTCTGCATCAGACAGCAGTCGCGGTTCACCTTCCAGATCTTCTCCATGTGAGCCGTGCGGGGAGCAATCATGAATGGCCGGTACAACTCACCGCCGCAGCCACCGATCCGGACCACTCCTTCCACCTGCAGCGCCTGGCCCTTCGACACCTTGTTGTAGAGGAACTGGTTGGGGTGCGGGTAACCGGTGATCTTACCCGCCCGGCAGGTCACATCCACCGTGATGCCAACCGTGGTATGCGGTGTGCCATCGTGCTTGATGTCCGCCATGATCATGTCGACGCCGAACTTGGTGGCCGCCGCGCCAATCTCATAGTCGGTCAGGTCGGTCCCCTTGGTGAGGAGCAGATCGCGCGCAAAGGCGTGCATGCGGTCGAAGTAGCCGTAGGCGCGACGAGTGAGGGCGAGCTCCTCCGGCGTCTTGCGCATGCGCAGGTACATGCAATGATCGGCGGCCGATTCCATCGGCGTCTTCAGCTCCTCGACCACGATCTTCTGCAGCGAGGGCACGAACTCCCTGTCGGCGGCGAGCTTCTTGTCCCCGAAGCCGCGGCGCTTCAGGCCCTGGAACGCCCAGCGCCACAGATCCAGTTTCGGTCCCTTGACCACCTTGCCTTCGTTCGGCATGGCACCCGCGACCTGCGGGTAGTCGAAATACATGTCGCCGTCTTCGTACCACCAGCTGTGCACCAGGTCGCGATCGAGCGCGGGGAAGAACCAGACCGGGTGCTCACCCTTGGTGGGGATGAAAGCGTAGAACGGCCGCTCGGTGTTGGTATGGAACAGGCCGGTGAAGTAGATGATGTTCCATTGTTCGGTGAGGAAGATGCCGTCGTAGCCGCCCTGCGCGAGGCGACCTTGCAGAGTGCGAAAGCGCTCCTTGTGCCAGCTCAAGGGCAGGCGGTCGAAGGTGGCCGGTGCAAGACGGTCCGGCGGCACGAACAGCTTGGACGATTCGGCGCCGGTAGCGGCGCTGACCAGCTCGGTCTTGAGGACGGCACCCGTGCCTGCCATCAACATGCCGGCTGCGCCGGCCTTCGAGATCAGTTCCCGTCGGTTCATCGCAATCCCCCCCGGTTCGGCTTGGATTTTTCGTAGACGGTATACCGTATAATATCCGTCCGCAAGGGGGAGTCGCGTGCGGGGGCGCCTAGAGAGGTCTGCCGACCGTCATTGCCGCGGTAAAGTCGCGGTCCATCGTCCGGAACGGCGCATCGGCCTCGAC
>DAITMW010000488.1:0-1441 GCA_036834945.1 Steroidobacteraceae bacterium
GCTTATTCCCAGTCCTTGATCTCGAACTCCGGCTGCTGCTTGCGCTGCCGGTCGTTGATCTTCAGCTCCAGGTATTTCGCACCAATGCCCTTCTCGAAGCTCAGGCTGGCGCCGCGCTTGTAGTCACGATCGTTCGGACCTTTACCGCTGAAGAACGCGACCAGCTCGTGCTTGCCGACCTTCAGATTGCCCAGGTACAGCCGGTGCACCCCACCGCGCAGAAGGGCTTCGACCTCACGCGGGGTATATAAATAGTTGATGACCTCTTTCTGGTCGATCTTGAGCTGAACCGAGTCGAGGGCGAAGAAGTCGCCCACGTCCATGGAAAGGAATACCGCCACCTGGGTGTTGGCGGGGAACAGGAGCTCTTCCTCGAGAACGAACAGGTCGCGGTTGAGGTCGACCACATCTTTCTTGAGGCCCTGGACCTCCTGGTCGAGGCCCCGGGTATCCGGAGCCGCGGTGTCGGCTGCCGCATCTCCGGCGGCTGGCGGAGTCGCCGCGGCATCAGCAGGAGCGGCACCCGCGGGGGCGGCCGGAGCGGCAGCATCGGCGGGTGTGGCGGCGTTAGTCGGAGCAGCAGAAGGAGCTGCGGGCGCGGGCACGGTTGGGGCCGCGCCGGCAGGGGGCTGAGCTGTGGGTGCGGCGGCTTGCGCGAGCCTCGGCGCCGGGGCACGAGCGACAGCGTGCGCGGTCTGCGCGGCGGTCGGGCTCACGGCGGCCGCGGCATTGTCCTGCGCGATCGCCGATCCTGCAGCCGCGCCCAACGACAGGCCAAGAGCAGCCGCTATGACCAGGCGCCGCGCCATGCCGACACTCCTACATCCCGCGGACATCACCGCTTTCGAAGACGGTAGTTGGTTCATTCTATTTCCGATCATTCGTTCAGCAGACTACGCAGCTCCCGCAGGTACTGATCCTCGCTCTTTGCGCTGTAGTCGCGCAGGACGTACCGCACGATCCCGTTACGATCGATCAACAATGTCATCGGGAGGTTGTCGACCTCGTAGCGGCGGCTCACCTCTTTCTGCGGATCGAGCAGCAGCGCGAAAGACACCGTCTGCCCGCCATGGGCAAACTCGAGCGCCCGGGTCTGGTCGTCATCGACGTTGATCCCATACATCTGCAAGCCGGCGGAACGGTAAGTTGCAAGGCTCTTGTCGAGCGAGGCCAGCTGCGTACGGCAGGGGGAGCAGCGGCTGCTCCAGAAACTCAGGACGACGACATCGCCCCGATGCTCGGAGAGCCGGACATTGCTGCCGGCGACCGCCCGCAAGGCGAAATCCGGGGCCTCGTGTCCGAGGAGGAAGTATGCCGGCTGTGCCACGGATGACGTGCCCGCGCCGGCGGCCAGCAGAACGGCTCCCACCGCGCTAATGCACCGCAACCACAGGCATACACGAGGCAACACAAGCCCTTTCGGCCGCTGCAAGCTCAAAAA
>DAITMW010000488.1:1541-3845 GCA_036834945.1 Steroidobacteraceae bacterium
GCGTACTCCAGCACGGCACCGATCATCTGGCCGGCTTTGAAGTTACGCTGCTCACCCGTGGCCCGAGTGCTGTCGTGATAGTCGTAGCCCCCGAGAGTGATGGTCCCGGCGGCCGCAAAACCTCTGCACACCAGCTTCATGACGCTCGCCGTCTTCTTGATGTCCGAATCCTGGAAGTCCGTCGGCGTGAAAATCGGAGTGCCACCCCCTGCCCCGGTGATCAAGGGATCCTGGGTCGGATCGAGCGCGGAAGGGTCGCCGAACTGCTCCGCGGTGTAAGCGGCCCCAACATAAGCACAGCGCACCTGGCTCTTGAGAGCCTGGTCCTTCGCTGTATCGTTGGCGATGAGGTTCACGCCAGCGCCGCTGTTCGGCGCGCCGAGAACGGATCCGTCAAAGGGAACTCCGGACCCCGACGATCCGTCGAGTGCCACGGTACCTCCCGAGATGGCGGCTTGGGTCTCATCCACATTGATGGACAGTGGATCAGCCTTGGCCCCTCCGGTGCTAACGAGAGCGACGTCGTCACCCGGCACCGCGATAGTCGTCGGCTGGAACAGCGGGTTCGGCATGTAAGCGGCGGAGTTGCCTCCGGAGACGCTCGACTGGTTGCCGACGAGGTTGAGAAGCGAGCCCTTGGCTCCGGTCGCCGCAATGCCATACATCGGGTTGTGGGGGTTCTGGCCGGTGTCATTCTGCGACATGGCACAGATCACCGCCCCGTTGGTGCCGGCGGCCGTTGCCGGCGAGGTGGCCTTGGTCTTCATACCGCGCAGGATCGCGCCGTCAGAATGCCACAGCAGGCCGAAAGTGCTGTCGGTAAACCCGGCCGCCGAAGGCACCATGTTGCCCGGCACACCCATCTTGCCGTAGCCCGCCGTGGTGAGGAAGTTGGCCTGGCCGCCTTTCTGACCGACGATCACTTCGGACCCGACCAGGTTCGCCCCACCGGCAAGGTCGAAGCAAATCACAGGAAGCTTGCTGGCCGAGTGCTGCAGGCCGCATTCCTGGATCAGACCGTTGACGAGAGTCAGCGCCCGCGCATTACCCGGCTTCAGCGCCGCTGCCAGCCAGGCCGGTCCGACGACCATCGCCGGAGCACTTGCCAGTCCCGCCCCGAGCAACTCGCGACGGGTGACGGGACGCCGGTGGTTCTGGTGCAGCAGCGGCTCGCCCGGAGCTTTGGGCCGAGGGAGTTTTTTGGCGATGAAGAACATGGGTACTCTCTCCTGATGCCGATCACTGCAATACCGTGGCTGCGCTGCCCAGGCCGGCAGTGCATGCCGCGATCGTCGCTGTGGAAACAGTTGGGGCGGGATTGATCGCGATCTGGTTCTGGGCGATCCGATTCAGCAACCCCGTGAGCTGGGTCGTCATACCGGCGGCGGCCTGCTGCGGATAGGCGCCACCCACTATGTGGGTTACCAGCGAATTGACGACGCCGCTGACATTCGTGCTCGAGCTGAAATACGTGGATGCGCTCGAGCCGATGGCCGAATCCAACCCGGTGCCGAAGAATGTATCGCGATAGGACTGCGTGCCCACCAGCACCTGGCAATACGCACCGGCCAACTGACCGATCGCCGTCTGGTGCGTCGCCAGGAACGCGTTGATCTGCGTGTTGGCGGGCATCGACTGCTGGATCGTGTTGTAGAGGGTGGCGACCGTCTGGTTGGTGAACGGCACGCCTGTCAGCGCCGACATGGTGTGATAGACGCGCTCGAACGACGCGACACCGAAGTCAGGGTCGCTCGGCAGATCCGGCAGCTGTGCGACCGGGGTTTGCGGCGGCGGGTTGTACGTCGGCTCGACGAACGTGTGAGTGAACGAGCCCAGCTGGTCGAACGACAGGAAGAACATGTCGGTCGTCGGCCCCTGGTCCGCCGCGATCACCGCACCGACCGTCGACAACACCTGGCCACCGGACGGCGAGTAGCTCGGCGGTCCGACTGTCGCGCTCAGAGTCGCGAACGACTGCCCCGCGGTCGGGATGTTGCCGTTCACACCGATGCGGATGTTCTTGATCACGATGCCGGAGGGCGCAGCGCTGGGATCCAGGCTGATGAACGTCGGGTTCGTGAACAGGTAGCTGTACGAGTCGTACTGCGCCGCCGTCATCATGATGTAGGTCTGCGGAATGTTCGTCTGCGCGCTGATGTCGAACAGCAGGTAGTAGCGCTGGCCGACGCCCGCATTGAAGTTCTCCATGACCTGGGCTGGAGTGAGCGCGCGGCTGTGGACGGCCGCGAATTTGATGGTGCCCTGCCACTGCTCCTTGCCCGTGGTCTCGCTGCCGAGAGCGAA
>DAITMW010000489.1:0-3802 GCA_036834945.1 Steroidobacteraceae bacterium
CACGGCATCGGACGGGGACGCGGCGCAGTTCGTGGTGAACGTAGTGACGAAGCTCGCGGACAGCTACTGCGGGCCGATCCTCGTTAAGGAAACCGGGATTCCCACCGCGCCCGAAGATCGCGGTTACACGCCGAAACGCCAGGCGTCATTTTACCTAGAGCTACAACATCGCTTTCCCCCGACCGGCGCGCGTTCCTTCGCGTACTTCGCGGCGTTCGATGCACCCTGGCGCCTCAACGATGTGGGCCCGGCGGGCCAACGTCCTCAGCCGGAGGAAGCCCATTGGGGCTTGTACGACGAAGGACGACAACCGAAAGCGGTTGTCGCCCAGATCAGGCCGCTCGTCAGGTCCCCGTAGTCACCGCGGGATCGCGCACGAGAACTCCGGCGCGGAAGGCGCGGTTGATCCCCGACAGCAGCGCGAGCAGTGACGCCGTGATGATGTTGGAATGCCGGCCGACACCGAAGAAGACAGCTCCATCGGACGTTGACACTTCAACGTAGGCAACCGCCACCGCATCGCTTCCCGAGCCGCACGAATGCTCGTCGTATCCGACGACGTCGATCGGCAACGCGAGTGCGCGCACCGCCGCGTCGATCGGTCCGGTACCGGTGCCGTGGAGGATCACGGGCGCGCCGCCTTCCTGAACCTGTAGTGTCATCCGCTCCCGGTCAGCACCGTCTCCCGAGGTCGTCAGCTGGTGCGAGCGATAGGCGATCTGCCCGTTGCCAAACAGGTATTCGGCCTCGAACAGCGCCCACAGCTCCTGTGAGCTGAGCTCCTTGCCAGTCGTGTCGGCGGCCGACTGCACCACCCTGCTGAACTCGATCTGCAAGCGGCGGGGCAGGACGAGTTGGTAGTCGCGCTCGAGAAGGTATGCCACACCGCCCTTGCCCGACTGACTGTTCACCCGGATGATCGACTCGTACGAGCGCCCCAGGTCCGAGGGATCGATCGGCAGGTACGGGACTTCCCAGGTGCCGTTCGGATCCAGGGCCGCCAGGCCCTTCTTGATCGCATCCTGGTGCGAGCCGGAGAAGGCGGTGAAGACCAGGTCGCCGACATAGGGATGCCGCGGATGAATCGGCAGCTGCGTGCAGGCCTCGGCGCAATGGGCGATGGTGTTGATGTTGGAGAAGTCGAGCTTTGGATCGACGCCCTGCGTGTACAAGTTCATGGCGAGCGTCACGATATCGACGTTGCCCGTGCGCTCTCCGTTACCAAACAGCGTACCCTCCACCCGTTCAGCGCCGGCCATCATGGCGAGCTCCGCCGCGGCAACACCAGTGCCGCGATCGTTGTGCGGATGCAGGCTGATGATGACGCTGTCGCGGCGCGCGACGTGGCGCGAGAACCATTCGATCTGGTCGGCATAAATGTTGGGCGTCGCCATCTCGACCGTCGCCGGCAGGTTCAGGATCACCTTGCGCGACGGGGTCGGTTGCCAGACGTTGGTGACGGCGTCACAAATCTCAACGGCGAAATCGAGCTCCGTGCCGGTGAAGCTTTCCGGGCTGTACTGGAACAGCCACTCGGTCCCGGGAGTTGCGTCGGCCAGCTTCTTGATGAGCTGCGCACCCTTCACCGCGATGTCGACGATGCCCGCGCGGTCCAGCTTGAATACGACGCGGCGCTGCAACGTCGAGGTCGAGTTATAGAGATGCACGATCGCGCGATGCACACCACGCAGGCTTTCGAAGGTGCGCGTGATCAGGTCGGCCCGCGCCTGCGTGAGCACCTGAACCGTAACATCGGCGGGAATCAGCCCACCTTCGATCAACTCCCGCGTGAAGTTGAAGTCGGTCTGCGAAGCGGACGGAAATCCAATCTCGATTTCCTTGAACCCGATCTTCAGCAGCTGTTTGAACATCCGCATCTTCCGGGCGGAGTCCATGGGCTCGATCAGGGCCTGGTTGCCATCGCGCAGATCCACGCTGCACCAGGTCGGTGGCGCGGTAAGGGTCCGGCCCGGCCAGGTGCGGTCGGGCAGGTTGACGGGGGCAAACGGACGGTACTTGTCGGATGGATTACGCAACATGGGCAGCTCTCGCACGCAAACAGACTCGAACGGTATCCCTGGCTCCGCACGCGAAGCCTGGATTTTGATCACCTGGGAAGTCCGGTCTTGTTGGCGCCGACCGTTGGCGCGTGTTTCAGTGCGCCTGGCGGCGCAGAAGCGCGAGTGCAAGCAACAGCGGCACGAGGGCGCTGTTGAGGAGGATGGAGTTGGTGTACCGCGAGGAGACCATGCCCCGACCATAGCATCGGCCCGGTCCAGGTACAAGTGTCCGATACAAATAGGGTCGAGGGCTGCGCTATTCTTGCGCCCCACCGGGACACTGCCGCCCGGCGCGACTTGGAACCGCCAAGAACAAAGAGGGGCTGACAGATGTGGAATCAGGTTTACATGCCGGTGGGCGGCAGCTTGGCGGCGTCGGCGGCCGTCGCGTCCCTCCCGATACTCGTCATGCTGCTGTCGCTGGGCGTGTTCAGGATTTCGGCATGGAAGTCCGCCGTGCTGGGCCTGGCGACGGTCATCATCGTCGCCGGAACGGTTTATGGAATGCCGCTCCCGCTCCTGGCGAGCGCCACTCTCTATGGGGCTGCGTTCGGGCTCTTCCCCATCGCCTGGATTGTGTTCTGGGCCGTGGCGCTTTACCGCCTGACGGTCGAGACCGGCCAGTTCCAGATCATCAAGGACTCGGTCGGGCATCTCACCCCTGACCGACGGCTGCAGGCCCTGTTCATTGCGTTTGCTTTCGGGGCGTTCGTCGAAGGCGCCTCGGGCTTCGGCACGCCGGTGGCGGTGGCCTCCGCCATGCTCGCGGGACTGGGATTCTCGCCGTTCTACGCCGCCGGCATCTGCCTCCTGGCGAATACCGCACCGGTTGCATTCGGCGCCATCGGAACGCCGTTGGTCACTCTGGCCGGTGTCACAAATCTGCCATTGGCCACACTCAGCGCCGGGGTGGGCCGCATCTGCGCTCCGCTGTCGCTGCTCATCCCGACGTACCTCGTGCTGGTGATGTCAGGAACAAAGGGAGTGCGCGCCGTCTGGCCGGCGAGCCTGGTGTGCGGCCTGTCCTTCGCGGTCACGCAGTTCCTGGTTTCAAACTACATCGGTCCGTACCTGACCGACATCCTGGCCTCGATCGCGGCCATCCTGTCCCTCGTGGCGCTCCTGAGCGTGTGGAAGCCGAGCGATGACGTCGTTGCACGCACCGCATCGGGCCTGCCGGCGGCAGTGTTGCTGCGCGCCTGGTCACCCTACATCCTGCTCGTCATCTTCGTGTTGCTCTGGGGCGCCGCTCCGGTGAAGCACCTTCTCGACAAGGCCACGATCTCCTTCGGCTGGCCGGGGCTCGACGGGCAGATCGGCCGTCTGCCCCCGGTCGTACCGGAGCTCTCGCCCTACCCGGCGAAGTTCACTCTCAACCTGCTGTCCGCGGGCGGTACCGCCGCGCTGTTTGCCTGCATCGGGACGGGACTCCTGCTCAAGATTCCCGTGGGGCGCTTCTTCGCGGTCATCGGACGGACTTTCACGGATCTTTTCTGGTCGATCGTCACCATGGCGGCCGTGTTGGCACTCGCCTACCTCATGAACTATGCGGGCCTGACCGCGACGCTGGGACTGGCCTTCGCCGCAACGGGCGTGCTCTTTCCATTCTTCAGCGGTCCGTTGGGTTGGCTCGGAGTGTTTCTCACGGGCAGCGATACCTCGGCCAATGCATTGTTCGGCAACCTTCAGGTGGTCACCGCCAACAAGCTGGGGCTTTCGCCCGCGCTCATGGCATCGGCCAA
>DAITMW010000490.1:0-3796 GCA_036834945.1 Steroidobacteraceae bacterium
ACGTTGCCGGAGAGTGCCTTCTGGCGTGGCTCCAGCGGAGTGTTCGGATCGGTAGTGCCTCGATGCGCGTTGCCGATGTCTCTGTTGGAGCAGTTCGCGGGAGGGGTGGAGGAACAACTCCTGGCGTTGCTGCGTTTTCTCGCACCCCTGACCGCTGGCCGACGGAGCACTCCACTCATGTAACGGCGCACGTTCTTCAATGAGCGGGGCCGATCCGCAGAAGTTGGTCGCCACGACCTGAGGTGGTTTGTTTTATCGTTCTCGCCGAAGTGGATGGGATGGCGGTGTTGGCGTGAACGAGCCTGCAAATGCCTCGGTGCACGACCGTTGGGCACACGTACGGTACGCTGTGATCGGCCAACTGTTGGCCGCGCCGCCCGAGAAGGGAGCGCTGCGAGCGGCGCTGCGTGCGCTCGCGCAGCGCACCTGGCGACACCCGGTGACGGGCCAGCCGGTGCGCTTTGGGCTCTCTACGATTGAACGTTGGTGGTACGCGGCGCGCCGGGAACGTCGTGATCCAGTAGGTGTTTTGCGCCGGAAGGTCCGCAAGGACCTTGGCACGCAGCGCTCGGTGAGCGCTGCCGTGCAACTTGTGTTGCGCGAGCAGTACGCTGCCCATACGAGTTGGTCAGCCCACCTGCATTACTTGAACCTGAAAGCATTGGCCGAGGCGCATCCGGAGTTTGCTCCCGTACCGTGCTACTCGACGGTCCAGCGCTTCCTCAAAGCGCACGGCTTACGCAAGCGCCATCGTCTGAGCACGCGCCAGACCGAAGGCGCCGATCGCGCCGAGAAGCGCCTGCTTCAGCGAGAGGTGCGCAGTTATGAAGCCGAGTACGTGAACTCCATCTGGCATTGGGATGGCCATGAGGGATCGCTCCAGGTCCTCACAACGCGCGGAGGGTACGAGACCCCGATCCTGATCGGGGTCCTCGATGACCGATCTCGGCTCGCCTGCCACTTGCAATGGTATCTGGGGGAGGAGCGTGCGCAGATCGTGGCGCACACCCTCTGCCAGGCGTTTATGAAGCGAGGACTCGCAGCCTCCGGGTACCACGACAACGGAGCGGCGATGACGGCCGCGGAGATCACCGAGGGACTGACTCGCTTGGGTGTGATCGATGCAAAAACTCTTCCCTATAGCGCCTATATGAACGGCAAGATCGAGGTTCTTTGGAGCAGTGTTGAAGGTCAGCTGTTGGCCATGCTCGAGGACGTCCGCGATCTGACGCTGGAGGCCCTGAACGAAGCCACTCAGGCGTGGGTGGAGTATCAATACAACCGCTCGAGACACTCGGAAACCGGTCAGACGCCGCTCGCTCGCTTCCTCGCAGGTCCGGAGGTGACTCGTCCCTGTCCGGAGAGCGGCGCGTTGCGGCTGGCCTTCACCCGAACCGAGCAGCGCACCCAGCGATCCAGCGATGGCACGGTCGTGATCGAGGCGCGCCGCTTCGAGGTCCCAAACTGTTATCGGCATCTGAGCCGCCTGCAGGTCCGTTACGCCAGTTGGGATCTTACCCACGTTCACCTGGTCGATGAGCGTACGGGAGCCGTGTTGGGTCGGCTCTTCCCCCAGGACAAGGCGGCCAACGCGCGCGGTGTGCGCCGGCCACTGGAGCCGGTGGCCGCTCGCCCAGGAATGACTTTGCAATCCACCTCCAGACTTGCGCCCCTGCTCTCGAAGCTCTTGTCACAGCAAGCCGCAAGCGGACTGCCGCCGCCGTATCTGCCTATGGAGGACACGTCCCCCACCACGACACCGAAGAATGAAGGCGAGATCCCATGAACAGAAAACTCCTGGCCCTCTATGGGCTGAAGTTCAATCCCTTCTCGGCCGACATACCGGTCGAGGCCCTGCAACGCACGCCGCGCATCGAGTCCTTCTGCTGGCGTGTCGAACAACTCATCGGCGAGGGTGGTTTTGCGCTGCTGACCGGCCCGTCGGGGGTGGGAAAGTCCGCCACCCTGCGCATGCTCGCAGAGCAGCTCTCGGGGCTACGGGATGTGAAAGTCGGAGCGCTCTCGCGACCGCAGGCGGGCTTGGCCGACTTTTACCGCGAGATGGGCGACCTGTTCGGCGTGGAACTCCACCCACACAACCGTTACGGGGGTGCCAAAGCGTTGCGCGAGCGCTGGCAGGCCCACATCGACGCGGCGGCCTGCCGCCCCGTGTTGCTTGTGGACGAAGCTCAGGAAGCCCAGCAGACCGTGTTGGGAGAGCTGCGGCTGTTATCTTCCTCGCGGCTGGACTCTCAGCTGCTGCTGACCGTGGTGCTCGCCGGCGACCAGCGTCTGATCGAGCGCTTCCGGTGTGAAGAACTTGCGCCGCTGGGGTCGCGCATGCGGGTCAAACTGACCCTGGATCGTGCTCCGCCCGAGGAACTGCGGGGGTGCCTCGCGCATGCCCTGCACTGCGCGGGTGCTGCCAAGCTCATGACGGCGGAGTTGATCGCCACTTTATCCGATCACGCGCAAGGCAACTTGCGTGCCCTGATGAACCTCGCCAGCGAATTGCTCGATCTCGCCGCCCAGCGCGAAGCGCCGCAGCTGGATGAGAAGTTGTTCTTCGAGGCCTTCAACCCGTCCGCGGCGGCGCAGACCAAGACCGCCACACGACCCGCCCTCGCTAGCGCACGCCGATGAGTGTAGCCCCCGATCGGCTCTTGCCGTTCCAACCCGCGTATCAGCTGCCGGCGCGCTCCGAGGCACAGCGGTGGCTCGTGACGGGGCTGTGGTTGGAACAAGCCGTCGGCATCATCGGCGCCGAGCCCAAGTGCTGCAAATCCTTCCTGGCACTGGATCTGGCGGTGGCCGTCGCTTCCGGCACTCCGTGCCTGCGCCACTTCCCCGTCCCCACGGCCGGACGAGTCCTGCTCTATGCCGCGGAAGATGCCCTGCACATCGTGCGTCGGCGGCTCGAAGGTATCTGTGCCGCAGCAAGGTTGAGCTTGCAGGAGCTGGATGTCCAGGTGATCACCGCGCCCACCGTTCGGCTGGATCTCTCCGCCGATCGCACCAAGCTCGAAAACACCGTCGAGCAACTCAAACCGACTTTGTTGGTGTTGGATCCGTTCGTGCGTCTGCATCGCATCGATGAGAACGCCAGCGGTGAGGTCGCACCGCTCCTGGCTTACTTACGCGAGCTGCAGCGACGTCATCACCTCGCCGTGCTCGTCGTTCACCACGCCAAGAAGGGCGGCGACCGCATCCGCGCCGGTCAGGCCTTACGCGGCTCCTCCGAGTTCCATGCGTGGGGTGATAGCAACCTCTACCTGCGCCGGGCCGGAAACGAACTCCAGCTCACCGTCGAACATCGCGCGGCACCCTCCCTGCCACCCGTGCATCTCGAGCTCGCGCAATGCGGTGAGTCCCTGGCATTGCAACTGCGCATCGAGCGCGCTTCCCCACCCGAAGACGACACTCCGCCACCGGCTTCGCTCGACGAACGCATCGTCAGCATCCTCAGCCACTCCGATCGTCCCGTCCCCGCGGCCAAATTGCGCGCCCTATGCTCCGTGCGCAAAGCGACCTTCTACGCGCGACTGCTCGATCTCACCCGCGCCGGTCGTCTCGTCCACTCACCCGAGGGCTATCACCTGGACACCACAACCTGACGCCTTCCCAGGCGCGTTGGTTCCGGGTCCCAGTTCCCGTCCGCTCTCTACAGAACCCCGGAACCGGTTCCGGGAACCCCCTCAAAAACCGTGCTCCAATGTCCATCAAAAAGCGAGCGCCTGCTCAATCTCTCACTACCGACAGCTAATGTACTCTTTGGGCTCTCAAACATTGCGCTGAT
>DAITMW010000491.1:0-3738 GCA_036834945.1 Steroidobacteraceae bacterium
CAGTCGTCGCACTCGGTGCGGTCGTAGCCCGTTGCGTGCCAGTCGACCCGGGCGCTGGGTTCGCGGCCCGACGCGCACCCGTCGATTCAGGCGTCGCGGTCACGACCCGATGCGTCCCCATCGAGTCGGGCGTGGACGCCAACGCTCGATGCGTTCCCGTCGACGCAGGCGAGTTGGTCGCAACCCGTGGCGTCCCAGTCAACCCAGGCGTGGGTCCAACTGCGCCGGTAACTCGAGGTGCCTGACCCGAAGTCGCCGCCGCTCGAGCCGCACTGGCAGCGACACTGGCAGCGCCGCCAGCATCGGCAACGCCGGGCGGCACGGCTCCAGCAACGCGCGCCGCCGCAGCGGTCGCATTAGAAACAGACGTAGCAGCAGCCGACGCAACTCGGCTCGCAGCGCCGACGTCCGGCGCTTCACTCTCCGCACCCTGCGCGGCGACCGTGGAAGTCGGCGCTGACACGGTGACCGACGCGACCCGGGCTGCCGCACTCGCATCAGACGTCGCCGCTGCGGCAGTCGCATCGCCATTGACACCCGCCGCTGCCCCTTCGCCCTCCAACTGTCCGCGCAACCGGGCAGCCAGCTCCGACGCCTTGGGCCGGTCGAACGTCCGACGACTCAGGCACCCCCCGACGATATCCCGGAACATCGGCGAGAACTGCGCAGGCAACGTGACGCTCTCCCGGCGCACATCCAGCCCGATGGGCGGACTCCGGGTCAGCGCCTCGAAAAGGGTGATACCGAGCGCCCACATGTCACCCGCCGTGGAAACCGTCCCGTCGTGAATCTCCGGCGGGTCGTACACCGATACCATGTTGATGCTGGCAGTCGCCTCGCTCGCGTTGCGGATGGTGTCACTCGCCAGCCGCAGCTCGTCTCCAACTACCAGGATGTTGGCTGGCTTCAACTGCCCTTGAACGAGATTCCGGTTGTGCAGGAACGCCAGGGTATCCAGGACCGGCAGCAGCATCTCGCGCGCCTCGTCCTCCGCGAGCGCTCGATGCTCCAACAATTGCGCCAGCGTCTGGTCGGCGTATTCCATCACCAGATAGAGGTACGGCTGCCCATCCAGTTGGCAGCGACCTGTCTCTAAAAGGCGAATCAGCTGCGGGTGCTCGACGGTCGCGGCCAGCTCCCACTGCTGGCGGTACGACTCCACCAGGTGCGGCATGACCCGGACGAGCTTGATTGCGACTTCCGTCGGCTCGCGGCCCGCGAAGTCAGTCAGGAAAACGCCGCTGTGATCCGAGCTGCCGAGATAGCGGCGCAGGGGGAACGTGTCGTTGACGACGTGTCCCTGCCACTTCGACCAGACTTCGCTCATCAATTCCTCTTGGTACACGCTCATATGTCACCGAAGCGCGACTGCGGGGCACTGTACAAGAGGCAACTATAATCAGCCTGAGCACGTCAGCGACACTGACGCCCGATGGAGACAGAATGATCTGACATATCGCGTCAGGCGGTTGCGAGGGTGCCCCCGCATCTGGATGTGGCCACGTGGCCCACCTCACGCGGTTGTCAGGCGGCCCGTCAAGATGGCTACGCAGCCAACTTCTGGGGTTGCCAAGTGGCTCGCGTCAGCCTTGGCCACGCAGCCCACGTCAGGCTGTTGCCAGCTGGCGAGCGAAAACGTCCTGGAGCACGGCGCGCGGATCGGAAACGGCGCCCTCCGATCGCCACGCGACAAATCCGTCAGGCCGCACGAGAGCCGCGCCTGTGTCGGTGAGTCCGTAGGCCTGGCAAAAGCAGCCAGCCTCATCGCCCAGGTCCCGTCCGACCCGATGGATATCGAGAGGCAGACCACCGAACTGTCGGGCGACGGTTGGAGCAATCTGACTCCAACTGTCACCGGCCGACCCGGTGAGCAGCACAAAGTTGCCGAACAGATCGAGCGTCGAGACTCTCTGACCCGATCGGCTGAGCCACACATGGGGGGCACGCGAGCCGGGCATTCCGCGAGTCACGCGGGGATCCGCGTGAACCGAACCGTCCACGCCATACAGATAGCCCAGCTCGATATCGAAGTCATTCACCTGCGGATCGATGGCCTGTGTTGGCTTCAGCCACGGCGCCGTGCGCAGCACGTACCGCGTGAATGCCTGGCCGACAGTGAATTCCGCCACCGGCCTGCGCTCGAGCGCATAGGTTTCCAACAGTCTCGGGTGGGCATGCCCCTGCAACACGAGCGCGAGCTTCCACGCGAGATTGTGTGCGTCGTGTATTCCCGTGTTGCCGCCAAACCCTCCGTTTGGAGGCATGAGGTGGGCGGCATCGCCCGCTATGAAAATGCGCCCTTCCTGAAGTCGCTCCGCGACGCATGCCGTCGCACGCCAGCGCGTCCAGCCGTCGATCCTGACTGGCAGGTCAGGCACGCCGACACCCCCACGAACGAGCTCGATCAGGTGGGCTTCACTCACATCGGCGGCGGCATTGGTGCTTGCCTCGAGATCCAACGCCGGGTCGCCGACCGTATTCACCGCGAGAAAGCCGGCCTGGGCCGCGCGGTTCATCCGGAAAAAGCCGTGCAACACCGGGTTGTTCACGTAGATGATCGACCAGGCCTTGTCACCCAGCCACGGGGACAGGTCGGCGGTGAAATAGATCGTCACGGAGTTGGAAAAGGCGCCCCGGCCTTCGTAACGGATACCGAGAGACTCACGTATCCTGGAGTGGCCACCGTCCGCCGCGATGAGATATCGGCCACGAAGCTCGCGCTCGCGCCCGGTGTCGATATCCTTCACGAGCAGGGAAACGCCATCCGCATCCTGTCGCACGCGTTCCACTGACGCGCCCTGGATGATCGTTGCCCCTGCCCGCCGAGCTCGCGCGCGCAAAATAGGCTCGAGGTTAGGCTGATTCAGGTACAGGCGCCGGCAGGGGCTCAGGGCTTCCACTCCCTCGTTGAGGCTCGGCATGATGTCGGCGAGCTTGCGCCCCGAGACCGACTCCAGGGCCACGATCGCCCCTTCCGGCACGAAATCCCGGGCCGAGCCCTCGCGTACCGCCTGCTCGATGCCGAGGGAACGGAACATCTCCAGGGTCCGCATGTGGAAAAAGGCTGCGCGCGGCAGGGGGGAGCTGTCCCTGAGCCTCTCTACTGTCAGGGAAGGAATTCCGCGCTGAGCGAGAAAAGCCGCCGCGCACAGGCCGACCATACCGCCACCCGCGATCAATACGGGCGCCTCGCTCTCCGGGATAGACCCACGATCTGACACGTGTGACCTCCGTTGCCTGAAGCACGAAGGTTACCGCCAACGCGCGATTCCTTGCAAAGCGCGTATTTCTCAGCGTGCAGCGCTGGCGCAGAGGTTGAAGTAGAGGCGCCTGAACTCCGTCCCCGCCGGCTCACGAGCCCGCTCTCCCGGGCACAACTGCAGCAGGCGCAACTTGGACTGCGGAGGAAAGCTCAGCGGTGAGATCGCATCCAGAAGTGTGATCTCGCCGAGCGGGATGAGATGAGCGTACAGGATGTGCCCTCGCTCCAACGAGGTCGAGGCAACCACCTCACTCACCGTGTGGATCACATTGGTGAAAATATCGCGCGCCCGGAAACCCTGCCCGGCGCTGCAGTTCACAACTTCGTAGAAGCGGGGCGAGGTGGCCAGGCAGGCCTGGAGGTACTGTCGCAGGAGCGGATTGAGCCCGGCCGGCCGGCGCTCCAGGTAAGCCCGTGTTGGAGGAATGCCGTAGAGCCTCTCGTCCCGGACCTCATCCCCCCGCTCCCGCACCGGT
>DAITMW010000492.1:0-3671 GCA_036834945.1 Steroidobacteraceae bacterium
TGCATCATCAGCGGTATCCGTCCGCAGATCGCCCAGACCATCGTGCATCTCGGCGTGAACCTCTCGGAGGTAACGACCAAGGCGTCCCTCGCGGATGCCTTCTCAGTTGCCCTCAAGCGAACCCAGGCGAAATTGCCGCAACAGCTGGGTACGACCTGACGGGTTCGCGATGGAAAAGATTCCGATTCTGAAAATGGGGCGATTTCTGCTGGTCACGGTGCAGGTCGACATGCACGACCAGCTGGCGATGCAATTGCAGGATGACCTGACGGCCCGGATCGTTGCTTCCCGTGCACGCGGCGTGCTCATCGACATCTCGTCCCTCGAGGTGGTGGACTCCTTCATCGGCCGGATGATCAGCAACATCGCTGCCATGGCGAAAGTGCTGGACGCCGAGACGGTGGTCGTCGGGATTCAGCCGGCAGTTGCCATCACTCTGGTCGAGCTCGGCTTGTCGCTGGAAGGGGTGCGTACGGCTCTGAACGTCGATCGCGGCATGGCTCTGCTGCACGAACGGTTGGCGAACGAGTAGCGGTAATCATCCCGACACGCTCATGACAGTCGTCAACAGTGCCGTCCTGCCCATACGCACGCAGGAGGACATCGTGCGCGTGCGCCAGGCGACGCGCGAAGCCGCGGTAGCGCAGGGTTTTTCGCTCGTCGACCAGACGAAGCTGGTCACGGCCGCCAGTGAGCTCGCCCGTAATACGCTGGATTACGGCGGCGGCGGGGAGGTCGAGATCGTGCGCCTGAGCGAGTCTCCGCGACGGGGCGTGCGGCTCGTCTTTACGGATAAGGGACCCGGAATTGCTGATGTCGAGCAGGCCTTGAAGGATGGCTACACCAGCGGCGGGGGGTTGGGGTTGGGATTGAGCGGCGCCAAACGCCTCTCTAACGATTTTTCCATCGTGTCCAAGTTGGGAGAGGGAACGCAGGTGATGATTGCCCGTTGGCGATGACTTTCCCATGAGTGAGCGGCCGTGCCATCGCAGGTACTGATCCAGATCGACGACCGTTCGCAGGTGGGAGAGGCCCGCCGGGCCGCCGTGGAGATGGCCGAATCACTGTCGTTCGACGCGACCCAGGCGGGCAAGATCGCCCTGGCGGCCACGGAAGCGGCCACCAACATCGTGAAGCATGCCGGTCACGGAAAAATATTGCTCGCCCCGATGTTGCGCGGCGCGAGCGTGGGGATGGAGCTTCTGGCCCTGGATCGTGGCCCCGGAATCGCCAATGTCGGCGCGAGCCTGCGTGATGGATACTCGACTGCGGGCTCCATGGGAGGGGGCCTCGGCGCGCTCTCACGGCTGTCGCCTTCATTTGACATCTATTCGCAGCAGGGGCATGGAACCGCTTTGCGCGTGGAGATCTGGGCGACACAGCTGATTCCGCCACCGGACGCAGAGATCGAGCTGGGTGCGATCTGTCTTCCCAAGAAGGGCGAAGAAGTTGCGGGTGACGGTTGGCTCCTCGAGCCCTCAGGCGATTACCGCACTGTTCTCGTGGTCGACGGCCTCGGCCACGGCCCGAATGCCGCTCGGGCTGCCAGGGCTGCGACCGAAGCGTTTGCCGCAAGCTCCGCAGCATCGCCGGGGGAGCTCATGCGGCTCTGCCATGGCGCGTTGGCCGCGACCCGTGGCGCCGCCGGAGCGGCGGCCCGGGTGCTGGCGTCGAAAAGGCAGGGCACGTTCGCGGGCATTGGTAATATATCTTGCAGGATCGAAGCGACGGGGGAGCGACGCCAGCTCGTGTCCCATAGCGGGACGTTGGGCCACGTGTTGCGGCGGGTGCAGGAGTTCGAGTTCGCTTTCCCTGCAGGGGCGCTCCTGATCCTGCATAGTGACGGCCTGGCCACCCATTGGGCGAGTGCCGACTACCCCGGACTGGCCGCCAAGCACGCCGGCCTGGTTGCCGGTGTCCTATATCGCGACCACGATCGCGGCAGAGACGACGTAACGGTAGTTGTCCTGAAGAACATGGCCCACGCCTGAAAATGCCGAAACCCCTCCTCACCATAGCGATTCGCCACGAGCAGGATGTCGTCATCGCGCGCCAGCGGGCGCGGGAGATTGCGAAACTCGTCGGCTTCGATGGGCAGGACCAGACCCGGATCGCAACCGCGGTCTCGGAGATCGTGCGCAACGCGTTCCGTTATGCCGCGGGGGGCAAAGCCGAATTCGCGATCGAGGGTACGAGCGCGCCGCAGTTGTTGTTGGTGCGTGTGCGCGACCAGGGGCCGGGGATCGCCGATCTCGCGCACGTCATGAGCGGCCAGTACCAGTCGAAGACCGGAATGGGCGTTGGGATCATCGGCGCGCACCGCCTCATGGACCAGGTGGAGATCGACAGCAGGCCCGGTGTTGGCACCGACGTGCTGATGAAGAAAATCCTTCCGCACCGCGCGCCGCTGATTACGCAGACTCAGTTTGCCCGGATCACGGCGCAGATGAGCACGAGCGTGACAGGAGATGCGCTCGGGGAGTTGCAGGAGCAAAACCGCGAGCTCGTGCGTGCCCTGGGCGAGCTGCGCGAGCGCCAGGAGGAGCTCCTCAACCTTAACCGTGAGCTCGAGGATACGAACCGTGGTGTCGTCGCGCTCTACGCGGAACTCGATGAGAAAGCGGATCACCTGAGGCGCGCGGACGAGATGAAGTCACGCTTCCTCTCCAACATGAGTCACGAGTTCCGCACACCGCTCAACTCGATCCGGGCATTGAGCCGGCTGCTGCTCGATCGCATCGATGGCGAGCTGAGCCCCGAGCAGGAAAAGCAGGTCGGTTTCATTGCGAAGGCGTCCGATGACCTGACCGCGCTGGTGGACGACCTGTTGGATCTGGCGAAGATCGAGGCCGGCAAGATCGAAGTGCGTCCGATCGAGTTCTCCGTGGGCAACCTGTTCAGCGCCCTGCGCGGCATGTTGCGGCCACTGCTGGTCGGGGATGCGGTCAAGCTCGTGTTCGAAGAGCCGCCGCAGGCCCTGACGCTGTTCAATGACGAAGGCAAGGTGTCGCAAATCCTGCGTAACTTCATCTCCAATGCCATCAAATTCACCGAACAGGGTGAGGTGCGCGTGTCGGCGCAGCTGAGCGAGGATCGGCGCACGATCCGCTTCAGTGTTGCCGACACGGGGATCGGCATCGCTGCGGAAGACCAGGGGCGCATTTTCGACGAGTTCACGCAGTTGCCCAGCCACTTGCAGGGCCGGGTCAAGGGCACGGGACTCGGCTTGCCGTTGTGTCGGCGCCTGGCACATCTGTTGGGCGGTGACGTGAGCGTACACAGCGAGCGGGGTGTTGGGTCGGTGTTCAGCGCCACAGTCGTGGCGCATTTCGAAAGCGATGCTCTCGGTGTGTCGGACGCGCTCGAGACCGCTGTCGAGCTCGGTCGCGCGCCTGTGTTGGTGCTCGACGATGATCCCGAGGCCCGTCTCATCTATGACAAGCATCTGCGCGACTCGCGTTACCAGCCGTTGAGTGCGCGCAATCTGCGTGAAGCACGCGAGATCCTGAGGCGCACCCGGCCACAGGCGATTCTGCTCGACATTGTATTGCGCGGCGAGGATACCTGGCGTTGGCTGAGCGAGCTCAAGAGTGATCCGTTGACCCAGAGCATCCCCGTCATCGTCGTCACGAGCATCGAGGATGAGCGTAAAGGGCTGGCGCTCGGGGCGG
>DAITMW010000493.1:0-3665 GCA_036834945.1 Steroidobacteraceae bacterium
GCCCCGCTTTTCCATTTCCGCGAGCACCTCATCGCGGGTCCGTGACGCCAGGCTGGCGGCCAGTCTGCCTACGAGCTCGTCGCGGTGAATCACGCGGGTTGCGTTGGTCGCGAACTTCGGGTCCGCGGCAACTTCCGACATACCGAGAAACTCGCACAGGCGCGCGAACTGCGCATCGCTGCCCACCGCGATGATGACGTAGCCGTCACTTACCGCGAATGCCTGGTAGGGCACAATGTTGGGATGAGCATTGCCCATGCGTCGCGGCTGAACGCCTGAGACCAGATAACTGGTGGCCTGGTTGGCGAGCACCCCGACCATCGAGTCGAGCAACGACATGTCGACATGCTGCCCCAGGCCGGTACGCTCGCGTTGTGCCAGGGCGGCCAACACCGCGATCGTGCCGTAGGTCCCCGTGAAGATGTCGGCGAATGCCACGCCGATTTTCTGCGGAGCGCCGTTCGGCTCGCCCGTCAGGTCCATGATCCCACCCATGCCCTGGATCATGAAGTCATAGCCGGCCCGGTGCGCGTAAGGCCCGGCCTGGCCGAATCCGGTCACCGAGCAATAAATGAGTCGCGGATTGAGTGCGCTCAGACTCGCGTAGTCGAGCCCATATTTGGCGAGGCCGCCCACCTTGAAGTTCTCGAGCAGGATGTCCGAGCGCTGCGCCAGAGCCCTGACGACTTCCTGCCCCCGAGGCGTACTGAAATCGGCGATCAGCGAGCGCTTGCCGCGATTGCAGCAGTGGAAGTAGGCCGCATCCAGGGGCTCTCCGTTCGGCCCGCGCACGAACGGCGGCCCCCATCGTCGCGTCTCATCGCCCTCGGGAGCCTCGACCTTGACGACATCCGCACCCAGGTCGGCCAATGTCTGGCCGATCCAGGGCGCCGCCAGGATGCGGGCCAACTCCACGACGCGCAAACCCTCCAGCGGGGCGCCCATTCAATTCATCCGGCAGCGGCTCATATCCCAAGCTAGCAGCGCCGGCCCGCTGGAGGCAAGCCGCAATCCCCTACTCGGCGTCGGGATCCTCCACAGGCTCCGCTTTGGGCGGGCTCGTGTTGATGCCCAAGCGCAGGTCCTTGTAGTTGAACATCGCGTTGAACAGCATCCGGTACTCGCCGTAGTTCTGCCCACGGTAAACGGGATTGGTGGCGAACATGACGATCTGTCCCTCCCCCGCCGGCACCGCGACAATGGCCGGGCGATGTTTGACTTCCTCGGCACCGGCCATGAGGCCGCTCAACACGTTTTTCTTCCCGCCCGGGAACTCCATCAGCACGTCGTTCTTGTCGCGCAGCGGCACGGACAACAGCGAGTTGCTCGCCCATCGGACGGACACCGTGTCCTCGGTGTAGCCGTAGAAAATCGGATTCGCGGGCGCGAGAACTTTCGCGTTCACCACCGGACCCGGTGCATAAAAGCCCTTGGAAGGATGCTCGACGTTGATGTCCTCGAGAAGACCGAACTCACCCGGAAGCGAGCTCGCCTCGCCAAGAGTAATGAGCGTGCCACCCTCCTCGACGAATTTGCGCAGTTCCTCCAGCCCATCGAGCCCCATGCCACCCCGGATGTCCGGTGATGAGCCGTAGTCACCGAGATATTTGAACTGCGCCGTCTTGGTGTACGGCAGCGGTTTGCCGTGCATCGGGATGTCGTACACGATGCTCTTCGCGTTCCTGCCCTGGCTGGGAATGATGATGATGTCGTAACGGCCGTGCAGGTGCCCTTTCTTGACGTCATCCTTGAAGATCAGGCTGTAGGGTGCCTCGTACTGGTCGAAGCCGTAACGGACCCAACCCACATTCTGAGTGGCACCCCAGGTGCTGTAGATCGCAACCTTGGGGAGTGCCGCTTTGTGTGTCGGCACGCTGGGCTTGTCGGACAGGCCCACCGCCGTAAGGCCCAGCGACTCCACCTGTTGCTTCAAGCGTGCGTAAGCACTTCCCGGAACGATGAAGGAGCCCGCCGGAACGCTATGACCACCCTCGGTGAAGCTCTTTTCAGCCACCAGCAGATTCACGTCCTTCAGCCGGTAACGCAGGGTCGCCAGGTTGACGGAGCCCAGGTCCAGCACCGCGTAGCTCGCGGAGCCGCCAGCGGCGATCGTTCCGGGGGCGTCGAAGTGATCGACCCGCTGCGTGGGAATATCGAGGGCCGTCAGGTCGTCGCTGCCTACGACCTGCACGTGCGACATGAGCCCCATGGTCCAGGCGGAGTCGTCGTAGGTCTTCAGTTGCGGCGCACCCTTGTCCTGTTTGGGATAGTCCTGCTTTTCCAACAGGATCTTGGCCAGGCGGCCGTAGGGTTGATTGCGCTTGATGACGAAAGAGCCGGCAGGGAAAGTGCCCTCCTTCAGTTTCACGGGCTCCGTGGCGCGTCCGATCTCGATGCCCTGCATGCGCACCAGGTCCAACATGCGGGCTACCCGCGTCATATCCGCCTGCTCAGCGGGGATGACGTAGGCGTACGGCGCCTGGGTCCGGCCCGCCTCGACGGAATTGCGGCTCTTCTTGTAGAAATTCTCCAGGATGACCTGCGGAAACATCGAGGTCATCTGCAGACCGGTGAGCAGCGCGGTCTCCATGTAGTTGGTGTTGTTGCGGATCGACCATTCGACCGTGTCGTACGGCGGCGAGGGCCGGAACCACTCGCGCCTGGTGTCATCGCCGAGCCGGAATCCATCCCCCACGCCCTTGATCGGCTTCACATGACGCAACATCGTCGTCGCGCCGCCATTGCCGAACGTCTCGTAGAACCGGATGATGCCGTTGTGGTTGGACGACATGAAGGCGACGTAACCGGGCGACCATGCATCCACGTAGCCGTGATCCCACACGCCCGGCATGCCGTACTTCGTCAGCTGCGCCATCTCGAAGTTGGAGAACCAGGGCAGCTCGCTGTAGAGAATCGGATCCAGGTTCGGATTCTGCGGCGCCTGGCCGCTGAAGGAATACAGGAACGGCACCGACTCGTGCAGGTCGTGAACGATCGGCGGATGCCATCGCAGGTAGAACTCGAGCAGGTTGCGGGCGCTGTAGCCGGTGTAGTTGATGTCCCGGTTGTTGTCGTGAAAGATGTACTTGCCCCAGTAGGGCGCGCCGTGCACCGGCTCGAGGTCGTCCGTGTTATCGATCATGTTCCGGTAATACCAGTCCGTATACCGGTCCCGTCCGTCCGGGTCACTAGCCGGGTTGATGCCGACAATGACGTTGTCGCGCACCTTGCGCACCAGGTCCGAATCCTCGGTGATCAGCCGGTACGCCAGCTCCGCCAGCATTTCCGGCGGCCCGGTCTCGGCGCTGTGCAGCCCACCCAGCGCCAGGTACATCGGCTTGGTTTGCGCGATGATCTCGTGTGCCTGCGCGTCGGTCAGACCGCGCGGGTCGGCCAACCTGGCCAGGTTCTGGCGGTTCGTATCCAGCTGGCTGATGTTGGTTTCTGACGAGATCAGGACAACGACCGTCGGCCGGCCCTCCTCCGTCTTGCCGGTGTCGATGATCCTGACCCGCGGAGACTTCGCGGCGAGTGCCCGGTAGTACTTCAGGAGGTCTTCGTAGTAATCGAGCTTGCGCGGCTCACCGATGTCGTGGCCCAGCACGTCGCGTGGTGACGGCACGGTCGTGGACGCTGGCAGGTGATCCACCAGAGGGCTGAGGAAC
>DAITMW010000494.1:0-3660 GCA_036834945.1 Steroidobacteraceae bacterium
ATCAAGTCGGCGCGTTTCCGGACTCTGTCGCCGTGAAAGGCTCCGCCGCCAAGCGGGCGCCCCGGCTGGGCTCGGTGAGCCTGCGGGCCAACCTGGGTCCACTCGAGCCGGTGTGGAGGCTAGGGGGTGCCGACTATCTGCCATTGAAGCTCCTGTTGGTAGCCAAGCTCATTGACCTGCAGGTCGAGCGGCTCCTGAAAGAGAAGTCCGGTATCTCGGTCGCGGAGTGGCGAGTCGTGGCGCAGCTGGGCGTGTTGCATAACGGATCCGTGCGCGAGATGGCTCGCCAGGCCTGCGTGGATCCGGCGGAGGTGAGTCGCTCCGTCGCCTCGCTCGAGAAGCGGGGTTTCGTCGAGCGGCATGCCAACGTCCGCGATCGTCGCTCGCCGCGATTCTCACTCACCGCGGCAGGGAAGGCGCACTTCGCCAGCTTCAGGCCGCACTTCCGGCGGTTCCAGAAAGCGCTGGTGGCCAGACTCTCCGCCGCCGAGCGGGATCTCACCGAGCACGCGCTGATGGTGATGGCCGAGGCTGGCCTGGCAATGCTCGATACCGGCGCCTAACCGACACTCTCGGCGCTATAGCGGGCCAGGAGCCCGGTTTTCACCGTATAGCGGAACACACGGGCAAAGAAGTATCCCGCAAGCAAGACCTGCGCGATCGCGAGGACCGCGCCCGTCATCAGCGCGGTGGCGGAAAACGACTGCCCATTGACGAGGGCTCGCATTCCCTCGAACACATAAGAGGGCGGGAACAAATAACCCACCGCGCGCATCCAGGCGGGCAGGGTCGAGAGCGGGTAATACACGCCAACAAACGGAGACAGCATCGCGGGCATCGGCCAAACCAGCCATTCCGAGGCCGGTCCCAGGCGCAACACCAGGGCGCTCGCCATGACCCCCAGGGCCACGCCGAACAGAAACAGCACCAACACGAAAGGAATGAGCATCAGGCCGAGGGAGATGAACGAGAGGCCGAAGACCAACGTCGCCAGGACGAGCATGGCAACGAGTCCGATGAGACTCGTCGCGACGCTGGTGAGCACCAGGCCCGTGACATACTCCGATATGGACAGGGGAGTCGCGAACAGGTTGAGGAAATTTCGCGACCACACGTCCTCGAAGAAGGCCGTCGTCACGCCTTGCATGATGCGGGTGAAGAAGTCCCAGAACAGGACGGCCCCCAGCAGGCTGGGCACGAAGTTGACCTGCCCGCTGGAGACGCTGTTGAGATAGCGTGTCAGGAATCCCCACACGACGATGTCGATGGCCACCCAGGCGAAGGTTGGCAACAGGCGTACGGGGCTGCTGCGGAACAGGTAGAACTGTCGCAGGATGATGCCTGCGATGGGGCGCAATCTCACCGGGGTCGCTCCTCACCGCCGTGCAAAGGCTCGCGTGCGAGCTGGATGAACAACTCTTCCAGGGTGCGGGCTCCATGCGCGGACGGGAGCGCGCGCGGATCGCCTTCGAGAAGGATCCGACCGTGTGACACGAACAGGACGCGGTCGCAGACTTCCTCGACTTCGTACATGTTGTGCGAGGTCCACAGAATGCCACAACCTTGCTGCCTGGCGAGCTCGCGGATCTGCTGACGCACGGTTTGCGCGGCCGACGGGTCGAGCGAGGCGGTGGGCTCGTCGAGTAACAGGAGCTCCGGGCGGTTCAACAGGGCCTTCGCGAGCGCCACCCGTGTCTGCTCGCCTGAAGAAAGCACTCCACAGCGGGTATGACGCAAATGGCGCAGATCGAACTGGCCGATCAGGGCCTCAACGCGGCCCGCGAGATCCTCGATGCCGTAGATGAGTCCGAAGAAACGCAGGTTCTGCTCGACGGTGAGGTTGCCCGGCAAGGTCGCGTAAACGGCCGCGAAGTTCGTGCGCGCGAGCGCCTGGGAACGATTTTTCGCCACGTCGATGCCGGCGATGGTGATAGTGCCGCGTGATGGCGCGAGCACTCCGAGAACCATGTTGATGGTCGTCGTCTTACCCGCGCCGTTGGGGCCGAGCAGTCCGACGATCTCGTTGCGCCTGACCTCGAAGGAGACCTGCTCGACCGCGGTGACGTGAGAGTAGCTTTTGCAGAGGTCGGCGACGCCGAGCACGATGTCCGATGGGGGCATGCGCCCAGATTACCAGCAGGCTCGCCGGGGCTGCCATGCAACCGATTGCAAGTGATGCTGTACGCCACTACCACGCAGCGGTGATGAGCGCGCAAGACGGCCCGTCGTGCGACGAAATTACACAGAAAAGCTTGTACGAATGAGCCGAATCCAGCGGGGAGTCTGTTAAAGTTCGCGCGATTGGGCTCACTGTTACCGATTGTGCTTCCTGTTTGCACCAAGGCACCCGGACGCCATCGCGGTTGCGCCCCCGTTTAACGGGCTTTCAAGCATGTCATCCAACGATCCTAGCCGTGCCTCACGGGCGCGTAACGCCCTGTTTTGCTTAGCAGCTTCGTCGGCGCTGGTGGCCTGCGCGGTGGGGCCGGACTTCCATTCACCGGCGCCGCCGGGCACCGAGCACTACACCCAGGGTTCGCAGCCTCAGACCACTGAGCAGGCTCCGGGATCGTCCGGCGCAGCACAAACATTTGGCGTCGACCGGGATATACCGGCTGATTGGTGGACGCTCTTCCAATCCGAGCCCCTCGACGCATGGGTCAAGGCAGCGTTGCGTGACAGCCCCACTGTCGAATCCGCCAAGGCGGCGCTGCGTTCCGCGCAGGAGAACTACCTCGCCGAGCGCGGCTCGCTGCTCCTGCCCGGCGTCGATGGCAGTTTCTCCGGAACGCGGCAAAAGACTCCCGGCGCGGCATTCGGCGCTCCGGAGATCGGCGCGAGTACCTTCACGCTCGTCAGCGCGGCCGTGAACGTTTCTTACAGACTCGATATCTTCGGCGCGTCACGCCGGCAGCTCGAGGCTCTACGGGCGCAAACCGACTATCAGCGTTGGGAGCTCGAGGCGGCCAACTTGTCCCTGACCGGGAATGTTGTTACGACCGCGATCAACGTCGCTTCGTTGCGCGCGCAGATTGCAGCGGTCAACGACGTCGTGAACAGTGAGCAGGAGCAGCTCAACATCGTCGAACGGCAATTTGCCGCCGGCGGTGCTTCGCGGGCCGACGTCCTCACGCAGAGCACGCAGCTGGCACAAACGCAGGCCACCCTGCCGGCGCTCGAGAAGGCGCTGGCCCAGGCACAGCATCGACTCGCCGTGCTGTCGGGCAAGACACCGGACAGTGAGACGCCCGTCCTCGACCTGGACAAGCTCACTTTGCCCACTGAACTGCCGGTCAGCGTTCCCGCGAAGCTCATCCGGCAACGTCCGGATGTGCAGGCCGCGGAGGCGATGTTGCACCAGGCGAGTGCGAACGTAGGCGTGGCGACGGCGAATCTCTTTCCGCAGGTGAATCTGACCGGCTCGATTGGCACGGATGCGCTCAGCGCCGGCAAGCTGTTCACCGGCGGCACGGGCGCCTGGAGCGCGGGTGCTTCGCTGACCGCTCCAATTTTCCACGGCGGGGAGTTGGTCCATAAACGCCGCGCGGCGTTGGCGGATCTCGACAACGCGGCCGCGCAATACCGCCAGACCGTGTTGGCCGCCATGCAGGATGTCGCCGACACCCTGCGAGCGTTGGAAGCGGATGCGCGCGACCTGCG
>DAITMW010000495.1:0-3608 GCA_036834945.1 Steroidobacteraceae bacterium
ACGTCACCGTGATCAGTTGGATGGCGCAGAGTTGGACGGCATTGTTTCTCATTCTTTTCATTCTCGTCGCGACCTGGCATTCGCAACTCGGAGTGCGTGTCGTCGTCGAGGACTATGTTCACGGCGGAGTTAAGACGCTGACTCTCGTGCTGATTACATTCATACATGCGCTCGTGGCCGCCGCGGGCGTTTTTGCCGTTCTGAAGGTCGCGTTCGGGAGCGCCGCATGAGCGCCTACGAGTTCATCGACCACACCTACGACGTCGTCGTTGTCGGAGCCGGTGGCGCGGGTCTGCGGGCCACGCTCGGACTTGCTGAGGCGGGCTTGTCCACGGCCTGCGTGACGAAGCTGTTTCCAACACGCAGTCACACTGTCGCGGCCCAGGGCGGTATCAGTGCGGCCCTCGGCAACATGGGCGAGGACGACTGGCGCTGGCACATGTACGACACCGTGAAGGGGTCTGACTGGCTGGGCGACCAGGACGCGATCGAGCTCATGTGCAAAGAGGCTCCCGCCGCCGTCATCGAGCTCGAGCACTACGGTGTACCGTTCTCACGCACCGAAGCCGGTCGCATCTATCAGCGCCCGTTCGGAGGCATGACGACGCATTTCGGTAAGGGCATCGCGCAGCGGACTTGCGCCGCGGCCGACCGCACCGGCCACGCAATGTTGCACACCCTCTACCAGCAGTCGATCCGGCACGAAGCGACCTTCTTTGTCGAGTTCTTCGCGATCGACCTGATCATGGAAGACGGTGTTTGTCGCGGTGTCGTCGCTCTCGACATGACCGAGGGAAAGCTACATCGTTTCCGCGCTCACACCACGATTCTTGCGACGGGCGGGTACGGTCGCACGTACTTCTCGTGCACTTCCGCGCATTCGTGCACCGGCGATGGCAACGCCATGGCGCTGCGAGCCGGCTTGGGCCTGCAGGACATGGAGTTCGTGCAGTTCCACCCGACAGGAATCTACGGCGCCGGCTGTTTGATTACCGAGGGTGCGCGAGGCGAGGGCGGCTACCTGACCAATTCCAAGGGCGAGCGCTTCATGGAGCGCTACGCCCCGAATGCAAAGGATCTGGCCTCACGCGATGTCGTGAGCCGTGCCATGACCATGGAGATCCGCGAAGGTCGCGGCGTGGGCGCCGAGCACGACCACATCCATCTGCACCTCGAGCACCTTGGACCCGCCGTCATCCACGAACGCCTCCCGGGTATCGCCGAGACGGCGCGGATTTTCGCGGGTGTTGACGTCACGAAGGAGCCGATCCCGGTACAGCCCACCGTTCACTACAACATGGGCGGCATCCCCTGTAACTATCATGGCGAAGTCGTGCAGCCGCGCGACGGGGATCCGGACTGCGTCGTCCCCGGTCTCATGGCGGTAGGCGAAGCCGCATGCGTGTCGGTTCACGGTGCGAACCGCCTCGGCTCGAACTCACTGCTCGACCTGGTCGTGTTTGGCCGGGAAGCCGCGCGCCGCTGCGCGGAAATCATTAAGCCGGGCACCCGTCATAAGCCGTTTGCAAAGGACGCCGGCGAGTTCGCCGTATCACGGCTCGATAAGTTGCGTAACGCCTCGGGCTCACGGCCTACGGCAGCCATCCGCCTCGAGATGCAGAAGACGATGCAGCTCGACGCCGCAGTCTTCCGCACGGGTCAGTCCTTGCAGGAAGGCGTCGTCAAGCTCGCTAAAACATTCGAATCGTTCGCGGACGTGAAGATCACCGACCGCTCGTTGATCTGGAACACCGATCTGATCGAGACCCTCGAGCTCGAGAACCTGCTGCTGCAAGCGACCGCGACGATTCACTCGGCGGCTAACCGTACCGAAAGTCGTGGTGCCCAGGCCCGCGAGGATTACCCCAACCGCGACGATCAAAATTGGATGAAGCACACAATCGTCTGGGTCGATGGACCGGGTAAGGTCCGCTTCGATTACCGGCCGGTGCACCTGAACACGATGACGACCGACGTCGAGACGATTCCGCCTAAGGCGCGCACGTACTGACGCCCTCGACACCGCGCATGGAAACCCCGTTATGACCGAATTCCGATTGCCTCCCAATTCGAAAATCCGCAAGGGCGTGACCCACAAGGCGCCGGCCGGAGCCGCAGAAGTCCGGACCTTCCGGATTTATCGATTCGATCCGACCTCGGGTGAGAACCCGCGCGTCGACACGTTCGAGCTCGACCTCAAGAGCTGCGGTCCGATGGTTCTCGACGCGCTCATCCAGATCAAAGCCAGCATCGATTCCTCGCTGACCTTCCGCCGCTCCTGCCGCGAGGGTATTTGTGGCTCCTGCGCCATGAACATCGATGGCATCAACCGCTTGGCTTGCACGACGTCGATGCTGGACCTGAAGGGTGAGATCAAAATCTACCCCTTGCCGCACATGCCGGTGGTGAAGGACCTCGTCCCCGACCTGACGAACTTCTACGCCCAATATGCATCCGTGAAGCCGTGGTTGCAGGCACGGACGCCGGCGCCGCCCGATAGCGAGCGGCTGCAAAGCAAGGAAGAGCAGGAAAAGATCGACCGGCCGGCGGCCTGCATTCTGTGCGCCTGCTGCTCCACCTCGTGCCCGAGCTACTGGTGGAATAGCGATCGTTTTCTCGGTCCCGCGGCACTTCTCGCCGCGTACCGCTGGATCATCGACAGCCGCGATGAGGCTACAGGCGAGCGCCTCGACGAGCTCGAGGACCCGTTCCGGCTTTACCGCTGCCACACCATCATGAACTGCACCGACGTGTGCCCGAAGGATCTGAACCCGGCCCGCGCGATTGCAGAGATCAAGAAGATGCTCGTCGAGCGTCAGAGCTGACACGCGGAGGGGCGTCGCGCGTTAATCGTTCCATGGACACCCACGGCATTCCTACTGCGACACTCGACGCCCCCCTTGACGTCGAGCTGCGCCGCCTGCTGTGGCGATGCCGTCGCGGCATGAAGGAGCTCGACATACTGCTCGAGCGCTTCGCACGCAGTGAGTTGCCACGATGGACCACAAGCCAGCGAACCCTGTTCGGGCGGTTTCTGGAGCTTCCCGACCCTGTGTTGGTGGATTACCTGCTCGGGCAGGGGACCCCTCCAGACCCCGAGCTTGCCGAGCTCGTCGGGCGCATCATTGGACTGAATCCAGCCCGGTAGCACCTATGGCAGTCAGCGCACCCGTCAGGCATGATCCGGCGCCAAAGAGGGCCCCTTGAGACCTGAATGGGCGGGCCCGGGTGTTAGGTCCGTCACATCTTTGCAATGGGCGCACAGTCCGGAGCTGTATTGCCGTCGTCAGGGCCGCCGTGGGTCCGTCAGGACGACGACGAGGTGCCTGAACTTTTACAAAAGTTCAGGGTCTATTCAGGTCGCCATGGGGCGACCTTCTGTCCGGGAGCAGGGGCGCCCATGAGCGCCGACATTAGCGATCTCAGCCTCGTCCGCCGCGTACAGCGCGGGGACAAGGGAGCCTTTGATGCGCTGGTTCTCAAATACCAGCACAAACTCGTCAAGCTGGTCATGCGTTATGTACGCAACCCGGCGGAAGCCGAGGACATTGCCCAGGAAGCCTTCATCAAGGCTTACCGCGCGTTGCCCCAGTTCCGGGGGGACAGCG
>DAITMW010000496.1:0-3595 GCA_036834945.1 Steroidobacteraceae bacterium
GAACGGCGATTGCCACCAACCGGGCCCCCCGTTCGCACAGATCAATGGCGATCTCGCCTCCGCTGTTGCCGAGGCCGACGACGAGAACATCCTGGCCACGGAAAGGCTCGCCGTTGCGGTACTCGCTGCTGTGAAAAATACGACCGCGGTAGTTCTCCTGCCCAGCCCATCGCGGCAGGTGAGGTACTGCGTTGTAGCCGGTCGCCACGACGACCCGTTTGGAGAAGTACACACACGCTGGCGTTGTCGTAACCCACATTTGGTCACGGTACCGCACACTCTGGACACGTTGAGCGAAGCGCGGAGCAATCCCAAAGTGCCGGGCATACTGCTCGAGGTACGCGACCATCTGATCCCGTGAAGGATAGCGGGGGGTTCCTTCGGGAAAGGCGAGGTGGGGGAGGGCCGAATGATCCTTGTCAGTATGCAGGTGCAGTCGGTCGTAGTGACGACGCCAGCTCGCACCGAGGCTGTCCGCCTGCTCCACGATGTCGAACGACGCGCCGCATTTCGTCAAACACGCCGCCACGGCGAGCCCAGCGGGCCCGGCACCTATGATCAGTGACTCGACCACTGACTCGGGTTGGCGTCCCATGCCTTCATGCTACCTCATCGTCAACCCGAGGGAACGGTTGCCAAGGGCCCCTGGAGTATGATTCTGTTGGCCATGGACACAAAAACGAATCCGACCACGCGAACGACTGGGCTTCTGCGCGGCCTCGGACCACTCCAGGCAATGGCGGTTGTGGTCAGCACGATCATCGGCACGGGCATTTTTCTCGTCGCGGCTCCAATGGCCCGTGCCACCGGCTCCGCGTCCCTGGTCCTGATCACCTGGCTCGTTGGTACGGTCGTGGCGCTGAGCGGGACGCTGTGTTTTGCCGAGCTGGGTGCCGCACTTCCCGAGGCTGGTGGCCTTTTCGTCTATTTGAACCGTGGCGTCGGTCCCGTCTCCGGCTTTCTGTTTGGTTGGACGACATCCGTAATCGCAACGCCGGTGGCAATGGCAACGATTGCCGCCGGCTTCGCCCGGTTCGCGAGCTATCTGTTCCCGGGCATCAATACGCCTTTGCTCACCCTGCCACTGGGACAGGAGGGGTTCTCTCTCACCTGGGCACAACCGTTCGCCGCCCTGGTCGTCCTGATCATCACGGCCGTGAATTGCCTCAGTGTTCGCGTCGGCGGGGGATTTCAACTCGTGCTCGGCTCCATCAAGGTCGGTGCGATAGTCCTCATCATCGTCGCCGGAGCCCTGTTCTCCTCGCAGCCCACGCCGGTCGCAAGTCCGGTGCTGACACTCGCTCCAGCAGGTAGCGTCCTGGGAGCGGTACTCTCGGCGCTCGTACCTGTCATGTGGGCCTATAACGGCTTCCAGAATCTGGGATTCCTCGGGGGCGAGATCCGCGACCCGACGAAGAACTTCTCCCGGGCGCTGATCATCGGTGTCGTCGTCGTAGGCCTGCTTTACGTTTTCGCGAACGTCACCTACTTCCACGTTCTGCCTTTCAGTGCAGTCGCAACTTCCCAGCACGTCGCATCGGACGTCGTGCAGACGATGTTTGGGCCCAAGGGGGCTGTCTGGCTGACTGTCGCGATGTGTATTTCCGCGCTGGCCTCCCTCCATGCAGTCACGATGGCGGAGTCCCGCGCTCCTTATGCGATGGCACGCAGGGGGCTGTTTTTCCAATTCACCGGGTATGTTCACCCGAGATTCCGCAGCCCGGTGGGGGCCTTGCTTTTTGTTGGCGCGGTGAGCGTCCTCGTCGCGCTCAGCGGAACTTTCGAACAGCTCTATTCCCTCTACGTCTTCTCGATGTGGGGCTTTTTCGCACTCGCCGCGGTGGCGCTCATTCGCTTGCGCGCGTCGCAGCCCGACCTGGTGAGACCCTACAAAACCTGGGGTTATCCGTGGACTCCGCTGTTGTTCGCGATTGCCGCCCTGGCGCTGACGGCCAATCTGCTGCTCGAGCAACCGATCCGATCGTCGCTCGGCCTGTTGGTCATCCTGGCGGGCCTGCCGTTCTATCGCGCCTGGAGAAACAAGGAGGATTCATGAGAGTGATCGAGCGACGTCATCTCTTTGTTCTGGCGTTGTTGAGCGCCGCGGCGGCCTCTGCCGCGGAGCCCGTCAAACCCGCCAGCCGCGCGGAAGCCACCGCGATCATCGCGAACGCGCGCAGGATTCTCACACCCAATGGGGTGGAGAGGCTCGAGAAGATCCGGATTGGCGGGATCGAGCAATGGGTCTCGGTTCGCGGCACCGACCGCCGCAACCCGGTGCTGTTGCACATTCACGGCGGCCCGGGCTACGTCTCCATGCCGATGAGCTGGTGGTTCGCGCGGGGTTGGGAAGAGTACTTCACCGTGGTGCAGTGGGATCAGCGCGGCGCGGGCAAGACGCACCTGTTGACCGATCCCGCCAGACTCGCGCCGACCCTGACAAACGAGCGCATGATCGCCGATGCCGAGGAGATGGCCGCCTGGGCACGCAAGGAGTTCGGCAAACAGAAGATCTTCGTGCTGGGCCACAGTTACGGCAGCTATCTCGGCCTGCAGGTCGCGCAACGCCACCCCGACTGGCTCCACGCTTACATCGGCGTGGGTCAGATCATCGATGGTCAGGAAAACGAGCGTACCGGATGGCGGTTCGCCATGGACGCGGCGCGCAAGCAGAACAACACGCGGGCCATCCAGGAGCTCAACGCCATCGCTCCCTACCCGCCGGCGGGTAAACCGGTTCCAATCGAGAACCTTTACGTCGAGCGCAAGTGGGTCGGCTACTTCGGGGGTGTCATGGCGTACCGCCACGACAACGCGGATGACAGCGCGCTGGCGCGTCTCTCACCCGACTACACGGACATCGAGGCCGATCACACCTGGGACGGTAACAAGTTCGCGACGCCTTACCTGCTGCCGGAGCTGATCGCGGCCGACATGAGCGGGATCACGAAGTTCTCCATACCCGTGATCCTGTTCGAGGGACGCCACGACTACAACGTCAATTCCGACGTCACCGCCGCGTGGTTCGCAAAGGTGAGCGCGCCGGAAAAGCAGTTGGTCTGGTTCGAGCGCTCGGGGCACATGCCGATGACCGAGGAACCGGGGAAGTTCCTGCTCTCCCTCGTGCGCTACGTTCGGCCCATCGCGGAGAGAGCAGGGGACGCGGCACCGGATGCCGGCAGCGGCCTGTTCAAATGAGTTGACTCTGCTCGCGGCGGATCTCCGCCAACAGGGCATCGAACGCATCCACCACGAATTTCAATGCCGTCGCTTCCGTCAAACGACCGTCCTGGATCTTGGTGTGGACCTGTGGAACGAGCACCTCCGGCACGGCCACGATCCGGGACAGCGTTCCTGCGAAGGTCTGGCGTAACTGACCTTGCGCACGTGAGCCACCGCTCATGCCCGGGGAGCTGGTGACCACCAGGACCGGTTTCCCCTTGAGCACGGACTGATATCCGGGGCGCGAAGCCCAGTCGAGCGCGTTCTTCAACACGCCCGGCACCCCGTAGTTGTACTCGGGAGATACGATCAGGAGACCCGCGCAGTCGCGGATCTGATTCTTCAGGGCGACGACCGGCTCGGGCTTGTGCTC
>DAITMW010000497.1:0-3584 GCA_036834945.1 Steroidobacteraceae bacterium
GATGATCTACTACCCGCTGTCCGCGCTGATGCTGGCGGGTATTCGCGACATCCTGATCATCTCGACGCCCGAGGATCTGCCGCTGTTCCAACGTTTGCTCGGCGACGGGCAACGTTGGGGCATTTCCCTGACCTACGCGGAGCAGCCGCGGCCTGAAGGCCTCGCCCAGGCTTTCATCATCGGCAAGGGCTTCGTAGGCAATGATCGCGTGGCGTTGGTGTTGGGAGACAATATCTTCTACGGCCACGGTTTGCCGGTTCAGTTGCGCAAGGCGGCCGAGCACGGTTCCGGTGCCACGGTGTTCGCCTACCGCGTGCGGGATCCCGAACGGTACGGCGTCGTGCAGTTCGACGAGCAGGGGAACGCCCTCGGCATCGAGGAGAAGCCGCGGCAACCGAAATCCAATTTCGCGGTTACGGGCCTCTATTTCTACGACAATGACGTCCTCGATATCGCCGCCACGTTGAAGCCTTCGGCTCGCGGCGAGCTCGAAATCACCGATGTCAACCGTGCCTACCTGGAGCGCCGGATGCTGCGCGTCGAGTTGCTCGGCCGTGGCGTCGCGTGGTTGGATACTGGGACACACGAGTCACTGATGCAGGCGGCGATGTTCATCGAGGCGATCGAGAGCCGGCAGGGCCTGAAAGTATGCTGTCCCGAAGAGATTGCCTTCCGCGCGGGCTACATTGATGCGGCCCGGCTCGAGCAGCTTGCGCTGCCGCTCGTGAAGTCCGGGTACGGGGCCTATCTGCTCGAAATCGCGCGCGGACAGGTCAGCTGAGATGGAGTTCGAGCCTACGGCGATTCCGGACGTCGTGTTGATTCGTCCGAAGGTGTTCGGTGATGCGCGTGGCTTTTTCCTCGAGTCATGGGAGGAGCGCAAGTTCGCAGCCAACGGAATCGATGCCCGATTCGTACAGGACAACCACAGCCGCTCCGCGCGCAACACGTTGCGCGGACTGCACTACCAGATTCAGCAACCCCAGGGGAAACTGGTGCGTGTGGTGACCGGAAGCGTCTACGACGTTGCGGTCGATATCCGGCGCAGCTCGCCAACCTTTGGCAAGTGGGTTGGTGTGACCTTGTCAGCGGAAAATCGCCACATGTTGTGGGTTCCGCCCGGGTTCGCGCACGGCTTTCTGGTGCTCAGCGAGTCCGCGGATTTCCTGTACCGCTGCACGGACTTCTACGCCCCGCCCCATGAGCGGGCGATCCAATGGAACGATCCCGATCTGCGGGTCGAGTGGCCGCTCCCCGCCGGCGCCGCGCCGGTATTGTCGGCGAAAGATGCCGTCGCTCCACGCTTCCGTGACGCCGAATACTTTCCATGAAAGTGCTCGTCACAGGTGTCAATGGCCAGGTCGGAGGCAGCCTGGTCAGCGCTGTACCGCCGGGTATCACCCTGTTGACCCCGTCCCATAAGGACCTCGATATCGCTGATGGTGCCGCGGTACGCGCGTTCATCCAAAAGCACAGGCCCGAGGCCATCATCAATGCCGCCGCACACACCGCCGTGGACCGTGCGGAGTCGGAACCTGAGCTTGCCCGGCGCGTTAATGAAGATGGTCCGCGTCACCTGGCAATCGCCGCCCGTGATACCGGCGCTCGTGTGATCCACGTTTCCACCGACTTCGTTTTCGATGGCGCGGCGTCTTCACCTTACCGGCCTGATGCCCGAACGAATCCCCTGAGCGTATATGGCAAGACAAAACTGGCAGGCGAGCAGGCTGTGCTCGAATCGCTGCCTGCAAGGTCGGTTGTCGTGCGCACCGCGTGGGTCTACGCCGCCGCAGGTAAGAATTTCGTACACACGATGCTGCGGATCATGAACGCCAACCGCGCTGTGCGAGTCGTCGCCGACCAGGTCGGAACTCCAACCGCGGCACGCCCGCTCGCGGAAACGCTCTGGAAGATCCTCGCCAAGCCGGAAATCCAGGGTGTTCATCACTGGACCGATGCGGGTGTCGCGAGTTGGTATGACTTCGCGGTGGCGATCGCCGAAGAGGGCGCGCAACTCGGTCTCGTGCCGGACAATGTCACCGTGACACCGATCGCCACGGCCGACTATCCGACTCCGGCCCGCCGGCCGCCCTACAGCGTGTTGGACAAGACCTCTCTGATATCGAGCGGTTTCACGCCGGTCCACTGGCGCAAGCGGCTGCGCACGGTTCTTGGAGAACTGAAAAATGGCTAGGATGCTGATCACCGGCGGCGCCGGCTTCATAGGCTCCAACTTCGTGCATTACTGGCTGCGCGAGCATGCCGGTGATCGCGTCGTCGTCCTCGATGCGCTCACGTATGCCGGCAACCTGGCGAACCTGGATTCCGTCATGAACAGTTCCCAGATCCGATTCGTGCAGGGGAATATTGCCGACACGCCCCTGGTCGAGCGGCTCCTCCGTGAGGAAAAAATCGACACGCTCGTGCACTTCGCCGCGGAGTCGCACGTGGACCGCTCGATACACGGTCCGGATGCGTTCATCGAGACCAACATCATGGGGACCCATTCCCTGCTGAAGGCGGCTCGCAAAGTCTGGCTCGAGGAGAAAACGGTCGCCAGGCATCGGTTTCATCATGTCTCGACCGATGAGGTCTACGGTTCGCTGGGCCCGAAGGATCCGTCCTTCCACGAGCGCACGCCATATGCGCCGAATTCTCCGTATTCAGCCAGCAAGGCCGCTTCGGACCATCTCGTGCGGGCCTACCATCATACTTACGGGTTGCAGGTCACCATCAGCAACTGCTCCAACAATTACGGCCCGTATCACTTTCCCGAAAAGCTGATTCCGCTGATGATCGTGAACATCCTGCATGGGCGTGCGCTGCCGGTGTACGGAGATGGCCGCAATGTCCGGGATTGGCTTCATGTCAGCGATCATTGCCGCGGTATCGACCTGATCCTGTCCAAAGGAGCACCGGGCGAGGTCTATAACATAGGAGGTGGCTCGGAGAGTGAGAACCTCACGCTCGTGCAGACACTGTGCACGATCGCGGACGAGATCTTCGAAAACCAGGCGGACCTGTGCTCCACCTTTCCAGAGTGCGTCGCGGCTCGGGGTGAGCGTGCCGCCTCACTGATCAAGTTCGTCCAGGATCGTCCGGGGCATGACCGGCGCTACGCGATCGACTGCGGCAAGATCGAGCGCGAGCTGGGGTATCGGGCGGCGGTTTCGCTGCGGGAGGGTCTACGGCATACGTTCTCCTGGTATCTGGAGAACCAGGCCTGGTGGCGGGGCGTCATGGATGGGAGCTACAAACAATGGATTGACAAACATTACGGGACCCAATGACTCGCGTCACAGTTGCCATCGTTACCTACCGGTCCAAAGCCGAGCTGCCCACGTGCCTCGACAGCGTGCTTGCTTCGGACATTCCCGTGAAGATTGTCGTGATCGACAATGCTTCAGGTGACGGCACGCTGCAGCTGGCCGAGGAATACGCCGGTAAACACACCAACGTCGTTGCAATCGACAGCGGTGGGAACATCGGCCTCGCGGCTGCGAACAATGTCGTCATCCCCCATATCGAGGGCGACTACGTCCTGATCCTCAACCCGGACACCGTGATCAAGCCAGACACGCTCT
>DAITMW010000498.1:0-3566 GCA_036834945.1 Steroidobacteraceae bacterium
AGATGCTCGCTGCCGCCGGCTATCGGGACGTGCGAACCTCTGATAACGTCATCGGATTAGGCCTCGGTATTCACGAAATGGGCGCTGCACGGATGGGGCGGGATCCGAAGACTTCCGTGCTCAATGGCTGGAACCAGGTCCATGCCTGCAAGAATGTCTACGTGACGGACGGCGCGTGCATGACATCCTCCGCCTGTCAGAATCCCTCACTGACCTACATGGCGCTTACCGCACGGGCGGTCAACCATGCGGTCGATGAGCTGAAGCACCTGAATCTGTAGCCAGCCGTATGGACCGACGCGAAGCACTGATCCGTGTTGCAGGGTTGATGGGTGGGGCGCTGGCTTATGCCGCCAGTGAGGGGGCCTGGGCTGCCCTGTCCTCCGCTCCGGCGTCATCGTTTTTGAGTGCGCCTCAGAGAGCGATTGTATCCGGTGTGGTCGATATCATGATTCCACGCACGGACACTCCGGGCGCACTCGATGTGGGCGTGCCTGCATTCATTGATCTCATGCTCAGGGACGTTTATACCACTGAGGATCGGGATCGTTACCTCGCCGGATTGGCTGAGTTCGATGCCGGTCGCTTTGTCGCACTCGAGCTGACGCAACGGGTTGCGCTGGTGCGAAAGTTCCATGACGCGGCTGTCCGCGAGGAGCGGCAACGGCACGCGGCTCATGCCCACTTGCAACGGCACTTCATCCTGATGACCAAGGAGCTCGCCTTGCTGCGCTTCTTCACATCGGAGGTGGGGGCGACACAAGTGTTGCAGTATGTGGCGGTGCCTGGCTCGTGGCACGGATGCCTGCCCCTGCAGCAGGCGGGCAATGGAAAGACCTGGGCTGTCGCGCCCGGGATAGAATTTTGAGTGGCACGGATTTGGATCGTCGCGGCGCGCTTGGGCGGATTTTCGGCGGCTTGCTCGGCGCTGCGCTGCCCCTCGCCGCCAAACCCACACCGGGCGGCCGGCTCAGACAATCCGTGTGCCGGTGGCCGTATCACGCGATCGAGTTGAACGAGTTTTGCCGGCGCGTCAAGAACATGGGGCTTCCCGGGATCGATCTGTTGTACACGGACGAGTGGTCCGTGGCCCGGGACGCCGGCCTGACCGTATCGATGGGCTATCCCAGCCGCCGGGAGGACTTCATCCCGACCGGTTTCAACAACCCTGCCCATCACAAGTTGCTGTTGGACGAGTTAGAGGCGACATTGCCCTTGGCGCAGCGCGCGGGCGTACCGAACGTGATCACCATGTTTGGCAATCGGGATTCCGCTCGCGACGACCCCGCGGCGATCGACGCCTGCATCGCCGGTCTTACGAAAATCGCGCCCCTCGCGGAAGAGTGCCATGTCACTGTCTGCGTGGAGCTTCTCAATAGCCGCATCAATCATCCTTCGTACCAGGGCGACCATACGGCTTTCGGTGTCGCGGTCATGAAAGGTGTGAATTCCCCGCGGGTCAAACTTCTGTATGACATCTATCACATGCAGATCATGGAAGGTGACGTGATCCGCACCATACAGGACAACATTCAGTGGATCGGACATTTTCACACCGGGGGCGTTCCGGGGCGCCACGAGATCGATGGCAGCCAGGAGCTCAACTACCATGCCATCGCGCGGGCGATCGCTGACCTGGGATATAAGGGTTTTGTAGCGCACGAGTTCACGCCGACTCATCCGGATCCCTATACGTCACTCGCCGATGCGGTCCGGATCTGCTCTGTATGACGAGAACCTTCGAGATCTGAAGATGCCTTTCATTGAGCCCACAGCCATCCATGGAAAAAACTACGACGTGATCGTCGTCGGTTCTGGCGCAGCCGGCGGTCAGAGCGCGTACACACTGTCCCTGGAAGGTGCCCGCGTGTTGATGCTCGAGGCGGGGCGAAAATACGAGCCCGCTCGCGAGACGGCCATGTTTCAGACGCCCGACCTCGCGCCGCTGCGCGAGTCGAGCACTCCCGACAAGCCGTTCGGGTTCTACGATGCCACGGTGGATGGCGGCTGGCAGGTTCCCGGTGAGCCCTACATCCAGACGAGCTACGAGGCTCCCGGTCGCTTCGACTGGTGGCGGGCACGAATGCTCGGCGGCCGCACCAACCATTGGGGCCGCATCTCCTTGCGCAATGGACCCTACGATTTCAAGCCCCGCACGCGCGACGGACTCGGGTTCGATTGGCCCATCTCCTACGAGGACATGGCCCCGTACTACGACAAGGTGGAGATGCTCATCGGGGTTTATGGAGCCAACGACGGTCTGGAGAACACGCCAGACTCCCCATCCGGTTGTCTGCTCCCACCCCCCAAACCCCGCGTGAGCGATCTGTTGATGGCCGATCGCGCGCGCAAACTCAACATACCCGTCATCGCCGGTCACCGGGCCGTCCTCACCCAACCGCTCGACTGGAAGAGCATTCCCGCGAAGCTGCATCCCGGCAATGCGACCGCCCAAAGGCTGGTCGCCGAGTCCATGCAGCAGCGCGCGCCTTGCCTGTGGGCGACACCGTGCGGCCGCGGTTGCTCGATCAAGGCCAACTATCAGTCCGTCAACGTGCATCTGCCGCCTGCTCTGGCGAGCGGCAGGCTCGATATCGTGACCGACGCCATGGTCCACGAGATCACGCTCGATCGGTCCGGGCGAGCCAACGGCGTCCACTTCGTCGACAAGAAGACCGGCCGACACCGACATGCCAGGGCGCGTGTCGTCATGCTGGCCGCGAGCGCATGCGAATCCGCTCGCATTCTTCTCAACTCCAAGTCAGCGTCGTTCCCCAACGGACTCGGCAACTCCAGCGGTAAGGTGGGCCGATATCTCATGGACACGGTGGGGGCCGACCTCGTCGGTCAGATCCCGCTGTTGGAGGATCTGCCGCCGCACAACGACGATGGCGCCGACGGCCTTCACGTGTATACCCCGTGGTGGCTCTACAAGGAGGCTGCGAAACTTGGCTTCGCTCGGGGCTATCACATCGAGTTTGGTGGCGGCCGCCTCATGCCCGGGCTGTCGACCGGTGCCGGACTCGAGTGGCTCACCGGTGGCAGTTACGGACGCAAATTCAAGCAAGACGTTCGCCGGTACTACGGCTCCTTCGTGTACTTCGCCGGCCGCGGCGAAATGATCCCGAACGAGAACAGCTACTGCGAGATCGATCCACAAGCCAAGGACAAGTGGGGCATTCCGGTGTTGCGATTCCACTGGAAATGGTCTGAGCACGAAACGCGGCAGGCTGCACACATGCAGGCTACGTTCGCGCGGATCATCGAGGCAATGGGTGGCCGGGTCCGCGGTAAGGTCGAGGCCGACGGGGCGAAGGCCATACACCCCGGCGGCAGTATCATCCACGAGGTCGGCGGGGCCATCATGGGCGAGGACGCCAGGACCTCGGTGACCAACAAGTGGTGTCAGACCTGGGATGTGCCCAATGTATTCGTCACCGACGGCGCGCCATTCCCGTCCAATGCCGACAAGAATCCCACGCTGACCATCATGGCCAACGCATGGCGCGTTTGTGACCATATTCTCGAGCGCATGCGCCGGAGGGAGATCTGATGGACCGACGCAC
>DAITMW010000499.1:0-1625 GCA_036834945.1 Steroidobacteraceae bacterium
CGAGTGGTATTCAGATGCCGGTGACACCTATGACTACGAAAACGGCTTGCGAAGAACCGTTCCGATGCACTGGAACGACTCGGCTCGTACCCTGGTGATCGGTGCTGCCGTCGGCAAGTATCCGGGTATGCCCGAGCGCACCCGTATCCGGCTGGTCCTTGTCCACGAGGCTCATGGCGTTGGCATCGAAGCGGTAGAGACCGCCGACGGCGAGGCCGTGTACGTGGGCAAGGCCCTGAGCATCCAAGTCCGCTGATCTCGAACAACCCACACACTCCGCGACGCCCCCTCGAGGAAGTCATGTTGAATCCATTGCGCACCGCCCTGCTGTGGCCCCTCCTGCTGAGTTTCTCCATTGCTGCTGTGGCCAAGGAGAGCGCTCCGACTCCGCCCATGGGCTGGAACAGCTGGGATGCCTTCGGTCTCACCATCGATGAGGCCGACTTCAAGGCCAACGCGGCACAACTGGCCAAGCTGCGCTCCCACGGGTGGACTTATGCGGTGATCGATGAAGGCTGGTACATGCGCAACCCCTTTGGCGACAAGCTGCAAAACCGGCAGTATGTGCTCGACGAGCACGGCTTGTTGGTTCCCGTGCCGACCCGCTTTCCATCCTCCAGCGGTGACCGCGGCTTCAAGCCGTTGGCCGAGTGGGTGCACGCCCAAGGCCTGAAATTCGGCCTCCACATCGTGCGGGGCATTCCCAAGGACGCGGTCGCCCGCAACACCCCCATCGCCGGCTCGTCCTTCCATGCCACAGACGCCGCGGACACTTCTGACACGTGCGGATGGGACGACGGCAATTATGGTGTTCGCGACAACCCCGCCGGCCAGGCCTATTACGACTCCATGCTGGCGCTGTATGCACGCTGGGGCCTGGATTTCATCAAAGTCGATTGCATCGCGGACCATCCCTACAAAGCCACTGAGATCCGCCAGATCGCCCACGCGATCGCCAGGACCGGTCGCCCGATCGTCCTGAGCCTGTCGCCGGGCCCGACACAGCCGCCCCACGCCGCCGAAATCCGTCAATACGCACAAATGTGGCGCATCACCAACGACGTCTGGGACGGCTGGACGTTCCCGCACGCTCAAACCGAAGACGCTTTCCCCATGGGCGTCCGGGACATCTTCGACTACCTGTCCCACTGGATCGGGCAGGCGGGCGACGGTCACTGGCCCGATGCCGACATGTTGCCCATCGGCGCCCTCACTCCGCATCCGGGCTGGGGCAACCCGCGCCAATCCCGCCTGACCGCGGACGAGCAACGGACCCAACTCACTCTGCTGGCCATTGCCCGCTCACCCCTGATCCTCGGAGCCAACCTGACAAAGCTCGACGACGCGACCCGCGCGCTCATCACCAACACGAGCGTAATCCGGGTCAACCAGACGGCACGCGACAACCATCCCGTTGAGCATCTGCCCGCAGGCTTCGAGAACGTCCGCGTGTGGATTGCCACCGGAACACAGCAGCAGCAAGCCCTGCGGTACCTCGCCCTCTTCAATCTCGATGACCGGCCCGCCTCCCTGGAAGCGCCCTGGGAAAAGTTGGGGCTGGCTGCAGGCCCTCACACGGGGCGCGACCTCTGGGAGGACCACAAACTTGAAGCGTCCGATCGGCT
>DAITMW010000499.1:1725-3551 GCA_036834945.1 Steroidobacteraceae bacterium
AGCTGGGCGGCGGCTTGTCTCAAACAATCCAACAGCGCCCGCCCTCCGGGCGACAACCTGTGCCCGTGGCGCGTAATGATCCCGAAACACCCGATCTCCAGTCCCAGGTCCTCGATGAGCACCGCCAGAACCCCCGAGCCGCACAGCGATCCCACGGCCTCGGGCTGTAACACCGCAACCGCATCGGTCGTTCGCAGCAGGTGTGTGATCACCTGCAGGGACTGTGTTTGAATGACATTGACCGGCAGCGGCAGCCCCCGCTGCAGAAACAATCCGGCGAGCCGCTCGCGCAGCACACTTCCCGGTGGCGGCAGAATCCACGGATGGTCCAGCAGATCCTGCAGCTGTACGTCCCGTTGGAGCGCCCGGGGATGTTGAGAACCCACGAGCACCGCATGGCGCTCGTCACATAAAGGCTCGAAGCGGAGATTCTCCGCGCTGCCCGCATCGAGTATACGGGCGATCAGCACGTCGAGGTGCCCCTGCTGGAGCTTGTCCAGGAGCGCGCGGCTGTGATCGAGCTCGACGTTCACCAACAGTCCCGGATGTTGCCGCTTCACCAGGCCAATGGCCGCGGGCACCAGGTTGGTCGCAGGCGTGGTGACCGTACCGAGTGAAGCCTGTCCGGAAAGCCCCGACTTGAGGCTGGCGAGCTCCTGTTGCGCCAGATCGATCTCTGACAGGATCGAGCGGGCGTGGCGCACGAGGATCTCACCACTCGATGTGGGCACGAGCCCACGCGCGTGGCGCTCGAAGAGCTGCACCTGCAAGGCGTCTTCGATCTCCCGCAATTGCTTGGAGGCCGCCGGTTGCGTCATCCCGACCGCCTCCGCCGCGCGCACCACGCAGCGCTCCTCGTCCAGGTGTGCCAATAGCGCGAGCTGCCGCATTTTCAGCCGCGAGCGCATCAGAGAAACCGAGCCCGAATTCATCGCCATACCCCCTCCTCTTTGGCGAACCACCCACACGCCGTCCACGATCCAACTCCCGTCAGCTGCGGATCGGAGCTTCCTCCGGAATCAACCCCGCCGCACGCAGGTCGGACCACAACTGCGCCGGGATTTGCGCCTGACCCCACTGGACGATCGCCTCTACCTCCCGGACCGAGCGCGCACCGACCACGATGGACGTGATCGCCGGATGAGCGGCCGTGAACTGCAGTGCCGCCGCCGGCAATTCGACCCGATGGCGGGTGCAGATCTCCAACAACGACTCGCGCACGGCCCGCGTCGCCCCATCCGCCTTGCGATAGTCGTAATGAGTTCCGCCGGCGAGAAATCCAGAGTTGAATACACCGCCTGCGAGGACAGCCACGCCTCTACGAGCGCAGGCATCCAGAAAGCCGGACGTGAACGCCGAGGTATCCAACAGTGTATAGCGGCCGGCGAGCAACACGCAGTCCACCTGCGTGCTCGCCAGGATTTCGTAACCGATATCCCACTCGTTGATGCCCAGGCCGATCGCATCGATCGCTCCCTGGCCCTTCAACCCGGATAACGCGGGCAGCGCCTCCTCGAGCACTTGCTCGACCAGGGCGCGGTGCCCGCGCGCATGATTGAATCGGTCGATATCATGCAGCAGCAGAATCGGCACCCGATCGACTCCGAGCCGCTGCAAACTCTGCGAATAGGAGCGCTCGATTCCCGCGCGGGTGTAATCAAACACAGGCTGGTTGGGGGATGCCGCCACGAATTGCTCGTGTGGCGGTGCCGTGGCGACCGGCTGCAGGATCCGGCCCACCTTGGTCGAGATCAGACGCGGCCTAGCTTGTGCGCCTTGCAGGTAAAGGCCCAACCGCGTCTCGGCCAGCCCGAACCCATAATACG
>DAITMW010000500.1:0-3548 GCA_036834945.1 Steroidobacteraceae bacterium
GAGCCGGCCGTCATCTGGCCGAACATCATCAGGCCCTTGCGGTCGAGCTCGTTGAAGTGCTCCCAGGTGGCCCACTTACCGACCAGGTTGGAGTTGGCCAAGAGCACGCGTGGGGCGTCGGCATGCGTGCGGAAGACTCCGACCGGCTTGCCCGATTGAATCAACAGTGTCTCGTCCTCGCCGAGAGCTCGCAGCGCTCTCACGATCTGGTCGAAGCATTTCCAGTTGCGAGCAGCCTTGCCTATACCCCCGTACACGACGAGCTCATCCGGACGCTCGGCGACTTCCGGGTCGAGGTTGTTCATCAACATGCGCAGAGCGGCCTCGGAGAGCCAGTTGCGGCAACTGATCACAGAGCCGCGCGGTGCGCGCAGTGAAACGTGTTCAGACATACGTTGACCTCGGCGAAAAAGCCCCGGACAGCTCATAGCGAGAGCCGGGATGATAGAGATCGGCCACTGTGGCGATTCGTCCAAAACTCCACGTGCGCCGCATGATCAGCAGACAGGCATCGCCCGTCTCGAGCTTCAGCATCCGGCGGATCCGCTTGTCCGGCACCATCGCCCGAACCGTGTGTTCCGCCCGCTGCAGCGGCGCGGCCTGCATTAGGTATTGGTGAGGCGTGACGGCGGAGAAATCGTTCTGCAGGTAGCCAGGCACCACGGTCGGGTTCACATAGCGATCCTCGACCTGAAGGGGTAACCCGCCTTCGAAATGAATGAGTAAGGAGTGATCCAGCTTTGCGCCGGGAGTCACACCGCAGCGGTCGGCTAGCTCGCGTGTGGCGCTGACCGAGCCGTGAAAGATGACCTTGGAGACGTGCTCATGGCCGCGCGAACGGATTTCCTCGGCGATGTTGCGCACCTCGAGGGGATGCGCCTGCGCCCTTTGCTCAGCGACGAATGTTCCAACGCCCGCCACGCGGACCAGCACACCGTCAGCGGCGAGCTCGCGAAGCGCGCGGTTGGCGGTCATGCGCGAGACATCGAGCTCGCGTACGAGCTCATTCTCCGAAGGCACCCGGTCGCCGACAGCAAGCGTTCCCTCGGAAATGCGCGAGAGCACGAATTGCTTGACCTGCAGATAACGGGCGGCAGCCGGGGGAGAGGTCATGGCCGGAATCCTGCCACCGACCCCGTATCTTGTCTATACAGGTATAGGGGGCTAGCATGAGAAATCAGCGGTCCGCGGTCGCGAATTCAGACCCCGGCGTGGCCTGTCAGGCCCGCGTCAAGCCCTTGGTAGGGCTTTTCAGGGGCGAAACGCGCCGTTTTCCATGTTTTTGTCATGTATTACGGGTTTCGCTCCCCGTTCGGTTTGGGTAGAATGCGCGCCCCTTCGAGCCTCGGCCGGGGGGCGGTCGGTCAAGTCAGGGTTGGAGGTGCGCGAGCCTTCGGTCCCCTAACCGCCGAAAGTGCTTGTCCAGAAAGCCCCCCGAGGGGCTTTTGTTTTTTTGGGCCTCGCGGCCCATTTTTGTTTGTGCGGCGGGAAGATGCGATGACGGCGACCTTGCGAGAGCGGCTCATCGTCCTCATAGAGCCTGTGCTCGGGAGGCTGGGGTACGAGCTCGTCGAGCTCGAATATGCCGCTGGGCGCAGCAGTGCAGTGGTGCGCCTGTTCATCGATCGGCCCGAGGGGATCAGCATCGAGGACTGCGAGAAAGTGAGCCGTGAGGTGGCTGCGCTACTCGACGTCGAGGATCCTATTCCCACCGCGTATACGCTCGAGGTGTCGTCACCCGGTTTCGATCGGGTGCTACGTACCCCGGCGCATTTCGCGCGGTTTGTGGGCGAACGGGTGTTTGTAGAGCTGCGCGCACCGCGCGCCGGACGCCGCCGCTACACGGGGACGCTGCTGGCGGTCGATGACTCGGGCATTACGGTTGAAGTTGATAAGCAGAAGGTAGAGGTGCCCTTCGGGGAAATTGGTAAAGCGCGACTTGCCCCCTAAAACGAAGGGCGTATGGCGGGATTTGCTCATGAATAAAGAAATTTTGATGGTCGTCGATGCCGTTTCGAACGAGAAAGGCGTTGATAAAGAAGTGATCTTCGAGGCGCTCGAAGCCGCACTGGCCTCAGCCACCCGTAAGAAGCACGGGGAAGAATGGGATGCGCGCGTCTCCATTGACCGCAAGAGCGGCGACTACGAGACCTTCCGGCGTTGGAAGGTTTTTGCCGACGACTCCAAGGAGCTGGAGGTCCCGGAGCGCGAGTTACGCCTGGAAGACGCGCGTGAGATCGATCCCGGTGTCGAGATTGGCGGTCATGTAGAGCAACCGATGGAATCGGTGGCCTTCGGCCGCATCGCCGCCCAGCAGGCGAAACAGGTCATCGTTCAGAAGGTGCGCGAGGCCGAGCGCGCGCAAGTCGTGGATGCCTATCGCGATCGCGTCAGCACCCTGGTAAGTGGTGTCGTGAAACGCGTCGATCGTAACGGCATTTACGTCGATCTCGGGAGCAACGCCGAGGGTTTCGTGCCGCGTACGGACATGATTCCGCGCGAACAGGTGAAACCCCAGGACCGTATCAAGGCCTTTTTGAAGGAAGTGCGCTCGGAGCCCCGGGGTCCGCAGCTGTTCCTGACACGGACGGCCCCGGAGTTCCTGATGGAGCTGTTCAAGCTCGAAGTACCGGAGGTCGGTCAGGGCCTGATCCAGATCCTCGGCGCCGCCCGTGATCCCGGTGTGCGCGCGAAGATCGCGGTCCGCAGTAACGATCCGCGTGTCGACCCTGTCGGCGCTTGCGTTGGTATGCGTGGCTCGCGCGTGCAGGCGGTCTCGAACGAGATTGCCGGTGAGCGTGTGGACATCATTCCGTACGACGAAAATCCGGCGCAGTTCGTGATCAACGCCATGTCTCCGGCGGAAGTCATGTCCATCGTGGTCGACGAGGAGTCGCACAGCATGGATATCGCCGTGTCGGAGGAAAAGCTGTCGCAGGCGATCGGTCGCGGCGGCCAGAACATCCGGCTCGCGAGCCAGCTCACGGGTTGGGATCTGAACGTCATGACCGAGTCGGACGCCGAGGCCAAGAGCGAGACCGAGGCCAAGACGCTGGTCCAGAATTTCATGAAACAACTCGACGTGGACGAGGACGTTGCCACCATCCTGGCGCAGGAGGGTTTCTCCACCGTGGAGGAAATCGCCTATGTGCCCCAGGCGGAGCTCGCCGCGATCGCCGAGTTCGACGAGAACATCGTCAAGGAGCTGCGTAACCGTGCACGCGACGTGCTGTTGACACAGGCGATCGCGAGCGAAGAAACACTCGATCAGTCGATGCCCGCGGATGACTTGCTGCTGCTCGAGGGCATGAGCCCCGACCTGGCGCTGGCTCTTGCCCGGCGCGGGGTGCGCACGCGCGAGGATCTCGCCGACCAGTCGGTGGACGATATCTCGGACATCGAAGGATTGACGGCTGACGAAGCCGGCAAGCTGATCATGAAGGCCCGTGCCCCGTGGTTCGACGCGGGCCATTGAGGCCAAGTGAGGTTGTATAGCCTATGGCAGAAGTAACAGTTTCCCAATTCGCCGAGGTACTGAAGGTGCCGGT
>DAITMW010000501.1:0-3539 GCA_036834945.1 Steroidobacteraceae bacterium
GTCATCGATGCTCAATTGCAATCGACTATCGCGCGCTCGGCTGAGGCACTGCGCATCACGAACGACAAGCTGGAGCAGCGTGTGCTCGAGCGGACGATGCAACTGCGCGACAGTTACGAGCGGACACTCGCAATCTCCGAAACCGCGCTCGATGGCATCATCACAATGGATCAGGACGGCCGTATCACTGAATTCAATCCAGCGGCTGAGCGCATTTTCGGTTTTCAGCGCGCCGCCGTGTTGGGCAAATCGCTCGCCGACGTCATCATACCTCCCGCATCGAGGGACTTGCATCGACGTGGTCTTACGCGTTACCTGGCCGATGGCGAAGCGCGGGTGCTGGGCAGGAGAATTGAAGTCGAGGGGCTACGAGCGGACGGCTCCAGTGTCATGCTGGAGTTGAGTATCAACCGGATGCCGGGTGCTGGCCCCGTATCCTTCACCGGTTTCGTGCGCGATATCACCGAGCGTACGCGCGCCGAGGCCGCGTTGCGCGAGAGCCGCCAGCTGCTGCAGGCCATCGTCGACAATTCCCAAGCGGTCGTCTACGTCAAGGATCTGGATGGCCGCTATCTGCTCGTGAATCGTCGCTTCGAGGAGATCTTTCGGCTCGCCCGAGCAGCGATCCTGGGTCGTACCGACCACGATCTCTTTGCAAAGGAAACGGCGGATGCATTCCGCAACCTGGACGTCCAGGTGGCACGATCACACCGCGCCATGACGGAGGAGGAAAAGGCACCGCTGGCGGACGGGGTGCATACCTATATTTCCGTAAAGGCCCCGTTGCAGGATGCGGGAGGCAATGTCAATGCCATATTCGGCATCTCCACAGACATCACGGAACAGAAGCGCGACGAGGAAAAGCTCCGCTCACAGCTCGCGAGGCTGAGTCTGCTCGATGAAACCACGCGGGCCATTGGCGAGCGCCAGGACCTGCGGAGTCTCTTTCAGGTCGTGCTCGGCAATCTCGAGAAACAGTTGCCAATCGATTTCGGCTGCGCCTGCCTCCACGAGCCCGCGGTGCAGACCTTGTCCGTTGCTTGCCTGGGCCCCAGGAGTCAAGCACTCACACAACAATTGGACTTGTCCGACGAGACCCGCATTCCGATCGATGCGAACGGTCTGGGACGCTGCGTGCTGGGGCAACTGGTCTACGAGTCCGACATCAGCGAATCGACGTTCCCCTTCCCCGCAAAACTCGCTCACGCCGGCTTACATTCGGTCGTCTTCGCCCCGCTCATCGTGGAAAGCAAAGTCTTCGGGGTCATGATCGCGGCGCGCCGCGCGAAGAATGGCTTTGCCAGCGGCGATTGCGAGTTCCTACGTCAACTGAGCGGCCATGTAGCACTGGCCGCGCACCAGAGTCAGCTCTACAGCGCCTTGCAACGCGCCTACGAGGACCTGCGCCAGACGCAGCAAACGGTAATGCAACAGGAGCGTCTGCGTGCCCTGGGCCAAATGGCAAGCGGCATCGCTCACGACATCAACAACACCCTGACTCCGGCGGCACTCTATCTGCAGTCCCTGCTCGATCGTGATCGCTCGCTGGCAGCGGAAGCGCGCAACTATCTCAGGATCTCCGTGGGCGCCATCGAGGATGTTGCGAATACGATCGCACGCTTGCGCGAGTTCTACCGTCCGCGGGAGCCCCAGCTCGCACTCTTGCCAGTAGACCTCAACAAGGTCCTGCAGCAAGTGATTGACCTCACCCACGCCCGCTGGAGTGATATACCGCAGGAGAGCGGCATCCTCATTCATGTGCAGACCGAATTCGCGGCCCAATTGCCCGTGGTGCTCGGCGCGGAAAGTGAAATACGCGATGCACTCACCAATCTTGTGTTGAACGCCGTGGATGCCATGCCTAAGGGCGGCAAGCTCACGCTTCGCTCGAAGCCGATCGTCGCGGCCGCGCAGGAGGACGAGGGCTCGTCCGCAGGCGTGTGCATCGAGGTCTGCGACACGGGCGTTGGCATGAGTGAAGCGGTGCGCAGCCGTTGCCTGGAGCCCTTCTTCACCACCAAGGGGGAGCGCGGCACGGGGTTAGGGCTCGCGATGGTGTACGGCATGGTCGAGCGTCACGGCGCGGAGCTCGAAGTCCAAAGTGAGCCGGGCGCAGGCACGACCATGCGCGTGATCTTCCATGGCGCTGCGGCGACCGCGGCAGCCTCGAGTGCCACCGAAGCGCAGTCACTCGAGCGGCTGCGCATCCTGCTCGTGGATGACGATCCATTGATTCTACAGGCTCTACAACACGCGTTGGAGGCTGACGGACACCTCGTTGGAATCGCCGAGGGCGGGCAAGCCGGTATCGACAAATTCCGCCTTGCGCAGCAATGCGGCACGCCGTTCGATATGTTGATTACCGATCTTGGGATGCCCCACGTCGATGGTCGAACCGTCGCGGCGAGCATCAAGGCCAGCGCTCCCGCCGTGCCAATCGTACTGCTCACAGGCTGGGGCTACCGTCTACGCGCCGAGAACGATGTGCCACAACATGTGGATCGCGTGCTGAGCAAGCCTGCCAAACTGCACGAGCTGCGTGCCGTGCTGGCCGAACTCAGCAGCAAGCGGGCGTCCAACTCCCGCACCCAATAGGGGTGAGATGGAACATGCTGTTTGACGCGGTGCGTGTCATCTATTTCCGTACTGCGAAAGGATCTCGCAGGCGCGGCCGCGGAATCCAGAATACCGGGCCCCAGTAAGTTAGGATATCGCCCAAATTGGTTTTGAGCTCCATTTTATGAATCACACGGCTTCTGTGCAGCGCATCAGAGTAACCTTCTCGGGATCATCATGCGCTGCCAGTCCCGCTAGCGGGGTCGCTCAACAGATCGGCACGCCGCTGCGCTCATGAATCTGTTGATCGTCGAAGACGAGCCCGGCAGCCGGCATCTGCTCCGTGTGCAACTCGAGGCGCACGGGCATACCGTTACCGAGGCCGCCAATGGGCGAGATGCACTGGACATCGTCCGAAGAGGCTCGGCCGACGCAGTCATATCGGACATCCTCATGCCGGAGATGGACGGGTTCCAATTGTGCCATGAGCTGCGCTACGGTCCTTTTGCGAACCCACGAATCCCCATCGTACTGTGCACAGCCAGCTTTGTGTCCGCAGCGGATCGGCAACTGGCGCAGACACTCGGAGCGGATGGTTTCCTGTGCAAGCCCGCCTCCCCTAACGTCATTCTTGCTGCCATTCTCGATGCGCGCAACCGGCCCGCCCGCGGCTACGCTGCAGCGGCTATGACTCCTGACAATGCCTGGGTGCTCGAGCGTTACAATAGTGCACTGGTCCGCAAGTTGCACGAGCGCAGCGGTGAGTTGGAGAGTTCCGTGGCGCGGATCCAGCGGGCGCACGAAGAGGTTATGGGACTCAACCTCACGCTCGAGACTCGCGTGCTGCAGGCAACGGCGGCCCTGGATGCGGCGAACGCGGAGATCGAGACCATTTCGCAGGCCGTCGCCGACCATTTACACGAGCCGTTACAGATGATCTGCATGAGCGCGCGGCGGCTCGAACAGCCGCTTGGTTTTGAGAC
>DAITMW010000502.1:0-3518 GCA_036834945.1 Steroidobacteraceae bacterium
AACATGTCCGAGATGCGCTTGTGCGCGGCATCACGGCCGGTCAGCATTTTTCCGGAGAGCAGCAGCCTCTGGCCGGGCTTCCAGGAGGCGACTTCCTCCTTCGTCAGGGTGTTGAGATCGACCCGCCGGCTGGCCGCGGCGTCGGCGACCCAATGCACTTTCGGCCAGGCATCCAGGGGCGGGGCCTCGAGTTTGGCCGGACCACTGCCATCCAGGGTGAAGTGCGCGTGGCGGGTGGCGGCGCAGTTTGGAATGATCGCGACCGGCTTCGACGCGGCGTGCGTCGGTGCGGCCATGATCTTCACATCGAGTACCGTGGCGAGACCGCCCAGACCCTGTGCTCCGATACCCAGCGCGTTGACCTTTTCGTACAGCTCGACGCGCAGTTCCTCCAACCAGCCCTTGGGGCCGCGCGCGATGATTTCCTGTATGTCGATGGGCTCCATCAGCGATTCCTTCGCCATGACCATCGCTTTTTCCGCCGTGCCGCCGATGCCGATCCCGAGCATGCCGGGTGGACACCAGCCCGCGCCCATGAGGGGTACGGTTTTCAACACCCAGTCGACTATGGAGTCCGACGGCTCGAGCATGGTGAACTTGGATTTATTTTCGGAGCCGCCACCCTTGGCCGCTACCTGAACGTCGACCGTGTTGCCGGGGACGATCTCGTAGTGAATGACAGCGGGGGTGTTGTCCTTGGTGTTCTTGCGGGCGCCTTCCGGTGGATTGACGATCGAGGCACGCAATACGTTATCGGGGTACAGGTAGGCTCGGCGTACGCCCTCGTTGATCATGTCGGTGACACTCGAGGTCGCGGCGCCCGATTGGCTGGCCCAGCGCACGTCCATGCCGACTTTCATGAACACCGTCACGATGCCGGTGTCCTGGCAGATCGGCCGCCGGCCTTCGGCACACATGCGGCTGTTGGTGAGGATCTGCGCGATGGCGTCTTTCGCGGCCGGGCTCTGTTCGAGCTCGTAGGCGCGGCCGAGAGAGGTAATGTAGTCGAGCGGGTGGTAGTAGCTGATGTACTGCAGTGCGTCGGCTACGCTCTGGATGAGATCTTCCTGTTTTACGACGGTCATGTCATGCCAAATCTACGCGTGGATGGGCCAGAATAAACAAAATAGCCTAGGGCAGGGTACCGTCCAGTTCAAGGAACTTCATGACTGACTATGCGGCATTTCTGCGGGGGGTCAGCCCGGTGAACATGCGGATGCCGGCGCTGAAGCGCTGTCTGGAAGCGGCCGGCCTTGCCGACGTGCGGACGCTTCTTTCGAGTGGCAACGCGGTGTTCTCCACACGGGCTGCTGCGCGGCAGGCTCTCGAGCGCAAGCTCGAAACTGCCCTGGAAAAGCACTTCGGGCAGGCGTTCATGACAATGGTGCGCTCCGTGGAGGAGCTGCGCGACCTCATCGATTCCGATCCCTATGAGTCTTTCGAGCTCACACCGGACGCCAAGCGGATCGTGACGTTCCTGCGCTCGAAACCGAACTCACGGCTGCGTTTGCCGCTCGAGCTCGATGGCGCGCGGATACTGAGTGTCCGTGGCACCGAGGTTTTCAGCGCCTATGTGCGCAGCCCTCGTGGGCCGGTGTTCATGAAACTCATCGAGAAAACGTTCGGCACCGAGGTCACCACGCGCACGTGGGATACAGTTGGAAAAGTCGCCGCCAAGGGGGCGTGAGATGCCCGTCGCCTGTCGACGAAATCCATCCTCTCACCGAGCTTCCGCTACGACTCGTCGCTGCCGTGGGCGATAATCGCCTCGGAATATGGGTTGTGTGATATCGGGAGCAAGATGCGAGCATCGGCAAGAAATACAGGGCCGGTGGGCCTGGTGGTCGGCATGGTCTGGGTTGCAGCGGCGGTAGCTGAGCCTTGCGCACAGGATCAGGTCTGCGGGCTCAAGAATGCGGAAGACCTGGTGCAGGTGCCCGGCTCGCACTGGGCCGTGGCCAGCCGGTTGGGCAAGGATCCGCAGGCCCCCGGCGGATTCTCTCTCGTCGACCTCGAGAAACGGACCTCACGCGTCCTGACGCCGGATGTCTCCAAACCCGCGGCGGCCGGGTATTCGGCCTGTCCGGGCGCGCCCGTGGCCTCGGACCTGGTCACTCATGGTCTCGACGTGTACCAGAAGGCAGGCGGCGGAGCGACTGAGTTGTTCGCGGTCAATCATGGGCATCGCGAGTCGATCGAGGTGTTCGATCTGCATGCAACCCAACAGGGTGTCAACCTGACCTGGAAGGGCTGTGTGATCCTGCCCGCGCAGATGTCCGCGAACGCCGTCGCTGCGCTGCCTGATGGTATTGCCGTGACGAGTTTCGGCTCTCCCGGTGACAAGGGGGATGCCGAACTGCTTGCGGGCCGCCCCAGCGGCTTCGTCGGTCGATGGACACCGGCAAAAGGTTGGACGCACCTCGACGGCAGCGAGTTCGGCGGTGACAACGGGATTGCAGCCTCTGCCGACGGCAGCCTGCTCTATGTGAACGATTGGGCTGACGGCACGCTGCGCGTGCTGTCACTACACGGTGGAGCTGCGCCAGCGACGATCAAGCTCGGTGACTTCCATCCCGACAACGTGCATTTCATGCCTGACGGCAACCTGTTGATTGCCGGCCAGGTGGGGACCGGACGGGACGTGATGGCCTGCGTGACAGGGCCTGGTTGCTCAGTCGGCTCCGCGATCGCCGTGGTCGACCCCAAGACCCGACAGGTCCGGTTGCAATGGACCGTCACGCCGACAGCTCACTTCGGAGCGGCCTCGACCGCCCTGTTGTACGGACATGATTATTGGGTGAGCAGCTTCAGAGGCGATCGGATCGTGCGCCTCGGGCCCGCGCCCGGAAAGTGATTACCAGGACAGCCGATGCCTTACAGGTTCAGACCTGCAACCGCCAACGATATGCCCATGCTGCGTCGTTGGCTTGCAACTCCGGAGGCCGTCCGCTGGTGGGGTGACCCGGAGCACGAGGCGGCGCTGCTGGAGGGGGATCTGAACGAGCCCGCCATGGTCATGCGCATCGTCAGTTTCGACGGGCGCTCGTTTGCCTACGCCCAGGATTACGATGTCAACTCCTGGCCGCAGGCACACCTGAGCCACTTTCCACCCGGCTCGCGTGCCATCGACGCCTTCATAGGCCGGCCTGACATGCTCGGTTGCGGACACGGCTCGGCATTTCTGCGCATGTTGGCGAAGCGTCTGATCGAAGAGGGCGCTCCCGAGGTTGTCATCGATCCCGCGGCCGACAACCTGCGTGCGCGGCATGCCTATGCGCGCGCGGGCTTTGTTGGGGACGTGGTCGTTCCGTCCGGCTCGGGGCCGGTCGTCGTCATGACCTTCCGCGGCTGATCCGCTTCGGGCTCGCCTGGAGTCGGCTCCAGATGAAGCGTACCGCGTTGCTGTAGCCGTCCACGTCCAACTCGGGCTCGCGGCATTTCTGCAGCACGAATCCTTCGAACAGGGCGATCATGACACGGGCCATGGCGGCACTGTCGACTTCCGCGGGGAGCTCGCC
>DAITMW010000503.1:0-3473 GCA_036834945.1 Steroidobacteraceae bacterium
AGCACTCATCGCAAGCATGGCCGCGAGTAATGCTTTTCCGCTCGACGGGGGCTGCGATTGCCGCGTTGTCCGCTATCGCATGTTGAAGCAACCGCTGTTTGTCCATTGCTGTCATTGTCGTTGGTGTCAGCGCGAAAGCGGTGCGTCCTTCGCTTTAAATGCCATGATCGAGGCCGATTACGTGGTTCATTTGGGTGGCGAGCCGGAGATTATCGACACGCCATCTGGCAGCGGGAAGGGCCAGAGGATCGCGCGCTGCCCCAAGTGCCACGTGGCGATATGGAGCAACTATGTGGGTGCGGGTCCTGTCATCAGGTTCGTTCGGGTAGGCACGCTCGATGTGCCGGATCACTTGCCACCCGATATCCACATTTTTACTTCCTCCAAGCAGCCGTGGGTTCAGCTGCCGGCGGACATTCCGTCCGTGCCGGAATACTACGATCGGGAATCTTATTGGCCTGCAGAGAGTCTTGCTCGCCGGCGTTTGATATTGCCTAAGATCGAGGCTTATCGCGTGTCCCTCCGTGACCGCTGAGAGTCATCCCCACTTATAAACTCTCGGGTCGTCCGCGCGGATCTCCTCACCATACATCTGGACAACGTTTTGATCCGGGCGAAGCATTGGGCGCGAGCGGCGGCCCAGCAACATGCGCTCGATCGCCTCATTGAAGGATGCGCCCCCGAACCAGAACGCATCGTGGATCTGGCTGTAACAGCCTATTTATCAGGCGCCCAATCAAATAAGAGAAGTCGCGCAGAGCCGCCCCGCGTTCGCGGGCGATCGCTGATGTGAGATGATACGTGGCGCCGCCTCGATTGGCCGCGCATCACACGGACTCGTGCTTTCATGTATTACTACAACTGCCCCGGCTGCCCCAGCCCTGTCGCTCTAAATGCCAGTGTGCCGCGGGACAGCCCGGCCACCTGCCCGAACTGCAACACGGCGATCACACACAAGATGCGGGCACTTAACCATAATCCTTACGCCGGTATGACTTTCGTCGCGCCCAAACGGCCCAAGCACGGCAACGCCGTCTACAACATGCCGGGGCGCAGTCCCGCGGCTCCCGTTCGCACTGCGTGGCCAGGGAATAATCTGAATGCCAATGTGACGCACATACCATCGCTGATCAACGCCGCGTGGACTGGTGCCGGTCCCGATAAGATCCGCATGGCCTATCAGAACCTCAACCCCGCAAGTGGCCAGATGGAGGGGCTGATGATCGATTGCCCGGAGGCGCAGGGCAATGCGGCGCTGACGGCCCACTTCCTGAGCGTAATGATGGCTCTCAGCCAGCCGAAGAAAGCCACTGATATCGCGGAAGCCACCGGCGAGGCTGCGGCCGCACTGTGCATTCTGCGCAAGACGAACCTGCAAAGCGGCGGCACGAACCTGAAGCTGGCCGGCTTCACCATGGAATGGGGAATGCACGTGCACAGTGGCGCCGGGATCGATCAGATCTGGAGGCGCGGCAACGAATATCTGATCGTCGAAGCCAAGGGGCCGAATCAGATCCTAAGTATGAACAGTTTCATGCCGCCCTATTTCAGTCAGATGAGTACCCGCTGGATCATGCACAACCTGGCGACGATGGACCGCCAGGGTCACACTATCGCGCAGGACATTCTCAATGACCTCGCGCTGGTCCACAATGTTCGTTGGCCGAATCACGGCGGGGGGTCAAAAAACTACTACGGCGTGAGCGCCAGCGGGGGTATCGGAGCCGGCCGGCTGTTCGGTGTCGTCGTCACGAGCGTGTGGAAGTCCGACGGCATGCTCGATTACGTTACTTCAAACTTCAAACAGTACACGAACCTGACGTTCTAAGACGGAAATGACGGCCGAGCTCAGCGGAAGTGACGCGGGCGCTTCCCATGCAGAAATACCTGGATCAAGCTCGAACTGACCTGAATGTCTCGAGTAGCGCCGCGCGGGCCGGACCGGCCGGAATGCGGAAATCTCCTCCGGATGACAACCGCTCACGGTACTCGGGCGTGCCGCAGGTTTTGTCGCCCTACCAGGCGGAGGCTCACATAGGGGCGCGGCGGATCACGGCGCTCGGTGCGGGACTGATTTTGCAGTCAGGTCGCGCCGCGGAGGATGTTCGCGAAACGATACAGTCTGTCCTCGACCGACCTCAATTCTAGACGGCCGCCGGGCAATTCGCGGCCCGACGGGCCGCAGACTCCAAAGATTTCGTCGCACGCGCGACGCAAGTCATTGAGCTGACTGCGATGGGTGAGCAGGAATCTCCGTGTGCGAGAGCGTCGTGATGGAGTGGTCGTTGAGCCGGTATGTTGTGCGATAGTGGAATTGACCGGTCTGGTCGCGTACATTGAAGCTGCCGATGGCATCCACCGAGACCTCAGTCCCGTCCTGCTTGATCCGGATGCGGTCCCATTGCCGCTGGAAGTTGTCGGTTTTCGAGGAGGCATAACACAGATCCTCCAGCACACCAGGCGTTTGAATTTTCGCGTATTGCTCCGGGCTGTGAACGCCCATCACAGGGATCGTCTTGAACCAGGCGCGTACCAGTTGTAGTTGCGCTGGCGAGCATTGCGGGCCGATCTTGAGTGCCGCGGTAAGCTCACAGTGCAACCCTTTGTCCTGCTGGGTCTCGCTCTCACAACCCGCACTATTCTCCAGTGCATACATCGCCAGTATGGCGCGCACTCCTTCAGACAGCGGCGCGAGCTTTTCGAGCCGCACGACCGGCTCATACTTCTGGTTGAGCAGGAAGACGGTGACGGCATCGTTGGCCATGGCCGGTGCGGCGAGCGCGAGCGCCATGAAAGCTTGCAGAAAGGCTGGCGTACGCAAAGCGATCCTCCTGGCAATGCGGCGACGCATGATACCGCCGCGAGGTGTTGCGGTCGAGGCGGCCATAGGCGATGAATATTGAGCGAATAACTTGTTCGTGGCTCGATGTCGGCGTAGGAGGAATTCCAACAATTGCAACTTGCGTTGAGACTCCACCGATCTCAACCAATGTCGAGATCCTTCGCGCCTCCGGGATCTCGTTGACGGATGCGCAGTGGAACACACTGGTTCTGATCGATCAGGAGGAGTAGACCAAGACCAGCTCTGGACTGATCTTATTGATCCTGCCAGGCCCACGCCATTTCCGGGGCATCACCGCACCGATTCAGCTCCTGAGTTGCGTGGACATCCGTCATTGAGAGCTGGGTTTGCTCGGCACCGGATTCCCAATAACAGCAACGCCGCTCGCGATGTCAGCGGCTCACGAGTGCACCAGCTCTGCGCCACATGCTTTCCAACGGCGCTGCAGCTCCCTTGCATCGCTATCGCAGCGCGGTTCCACCCCTAGAAGAATGCCGCCGCCGCGAATGCCGGTTTCATATTGATGAATCCGGTCCTCGGTGATACCCCAGTTGGTCAGGGCACCGATCAACCCACCTGCGAGACCAACTGCACCTGCCGCTCCAAGTGCTATTGCAATGGGACCGGCAAA
>DAITMW010000504.1:0-3423 GCA_036834945.1 Steroidobacteraceae bacterium
TCACCGCAACCCCCCGCCCTATCGCAAGCTCAGCGACGCAGAATCCGCTCGCTACGACCTGGGGATGACGGTTTTCAACACCCAGTTCGTCGCGACCGGCACTCCGGGTGCCGGGCGACGTGACGGCGTCGGGCCGTTGTTCAATTCGGCATCGTGCGATGCGTGCCATAACAACGGCGCGCATGGCCGCGGACCGACGCAAGACGGACCGGCTCCCGCGCCGCTCGTAGTTCAACTCGCGCTGCCGTCTTCCGTTGGGGACCAGCCGGCGGCGGACCCGCCTGGCGACCCGGTCTACGGACGGGTGTTTAACACCGTCGCGTTGGAGGGTATCGCGCCTGAGGGTGTGGTGATGATCAGGTACGAGGAGACTTCAGGGAAGTATCCCGACGGGGCGTCCTGGAAGCTCCGGGTGCCGCACTATACGTTTAAGAGCCTGCGTTACGGGCCGTTGTCGGCGCAGACGGTAGTAAAGCCACGGCTTGCGCCGGCCTTGTTCGGTGTTGGGCTGTTGGATGCCGGGCGCGGGCGGTTTGGTTGGCAAGCCTCCGCCTCGTCCGTACGCGATGAGACTGCACGCGCGTTCTCGCGAGAAATGGGACTGACATCCACCGACATCGGTCACGACGACTGCACTCCCGCTGAAACGGACTGCCTGCACCAACCCAATGGTGGGTCGCCTGAGGTGTCCGATGAGCTCTTCGACGCAGTCCTTAGCTTCCAGCGATGGTTGGCGGTCCCTCTGTCGCCCTCGCCTCATCCCCAAGCTGACTCTGATGCCCAAGTGTTCGCAGGCCTTGGTTGCGCCGGGTGCCATCAACCGCGCCTTCCAGTCACGCTAGCCGACGCTGAAGGCAAGAACGTCACTACGGTCATCGCGCCCTATACCGACCTGCGTTCGCACGATCTGGGCATGCGCCTCGCCGATGAAGACATCGCAGGACATAAAGTCGCGAGCAGGTGGCGCACGGCACCTCTTTGGGGCCTGGGCTATCGCGTGTCGTTTGAGCGCCTACCGACATTGCTCCACGACGGCCGCGCCCGATCAGTCGAGGAAGCCATCCTGTGGCACGACGGCGAGGCCGCCGTAGCGCGGCAGCGGTTCGAAAAGCTCCCAGCCGCGCAGCGCAAGGCGTTCCTGCACTGGCTCGAGACGCTTTAGAAAAGCTCAGGGCCCCTGTGGAACACCAACTCCTCCACCGGCCGCCCTCCCACCAGGTGCTCCGCGATGATCCGGTCCATATTCTCAGGCGTCACGTTGTAGTACCAGACCCCGTCGGGTTGCACGGCGAGCACCGGCCCACCACGGCAGGCGGCAAAGCAAAACACCCTGGTGCGCTTCACCCGCAGGTTGCCCTGGTCGAGACCCGCGGCTTTGAACTTCTCGCCGAGGGTGTCAAATAGCTTTTGGGACTCTCCCTCCTGCGCGCAGCGCGGCCCGACGCACACCAACAGGTGACGGCGGTAGTCCTGTATCTTTGGCCTTTCCACAATCATGCGACCCAACTCAGAATCTTCGACATGTCGACGTGGCTCTCAACGCTGTCCGCCAATCGCTCGATGGCGCGCTCGCGAACGCTCCTGTAGTCCACTCTCTGTGGCTCACGCAAACCGGCCCACCTCAGCAATGCCGCGCATGCGTCCGGCGCCTCGAAGAGGCCGTGCACGTAGCTACCGAGAATCTGGCCGTCGTCCGAGATAGCACCGTCGGCACGCGATCCCTCCAGCATTGCGGAAGGTTTTCCCAACGCCTTTCCTCGGCTGACTCCCGCGTGAATCTCGTATCCCGACATCGTCGCATTCTCGAGAGTCAACACGCCACTTGTATTGCGTAGCTGCTTCTCGACTTCGAGAACGGTCTCGAAGTCCAACCATCCCAATCCCGGACTCCCGCCGGCTGGTCCTTCGAGCCCCAGCGGATCAGTGATGGTTCGCCCGAGCATCTGGAAGCCGCCGCAGATGCCGAGCACCTTGCCGCCATATCGCAGATGTCGCTCGAGGTATTCAGCCCAGCCGTGATGTCGCAGCCAGTCGAGATCGCCCCGGACACTCTTGGATCCCGGCAGAATCACCAGGTCGCAGGGCGGCGGTGGCATACCAGGCCCCACGTACTGCAATTCGACCTGGGGATGGTGTCGCAAGGGATCGAAATCGGTGTGATTGCTGATCCGGGGAAACACCGGCACGAGCACCTGCAACGCTCCGGGTTGCACAGTGTCCTTGCGCTCGCGATTGATCGCATCCTCGGCGTCCAGGTTGAGTCCGGGCAGGTAGGGAAGCACGCCGAGCACTGGCTTACCCGTATGCTGCTCGAGCCAGCGCAAGCCAGGCTCCAACAGCGCCTGGTCGCCCCGAAACCGGTTGATCACGAAACCGACGGTGCGGGCTTGCTCCGCCGGGCTCAGGAGAGCCACCGTGCCAACCAGGTGTGCAAAGACTCCACCACGTTCGATGTCAGCAACGAGAATCACCGGGCAGTCGACAGCTTCTGCGAACCCCATGTTCGCGATGTCACCCTCTCGGAGGTTGATCTCCGCGGGAGAGCCGGCACCTTCGGTCACGATCACGTCGTAGCGCGCGGCCAGCCGCTCGTGCGCGGCCAACACCGCCCGGAGTGCGACAGGCTTGTATCGATGGTATTCCGCGGCGCGCATGTTACCGATCGCACGCCCGTTGACGATCACTTGGGCGCCGATGTCGGTGTTGGGTTTCAGCAGAACGGGGTTCAGGTCGGTGGTGGGCTCGATGTCAGCGGCCTGCGCCTGAAGCGCCTGGGCACGGCCAATCTCCCCTCCATCCACGGTTACCGCGCTGTTGAGCGCCATGTTCTGTGGTTTGAAAGGCGCTACAGCCAGGCCGCGACGCTTCAATACCCGGCAGAGGCCCGTTACAAACGTGCTTTTTCCCGCGTCCGACGTGGTGCCCTGAACCATCAGGGTTCGAGCGGTCACGTGCCAATTACCCGAGCCGCCGCTTCACGGGTTGCGGCACTGTTCAGTGCACTTGCGAGTCGCTGCCAGTCCTTTACCGTCGCGGGAAGACCGAAGCGCACGCTCGGCGCCGACTCGAAGTACCTTGTCAGAATACCTTGCCGGGCCAGGGACTCGTGAATGGCGAGCGCGTCCGGCGTGCGCACCCATTGGAACAGGTCACAACCCCCCGTGGGTTTCAGCCCGAGAGTGGTCAGTACGTCGACCAGGCGCCGCGACTCGTTACGAAGGCGTTGGCGGGTGGATTCCTGCCAGGCGCGATCCTCCAGGGCCATTTTGGCTATGAGGCGCGAAGGCCCTGCAATACCCCAGGGCCCCAGGCACTCCGACAGGGCCTTCAAAAGTACCTCGGTCGAGAGCACGAAACCAACCCGAGCTCCGGCCAGGCCGAAGAACTTTCCCAGCGAGCGCAGCACGATCAACCCCTCGCGGT
>DAITMW010000505.1:0-3420 GCA_036834945.1 Steroidobacteraceae bacterium
CGCTCGCCGATGGCTCGCGTGATCCGCTGCAACAGGTCGAGGCGCACGAGTTGTTGGCGTACGCCGCGGTCCTGGGCCTGGATTTGCTCGAGCATCTGGTTGAATGCGTCGGTGAGACTGCCCAGCTCATCCTGCGCGACCTTGCGCGCGCGCACTGAATAGTCGCGCTCCTGCGATACCTTATGCGCGGCGCTGGCGAGCACCTGAACCGGGCCGGAGATCTGTTGCTGCAGAACTCGTGAAAGCACGTAGGCCACGAGGAAGGCGACCGCCGTCATCGCCGCCGCAATCAGGGCGGACAACGCGAGCTGTTCGTGGAAGGCGTCCAGGTCGGACCGCAGGTAGAGTGTCCCCAGGCGTCGATTGCCGCCCTCTCGAACCGGCTCGAGACCCACTAACCCTGACTCGTCGAAGCGGTAGCCGTCCTGACCTGGAGCTGACGGCAGCGTGGCCTCATCGTTTCTGACAGCGTAGCGTGCGAACAACGTTCCGTGGGAGTCGTAGAGCCCCGCGGCGACTACGTGCGACTCGGTTCTGAGCGCCGCCAGGACCTGCTGTGCATCATCAGGGTTGTCGAAGGCGAGTGCCGCCGTGCTGTTGTTGGCAATAATCCTGCCGAGCGTGGCCAGGTTGCTGACGGTCGCGCTGCGAAAGGTGACGTACTCATAGCCGATGAACGCCAGGCAGGTCAGCAACAGTGTCGTGCCGCTGATGAGCATCAGGATCGTCATGAGCTTGCGGCGGATCGGGAGGTTCTTGAACGACATCCGTTACTGCCCCGTTGCGCCCACAATCTGGGCCGGCCGCAGCAACTTCGAGCTCAATGTCAGGCCGGCCGCGTGCGCCGCCTCCAGGTTGACGCGCAGACGGATCTTGTTATCCACCAGGATAAAGCCAATGACCCCGCCTTCACTGGCGAACCCCTCGAGATCACTGACGGTCAGGATGCTTCGTCCCTTCAACAGCTGCACAATCGGCTCCAGTCGCGAGCGCTCCGAGCGACTGACGAACAGAATGTGGCAGTCAGTGAGCTGCTCAACGTGCTGAGAGCGCCGTACCACCAGTGGGCGACCCTTGACCATTTCGCCACGAACGACATCGTCGAGTGCCGCACCGAATGGGTCGCTGCCGAGCACCCCTATGACGATGGGCGAGCTCGAGTCGGGAAAAGACTGCGCGGGCCATTCGACGAACTGTGAGAAGTTGAAAAGAAACACCGCCTCCACGTCGGCGGTCGTCGGTGCGGCCACCGCGGGCCCGGCCCTGAAGGCAACGCACCCCAGCAGCAGGGCAGCCGTGGCGAGCCGCCTGCGGGCAGTCGACGCGTTCAGAACTCCCACGAGATCTTTCCATACACGCTGCGACGGATGGCGCTCCTCTGTCCCGGCGCACCGTACTCGACATGATTTCCGTGAAGGAGATTCTGACCGTCCAGAGACAACCGCATGCGCCGACTGAGTCTCCAACCCAGGCGCACATCCAACTCCTCGTAGCCGGCAAGCCCCTCGCCCGTAACGATCTGCGGCAGGCTGCGCAACGCGGACAGGGCCCGAAATTGCACGTCGAGCTCGAGGTCATGCGGCAGGTCCAGGTACGAGCGCACACCAGCCTGGTTCCTGGGTGTCGAGCCTTCCTCAAACCGGCCGCGATTCAGATCCATTCCGTGTGCATCGAGGCTCATGTCGATGTAGGAATAGGTGAGCGAGAGCCGCCAGTAGCTCAGCGGCGAATAGGTCACCAACGCCTCGACGCCATCGGCACGACCATCGGTGCGATTTTGGTTGATGATGGGGATGATCGTCTGGCCGGTGTTGGGATCGATATACGGGGTCCCGATCTCCAGGGAGGCCATCCCGGTGTAGTGATTATGGAAGCTCGCAAGGTCCAGGGAGACACTCGGGGCGGGTTGCCAACGGTAGCCCAGCTCGTACGCCAACAGTTGCTCGGCGTGAAAGTCCCGGTTGCCCATCAGAATGCCAACAGGATTTCCCGTCGGGTCGGTCACGGCAATGTCGACATCACGCTCGAGGCGGGTAGGTACTCGAACCGCACGGGAGATCGCGGCCCACAGAGTCTGTGTCGGGGCGAGACTCCAGGCGGCGCGGATACTGGGTTGCACTTCGAAGCCGCTGAAGTCGTTGTGCTCGAGCTTCGTGCCGAGCGTGATGTGCACGGCCTGTCCCAGCGACAGCTGATCCTGCACAAAGCCGCTGTAGAGCTGATCTTGGGACGAGGCGGGGCTCAGGGCGAAAACCCCCTTTCCCTCGTTGCGGTCGTTCATGAACCGATAGCTCAACCCCCAGGTGATGTCCTGGTGAGCCCCGAGTGGAAAGTGGTGCTGCGCTTCGAGGTCCACCGTATCGAGATCGTCCCGGAAGCTCGGATCGTTGCGGTGGGTCCGGTCGTAGTAGAGCCGGACCTGCACATCGGAGCTTGCGTCCAGCGTGTGTTGCCAGCGGCCGAGAAGATTGCCTCCGCTGACTTGCGTCCGCAGCCTGCCCTGCGGCTGGGGCCGGCCAATGATGTCGACCGAGGGGAAGACGCGGCCCATCGTGCCGTCGTAGAGGTCGCCCTGAACGGTCAGCCCGTCCTGTGGATTCGGTTTCCAATCGCTGCGGAACCCCAGGTGGCCCAGCTGCCAGTCATCCGGACTGGTCCCCGGGGGATAGTCTTCCGCGTCCTGATCGGTAAATTTTCCAAAGACCCGGTAGTAGGCCTGGTCGCCGAGCTGTCCTCCGTAGCGTGCGGCCGCCGTGACGCGCTCCTGCGTCCCCGCCTCCGCCTCCAGATATCCGCCCTGAGTGTCTTGCGCGGCCTTGGTGTTGATGTTGATCACGCCATTGACGGCATTTGATCCCCATAGCGTCCCGCCGGGGCCCCGGATGATTTCGATCCGGTCGATGTCCTCCATGAGGTAGTCCTGCACGTCCCAGAAGACGCCGGAAAACAGCGGCGTGTAGAGGCTTCGTGTATCACTGAGGACCAGCAACTCCCCTGCATTGACACCGCTGAATCCTCGGGAGCTGACCGACCAGGCGTTGGCGGTGTCCTGTGCTACGAAGAGGCCGGGTACGAAGCGGAGTGCCTCGGGGACGGTGGCGGATCCGGAGCGTCGGATGTCCTCACCTGTCACAGTCGCCACTGCTGCGGCAGCTCCCATGAGGCTCTCGCGGGTTTTAGAGACCGAGGTAACCTCGACGTCCATCAGCTGCTCGATACTCAGCTGCTTGAGCGCTGCAGTAGAGGCGACTTCCTGGGCCGATAAGTTGGGGGTGATGCCCACACACGCGACCAGGGCTGCGATCAGCCTGGCTCCCGGATTGAACGACGCCAATGCCGGTCCTCTCCCCTATTGGATTTCTGTAGTTGCGCCATGATAAGGACAAGTTGTCTCAGATGCGAGCGGCGGAGACCGCGGCG
>DAITMW010000506.1:0-3376 GCA_036834945.1 Steroidobacteraceae bacterium
TCGTCGTAACCACTGCGATACAGCTCCTGGTCGCCGTGTAGCCGGATGTAGACGAAGTGAGTTGTGAGGTCTTCATAGAGCGGCCACAGCCCGGCGGTCTCCGCGATGACCAGAGCGGTCCGCTGGGCCCGCAGCAGCTCGACGAATGAAGAGTCGAGAAAGCTCTCGTGACGAATTTCAATGGCGTGGCGCAACTCGCGCTTCACATCGATTCCGAGGCGCGCGCGCCCCTTCATCAAGGCCGATCTGCGGCGAGCGAGCCGGCAGGCGGACTCGGTGTCGCGGGGCAGTAACTCCAGGAAAGCCGCCAGGCGCGCCCGATCGTATTTGAAGTTGGGCGGAAGCTGCCAAAGAATCGGCCCCAGTTTCTCGCGCAGGTTGAAGAGACCCGACGCGAAGAAGTTGGCCAGAGCCTGTTCAACATTGCGCAGCTTGAGCATGTGCGTGATGAAGCGGCCTCCCTTGACGGCAAAGGTGAAACCCGGCGGGGTCTGCGCGTACCAGGCGGCATAGCTCTCGGGCCGCTGTAGAGAGTAGAACGACCCATTGAGCTCGATCGCTGCAAAAAGGCGCGAGGCATACTCGAGCTCACACCGCTGCGGCAGGTCCTTCGGATAAAAGAGACCTCGCCAGGGCTCGTACCGCCATCCAGAGATGCCGACCCGGATCGTACCTGTCATGGCCACGGAATCAGCACGAAGTGGTCCCCTACGGGTCCAGGCGCGTTCCCGACGAGGGCCGCATTCGTTACGGCCGTAACGAAATTTGGAATTGGTGACACCGGGCCGTAATACGCCCGGCATAGGTTCCCACGCGATTCCGATCGAGAGTAGCGGGCTCCCCGATCTCCGGCCGGCGAATGTTGAGTGAAGGACCTGCCGAGAGTGACCCTGTTATCGCGCCTGTTCGTGCTGGTCGCGGTGGCGCTGCTGCCAGCGATCGCCATCCAGGCGTACAACGAGCTCGAGCTGCGCCGCGATCGCCGCGTCGAAGTGCAGACCGATGCGCTCAACGTGGCCAAACTCGCCGCGGCCGAGCAGCAGCAGGTCGTCCAGGGAATCCGACAGGTCCTGATTACCCTGTCGGAGCTCCCGGCGATCAAAGCGGGTGACAGCAAGGCATGCAATGCCTACCTGGCCGGGATGAAGCAGCGATTCCCGGAGTTCCTGACGTTCATCGTCACGGACCTGAATGGCGTGGCCTTCTGCGATTCGCGTACAGGACATAACCACGTCGATGTGTCCTCGCGTGCCTACTTTGCCAGCGCTTCAAAGACTGGCGCATTCACCGTCGGTGTTTACTCGATCGGTCTGTCGATTCCGCGCAAGGTGATTCAGTTTGTATTGCCATACTATGGCGACGATGGCCGCATGCGCGGGGTGATCATCGCGCCCCTCGGACTCGAATGGCTGGCGAACCATATCGCGCGCAAGGGAGCACCGGAGGGAGCGGCGTTGGCCATTGCGGATCGCGACGGCACCTACCTCGCTCGTTTTCCTGACAACGGACGGTTCGCGGGCCTCAAGATGCCCGACTGGGTGAATCACAAGGTGCGCCACCTCGACACGGCCGACGTGATCGATCTCGATGGTGTCGAGAGAATCGTGGGCTATGCCGCGTTACCCGAGGAATCCGGAGGTCTTGTGGTCACATTCGGACTCAACAAGGCGCTCGCGTTCACCGAGATGCAGTACAGGACTCAGCGCGGGATTCTGCTGATCATCCTGAGCACCTCGCTGGTGTTGGCCCTGACCTGGTTCGGCGCGACGCGCTTCATCCATCGCCCGCTGGGCCAGCTGGTCGATGCCGCCAACCAATGGCGACTCGGCAAATATACCCGCCGCGTGCGGATCCAGGGGAATGACGAGATCGGCCGGGTTGCCGCCGCCTTCAACGCCATGGCGGATGCCCTGGAGCACCGGGAGCAGGAGTTGTCGGCTGCGAAGGAGACCGCCGAACAGGCCGCCGTTCGTATTACCACGATCTTCGAGAGTACGACCGACGGCGTCGTCATTACCGACCGGGAGGGGCGCATCAACTACGGCAATGGTCCCGCGTTGAAAAAGTTCGCCGAGGTCCGCGGCCTCGTCGGTACGACGGTGTCGGACCTTTTCGCAGGCAACCCCGAGTTCATTGACCGGATCAAAAAATCATTCCTGGACCAACGCCAGGTGTCCTTCGAGATGTTCTGGGAGCGCACCCGGATCTGGTACGCCGTCAATGTATTTCCCAACCCTCAGGGAATCGCAATCCATTTCCGGGACATCACCGAGCACAAGCAGGCTGTGGAGACACGTCGCGCGATCGCGGAGCAGCTGCGTCAGAGTCAGAAGATGGAGTCAGTGGGGCAGCTGACCGGAGGGGTGGCGCATGATTTCAACAACCTGCTCGCGGTGGCTTCCGGAAACCTCGAGCTCATCGAGGTGGCCGCGGATAACGAGAAGGTCCGGCAGTTCGCCGCGGCTGCGCGACGTGCTGTTGACGGAGGGTCGAGGCTGACCGCGCAACTGCTGGCATTCTCGCGGCAGCAGAGATTGAATCCCAAAAGGGTCAACGCGAGCGAGCTGATTCACGAGTTCCAGGCGCTCCTGCGCCAGGCCATCGGCGGAGGCGGATGCCAAATCAAGTTGCGGCTGGAAGAGCGACTGTGGCTGTGCCATGTCGACCCGCAACTACTGGAGACCGCGCTGCTCAACCTCGCCTTGAATGCTCGCGACGCGATGCCTGACGGCGGTGCTCTCACAATCGAGACGAAGAACGTTGTTCTGGAGGACGGAGCCGTCGCCGGCGGCACGGCCGGGTCTTATGTCAGGATCTGCGTGGCCGACACGGGTAGCGGAATGTCTCCCGAAGTGAGAGCGCGAGCGTTTGAGCCGTTCTTTACCACCAAGGCTGTCGGCAAGGGCACCGGCCTCGGACTCAGCATGGTCTACGGGTTCGTCCGACAGTCCGGAGGACATGTCGTGATCGACAGTGCTCCTGGCAAGGGCACCACTGTTGCCTTGTACCTGCCCAAAGTCGCGCAGCACCCTGAGGCCGAGGCGGAGCCCCTCCAGGCGCCGCCCATCCAGGGCCACCTGGAGCGCATTCTCGTCGTCGAGGACAACAAGGAGCTACTGGAGCTCACTTCGCAAATGCTCGCCGAGTCCGGCTATCGCGTTCTATGCGCGAAAAGCGGGGCGGAAGCCATGGAGATCATGAGGCGCGGCCAGGAGTTCGAGCTGTTGCTCAGCGATATCGTGATGCCAAACGGACTGAACGGCGTGGAGCTTGCCCGCGAAGCGCGACGCATGCACCCGGGCATCAAGATTCTGCTCACGTCGGGCTACGCGGGTGACACCCTGGAGCGGCATCGGGCGGTAGGCGAGTTTCCGAT
>DAITMW010000507.1:0-3306 GCA_036834945.1 Steroidobacteraceae bacterium
CCGACGGTCAGTTACGGGAGGGGCCTGTTCAACGGCTTTATCGCCAACAGGGGATCAAGCCGGCGGCGCGCCTGATCGGGGCGCTTCCGGGCGACGCGGATCCCATTTGCAATGGCGCCGATCTGTTGCGGGCGGTAGGCTCCATTCCCCTCGTTGACGAGCCCGGCGCTCAGTTTCACTACAGTATCGCGACGGATCTGGTGGGCCTCGTCATTGAGCGGCTCACCGGCTCATCCCTGGGAAGCGCTCTGACCACGCGGGTGTTCGAGCCTCTGGGAATGGGAGATACCGCTTTTCAGGTCTCGGGAGCGGACGTGGGGCGGTTTACTTCCAACTATCGACTTTCGGCGCAGGGGCTGGACCTGGTTGAGCGCTGGTGCGACAGCGACTATCTGCGGCAACCGACGTTGGAGTCCGGCGGTGGCGGGCTGGTTTCGACGGCAGCGGACTACGGACGATTCCTGGAGATGCTTCGTGCCGGGGGGACTCTCGATGGGCGTCGCTATCTCAGTGCGGATATGCACGCACAAATGTGCCGTGCGCAGCTGAGTCCACAGGTTATGGCTCCCTCGAATCTCGAGGCTTCGGCGGGTACGGGTTTTGGTCTTGGGCTCGGCATCTATGAGAACAGCATCCTGGCCCGAACTCCGGTTCCGGTGGGGAGTCTGTTCTGGAATGGCGCGGCGGGCACGTGCTGTTGGATTGATCCCCGTCATGATGTTACGTGTGTGGTGATGACCCAGGTGCTCGATAACGACAGCTTTCGTCTGGACAGGCTCTTGCACCGCGAAGTGTACGATGGTGATGGGGTGCTTAGGGCATGAGTGTGAGTCCGGGGCAGGGGAGTTACGTATGCGGTTCCAGTACGAAACCGCTTCTATACGTGACTGTCGGACAGGCGCTGAAGCAAGCCGCGGCAACCTCCCCACACCGCGAGGCGCTCGTGGTCAGACATCAGAACGTGCGATGGACGTATCGAGAGCTCGACTCTCGGGTCGATGAGCTGGCACGTGCACTGCTGGCCCAGGGTCTCAAACCTGGAGACCGCGTGGGTATCTGGTCGCCGAACAACGCCGAATGGGTATTGACCCAGTTCGCGACGGCGCGCGTGGGGCTCATTCTGGTCAATATCAACCCTGCCTATCGTCAGATGGAGCTCGAGGATGCGTTGCGGCGCTCGGGTTGCCGGCTGCTCATTCTGGCGACGGCGTTCAAGACCAGTGACTATGTTGGAATGGCCAGGGCGGTGAGCCAGACGCTCACGGAACTCGAGCGGCTCGTTCATCTGGGCTCGGAGCCGATCGAGGGATTGGGGTCGTTTGGCGACCTGCTGGCGAGCGCCGCGCAGGTTCCCGAGGAGAGGCTCGAAACGCTCTCGCGGAGCCTCGAGCCCGATCAGGCGATCAATATTCAGTTTACGAGTGGCACGACGGGGTTGCCGAAGGGGGCGACCCTGACCCATTTCAACATTGTCAACAATGGCTACTTCGTCGGGGAAGGCATGCGGTTGGGTCCGGAGGATCGGGTGTGCATCCCTGTGCCGCTCTATCACTGTTTTGGCATGGTGTTGGGCGTTCTCGCCGCGGTGACGCACGGCGCCACCATCGTGCTTTCAGGTGAATCGTTCGATGCTGCAGTCGTGCTCGAGACCGTCGCAAGCGAGAGGTGCACCGCGTTGTACGGTGTGCCCACGATGTTCATTGCCGAGCTTGCGCATCCAAGGTTCCGGGACTTCGATCTGACCTCTTTGCGGACGGGGATCATGGCCGGCGCGCCATGCCCGATAGCAATCATGCGGCGTGTCGTGGACGAAATGCATATGACTGACCTGACCGTGTGCTACGGGATGACGGAGACGAGCCCCGTCAGCTTCCAGTCAGATGTGGAGGATCCGCTGGAGAGGCGGGTGACGACGGTAGGGCGGATACATCCTCATGTCCAAGCGAAGGTGATCGACACCGACGGCCGCGTTGTGCCGCGCGGAACCCCCGGTGAACTCTGTACGCGGGGATATGGCGTCATGCGAGGCTACTGGAATGATCGGGAAGCCACGGCGCAAGTCGTCGACGCCGGCGGCTGGATGCATACGGGGGATCTGGCAGTGTTGGATGCTGACGGGTTCTGTAACATCGTCGGCCGCGTCAAGGATGTCATCATCCGCGGCGGTGAGAATATTTATCCGCGGGAGATCGAGGAATTTCTCTACCGGCATCCCAGTGTCCACGAGGTTGCCGTCGTTGGGGTCGCGGATTCCAAGTATGGCGAGGAAATCTGCGCCGTGATTCGCTTGCGTGAGGGGCTGCGGGCCGACGCAGAGGAAATTCGCGCGTTTTGCCGAGCGAGCATCGCGCACTACAAGGTTCCACGCTACGTCCTCTTCCAGGAAACATTTCCTACGACGGTGACCGGAAAGATCCAGAAGTTCGTTTTGCGGCGGCAGATGGAAGCTCTGTTGGGGGTCACGTCTGAGCACACGGCTTAGTCTGGGTATTGCGGGGTAGTGTTTCGATGAGGGCGGTCGAGAACAGCAAGGCGCCGGCGGCGTAACCCACTTGCAGGAGCAGGGGGGCGCGCAAGCCCCAGTGGTCGGCGATCCAGCCGGCGGCGCCGGGGCCGGCCAGTCCGCCGACGATCACACCGATGGCGATGATCAGGCCTATGGTGGTCGAGAGGCGGTTCGGTGGCACTGTTTCGGCCGGTATGATGCTGGCTATCAGGCTCACCGTGCCCGACATCGCCCATCCGATCAGCATCAGGGATGCCAGCAGCCCGATCGGGCTGCTGACGTACAGTGCGGCCAGTGGGCTTACAGCGCTCAACAGGCTTGACACCATCATGACCGGCCTGCGGCCGAGGCGGTCGGATGCCGCCGGCAGCAGGTAGGCGAACAATACGGCTGAGATACCCAGCACGCCCATCAGGAGACTCATCTCCTGCGAGGAGAAGTGCCGGATGTTGATGTAGTAGAGCGGTAGGAATGTGAAGCCTGCGTTCAGGTAAGCAACATAGAAGCAGCACAGGCCTGCGCAGAGCCACACGTTGCGCAGATGCAGTACTCCATTGAGAGGGCCGGGTGCGGCGCCATCCTGGGCGTCTTTGATGAGCGGCTTCGCGTCGCTCCTGACGGGCTCGTGAATGAGGATCGACACCAACAGCGCGGTCACGATGCCGGGTACCAATACGGCGGTAAAGCCGATCCTCCAGTCGAAGTGCAATGCCAGTTGCACGAGCACGAGCGGCGCGATCAGGATCCGTGGCGGCCACCTCAAACTCCCCCACCCGTGGCCGGGTTAAAATCCCCCACTT
>DAITMW010000508.1:0-3281 GCA_036834945.1 Steroidobacteraceae bacterium
AGTGTGTAGAGCTTGAAGGTACGCATGTTTGTTCTCCTCACGTGTGTGTTGGGTTTCAGTTCGTGGGGAGAAGCGTGCGCCGGGCGCCGTCCCGTTCGTAGTAAGTTACGGTAAGTCACGGCGTAAGTAATTGATTTATATGGACGACCGCCCCAATGCCAACGCCATCGATCTGAAAGCCAGCTGGCGGCGTCGTGACGCCAGTACGCTGATCGCGCCTGATTGCCGGACGGGCAGCCTGGAGTCGTCTCCACTTCGAAGGCATGAAACGCGGAGGCGACCCTCCTTACGCGTCGAAAATGGACGCGTTGTGTCAGATAGCGCCGGACTCCGAGCCGGCTGGTCGCTGTAGGCCGCGAATTTTGGACAGTTTTTCAACCAGACTGAATGTTGCGCCCGCGATCCGTCTGCAAGCGCCGACAGATGCGCAGACCTTGGGCTTCTTATCTAACGACCGCCGGATCGCTAGCATGCGCCCGCCGATCGAATCGCACGCTGGTGTCGCGGTATCGGTGTCCAGAGTTTCAACATGCAGCGCGAAAATGATAGGGCCGCGATGGTAGACGCCGGTCGTCATGCCGGAATAGCGAGGGTGAATCTGTATCCGTTGGTGGTGCTGGCAGCCAGGCCTTTCTCGGGGACAGAAGGGCTCGAGGCTGAACAAGACGCATCGATATCGGTCTGGTGGGACCGTCCTCCCGTGGAGGATCCGTGTTGAGTCACGTTCAGGATTGCGGTGCGGTTCCGAGCTATGGTGCGGCCGGTGGCGGACGACGATTCCGGGTGGCTCGCTCATACCCGAACGCGATTTCGATCAGCGTCCCCTCGGACCAGGGCCGCCCCAACAACTCGATCCCGACCGGCACGCCCAGGCCGGCCGTCGGTGTGGGCGCTGCGAAGCCCCCTGGAACGACAATCGACGGAAACCCTGTTGTCGATCCGAGGCCGCCATTGCGCTCAATTTGAGTTGCGCCGACCGGCACGACCAGGCGCTTCTGCTGCGGAAACCCGATGGCATCCAGAGAATGGTCGGCCATCAGTTGCAGCACGCGCCGCTGCAAGTCCGCTCGCTTCTGCAACCGAACACGATAGTGATCGTCGAGCTCGAGCCCCTGTGCCTCCTGCAGATGGGCGCCGATGTTCGGATGAAACTTCCCGGCCGCAATGATCTGCTCGAGCGAGCTCACCGGCGCGTTGGCGCTGCGGAGATAGGAGTTGAGGGCGGGCTTCAGCTCGTACAGGTGTACGCTGATATCCGAGACAATCTTCCCGCTGTCGAGATCGGGTGTATCCAGGTCGATCACCGTAGCCCCAAGGCTCTGTAAGTCATCGAAAGCCTTGGAGGCGACGCGATTCACCTCTTCGTGAACCGGTGCGCTGCCCCAGAAGCTGCGCAGAACGCCAATCCTCTTGCCCTTGACCCCGTCGTCCCGCAGGTGACGCGTATAGTCGCTCTCCGCATGACCCACACTAAGTGATGTAGGGGGGTCTGCGGAGTCGTAGCCGGTGAGTACGTTGAGGATCTTGACCGCGTCCGAAACGGTCCGTGCCATAGGACCCACCGCATCCTGCGTGAACGAGTAGGGAATCACGCCCGACCGGCTCACGAGACCCAGCGTCGGACGAATCCCAACGAGACTGTTTGCAGAGGAGGGCGATCGAATCGAGTTCACGGAGTCTGTGCCGATCCCCGCGATCGCGAAGTTCGCGGCAACTCCCGCGCCTGTCCCGCCACTCGAGCCCCCAGGTGTGCGAGTCAAGTCATAGGGGTTGAGAGTCTGACCTCTGATCGAGCTGACCGTCTCGCCCCAGATCGCGAACTCGTGCAGATTGACCTTAGCGAGAATGATGGCGCCCGCGGCGCGGAGCTTGTCCGTGACGGCGGCGTTTGTTGCTGGCCTGTAGCCCGCCAGGCTCAATGAGCCGGCGGTGGTCGGCATGTCCTTGGTGTTGATGTTGTCCTTCAGCAGAATCGGGATGCCGTGAAGCGGTCCCACGAACTTTCCTCGCGATCGGAAGTACTCGTCTTGCGCGGCGGCGTCCCCCACCGCCTTTGCATTTAGAGTGATTACGACATTGAGCTTCTCGTCGTATGCCTGGACTCGATCGAGACAGGCTCGTACCACTTGCGTAGCCGTCGCGGTGCCGGACGTGTAGGCACCTTGAACATCGCTTATGGTGGCTTCTTCAACGTGGAGCTGGGTCATTCGATGGTCGGCCTGCGCATAGACGCGGTCGGCCGCAATCTCGCGGTAGGTCGTACGTCCCCCGAGCTACTTTTTCCGGTTCTTCAACTCAGCCAGTGCCTGGCTCAACAACGCAGCATCCATCTGATCCTTGGGTCGTTGCCCCTGCTTGGTGAGTAGTAGTCCTTCGAGATTGAGCAGAGGTAACGGCACCCCCTCGAGGTCAATGGTCTCGATGTGAGCACGCATCTCCTGCCACGAGTGACCCGCAATGGAGGGCATGATGTCGATGGTAATCTCGTCATTTATTCGCAATGCGTAACGCGCGTCGGTTGCAAATACGTCGGGATCTGAAGTCAGCTCCCGGGTCGCGTGATCGGGTAGCTCACTCAATGCGACGATCCAACGGCGTGAGTTGTCCGCTGCGCGTATTCAACGCCCGCTGCGTTCAGCATCTGGGCAAGCTTCTTGACATCGTTCCAAGTTGCCGGGCGTGTGTACTCAGCCACGTTGAGTTTGCCTGGCGATCACGGCATCGATGGTCCACAGCTCGCGATCCCGGATCATCTCTTCGTGGTTCTTGTAGAAGAAAATGCCCTTCGGTGCCCGGGTGAGATAGCGCGCGTTGGCGGTCATGGCCGCACGGGCTTCGGCGCTGGATAATGTACCCGGTGGTCGTGCGACGCGTTTGCCGATGGTCCGCTGAATCGGCTGCTGGTCCGCTGGATGAAAGATCGTGTCGCGCTGGGATTTTGATCGGACATGAGCCGCATCATAGGGTATGAGCGCCACGTCGCACAGAAATTCAATATAAGTTATTGATTTAAATGGGGCATTCGTCTGGTCGAACCGGCTCCCACGACTACTTCTTCGCCAGAAAAGCAGCCAGCGCCTTGAGTTTCGCGTCAGTGAGGTCGCTCGGCGCGAACGGCGGCATGGACTTCAGGCCGTGTCGAACGACGTATTCGATATAGTCCGGGCTGAGGTTGGTGCGCTCGGTCAACACTGCCTGATCCTTCCCGCGTGTCCGTCTCAACTGCATCGTGCCCGGCCCCTCGCTGGAGCCGTGGCAGTAGGTGCAGTAATGATCGAACA
>DAITMW010000509.1:0-3274 GCA_036834945.1 Steroidobacteraceae bacterium
ATCGTTCCCTGGAGACGCAGGCACCCGCTACACCGTCACAGAAAGTAACCACAAAGCATCACTGAAATAGGCTACGATCCACTCGTGCGTGATCAGCACGTTCTGACGAGCCAAGGCAAAATAGACCAGTGACTATGAACAACCAGGGCGCTTTCGATATCGCCCTATTGCACCTTTTGAATCAGGGGCATCGCTGTGTATCCGCATCCGGTCGCAGCCAGCTGCGCAGCCCCCGGGGCGGCAAGAACGCCATCGGCGCCCTGATCCCCGACCAGATTTATTCAAATTCGATGGAAGGCAAGACTGTTCAGCAGCTGCGCGCTGCGAGTGGTCCGGAATTCGACCGCCTCCGCGAACATCTCTCAGGCGTGACGCTTCCGCTGCTGAACGAATTGCAGGACTTGCACGACCGGACCGGCGCCTGCCTGCCAAGCCTGTTCCGCGACATCGTGCTGGCCGACAGCCAGCGCATCGCAAGGACCTTCGGCTTGTCGATGCGAATGATCCAATTGTGGCGGGTCTACCGGAAGCTCTCCGGACCACGGATTCCTCAGCGTGTGGCGCCGGTCGTTCTCGATGGTGCCGCCGACGGAACATCGCGCTATACGGGTGCTGTTAGTGTCGGTGCGATGGCCTGAGCACTGCGGCTCAGGTCCCCAAGCCGCAGGCTTCCCGAAGCCTCTGCCACTGACAATCCCTTCAGGGCTCCCAACCCGACACCGCCCGTAAGAAATCCACCGTCTCTCCCGTCGGTTCCTCATTCCCCGGCGGGAAATAACTCAATTTCACAACGACGGTGTCGGTAGCCGGATCGACATAGATGAACTGCCCCTGTAAACCCAGGGCGAGATAGGCATCGGTGCCAGGAAGCGTCCACCACTGGTAGCGGTAGCCGAACGGCGAGCCAGGCTCGACCGGCTCTGTCGCTCGCGGCGCGGTGGCATCCTTGACCCACGCCTCGGGCACGACCTGCCGGCTCTGGGCCTTACCGTTGTGAAGCATCAAGAGTCCAAAGCGTGCGTAGTCACGCGCGACCGCGTTGAACCCCGCGCCGTTGAATTCGCGGCCAACGTCCGGCGTCCCATCGAGAATCCAGAACCCATAAGATTCCATCCCGGCCGGCTTCCACAGCTTGCGAGTCATATAGCTGGAAATACTCTCGCCCGTCGCACGCTCGAGCACCCAACCCAACACACAGGTTTCGACCGTCGAATAGTTGAAACGGACCCCCGGTGCGTAAGCGCGGGTCAGAACTTCGGCAAAGGAAGCAAACCGCACGCGGTTGCGAACGAGCGACTCCTCGAACGCGGCGGAGGCCAGCCCGGGATGATCGAAATCATACCGCTCATCGTAGTCCGCCCCCGAGCGCATCATCAGCGCCTGGCGGATCGTCACGCCGTCATAGGCGGACCCCTTGAGCTCCGGCACGTAGCGAACGATGGGATCCTCGATCGAGTGGATGTGTCCGTCAGCTACCGCAAGCCCGATCAACGTGGAGGTGATCGACTTCGCCATCGAGAACGACACGAAGTGAGTCGACGCGTCGGTCTTGTTCCGGTACATCTCCGTCACGATCTTGCCGTGCTTGAGGATGATGAGCGCGTTGGTGAACGTTCGCTCCAGAACCTCCTCGGCCTGATGCGTCTGACCCGCATGCGTGTAAGTGAAGCTCATGGCGTGCGGCGCGGACGGAAGACTCCATACCGGACCCTCATTCTCCACACGGCGGGTATCGAAGATCTGATCCATGCTGTGAAAGGTGAGGGCGTTGACATCGGCATCCAACATGTGACGCCGTACCGATTGTAAAGCCGGCGGAACATCTCCCCAGGAAACCCCGATCATCAATGAGCCCAGCAGCAGGCTCGTAACACAGGTGATTATGCGCATCTCAGAATTTCCGGCTCAGTGTGAAGAATTCCGTGCGGGGTAACCCCGGGTTTCCGACAACGTTGAACAGCGAACCATCGCCATTCAGTGTCGGCGTCTTGAAAGCATAGTAGAGCTTGTCCGCCGCATTGCGCACTTCCAGCGCCGCGGACCATTTTCCGTCCGCGTCGTCCCACTGCACCCTTGCATTGAGTAGTCCATAACCGGCTTGCGCGCCGGCCGCCGTGTTGGCCAGATCGAAGTACACCAGCGACTGATAGGACCAATCCACTCGTCCCATGAGTGAGCCGGCGGCCCCCAACCCATGCGTGTACTGGGCTCCCAACGACCCTTTCCAGCGCGGAACGTACGGCGGCCGCGTAGTCAACGTCGGCCCGCCGACCTGTCCGGCCGCGGCGCCGAGACTCAATGTTCGGTAATTCAGATAGGTCAGACTGCCGTCGACCGACAGTCCCACCGCCGGCCGAGCCTGCAGATCCAGCTCCAGTCCCTCGATCCGCGCATGCCCCGTGTTCACGACAATCGTGCCGCCATCACCCTCCGGAGGAGGCAGAAACTCACTCAACTGCAGGTCCCGATAATCGCTCAGATAGGCATCCGTGTTGATCATCAGATGGTGATTGAACCACTCACTCTTGAGCCCCACCTCGTAGGCGGTCAGATGCTCGGGCCGGAACGGCTGGATGTCGGTCTCCAGAACGGGCTTGGGATTGATGCCGCCCGACTTATACCCGGTCGAATATTGCGCATAGGTCATGATGTCGGGCGTCCACTGATACTGGAGCGCGATCTTCGGATCGATGCGACTGAGCGAGGTGCTACCGCCCGCGCCGGGAGAGTACACGGATGTCCCGGCCGGGAAGAGATCATTGGTCGGGACCGTCAAGGTATAGGTGTGATTGAACACTTGCTCCTTCTCCTCCGTACTGTAACGAGCGCCGACCTCCAATCCGAGATCCCGGGTCAGGTGATAAACCCCATGCAAAAATCCCGAGGTCGTGTGCTCACGCGTCGGATCATTGATATTGAAATTGAGCCCGTACTCCCCGTCGGGCGCGAAGGACAGGATACCGGGACCCACGATCTCCTGCGTCGGCAGCTCGATATGCCCGCCATACACACCGAACGAGGTGTAGTAGTACGCGCCCGCGATCCACTCCAGCCGGTCCGCGAACAGCTTGCCACTCACCTGGAACTCCTCGCTGAATTGCCGGTGATCCAGAACGTTGTCCTCGAGATAGGTCGGTAGCGGAGTACCGTCCGTATTGGCGAACTCCGAATGAAACTTCTGGAAGGCGACGATATTCTTCACGTGCACGCCCACGGGCGTGCTCCAATCCAACGTTCCGGAAAGGCTGCGGAACAGCTCGTGATTGATCGGCTG
>DAITMW010000510.1:0-3257 GCA_036834945.1 Steroidobacteraceae bacterium
GCGGCCGTGTTGATGTCGTTTATCGAGGGCGCATTTCAGTTGTCGAGCGCCGCACGAAAGGTAATGCCGCGAGGCTACGCGGCGGAGGCCGCATTCGTGCTGATAGATCGATTCGCGCAAGCAGAGCCCGCGGCATGAAGGTTGCCCAGTCGACACGCTCTGTAGTTGCCTGGATAGTCTTCGGCCTCGGAGGGCTCCTATTCGCGGTGGGACTCATACCTTTCGGGCGGAGGCTCGACCTTGAACTCGCGACGTGGTGGCGCGTCGAGGCGCTGATCTTCCTTGGGTTTTTTATCAGCATCGGGGCCTTATTGTACCTCGACAGGATCGGCGTCACGGTTCGCGAGTACTTCGTGCAGCGCACTCGTGCGTCTTTAGTGATGAGCGCCATCGGCTCGCTCCCAATTTGGATGATGGCAGCCAGTCAGCCGAGCCCATTGCTTTTTGGCTTGAGCGCTGTCTCCCTCCCACTCATCGCAACGAAGGGACTTACCAGCGTCAGGTGCCCCAGATGCAAAGGGTACCTGGGCGCGCGAGCAGCGCTTGCTCTAGCGTTGTGGGGGAGCGTGGCCGTCAGCCGGTCGCCCGAGCCGCGCCTTGGATCCTGCCGCAGCCGAGATAGGCCGTCAGGTGTACCCCGAGATCGCGCACGTCGTCTTCAGCCCCATGCATGAAGCTCGACTTCCGCCGCCGCATGAAGTTGAGCCCGAGCACGTAGAGTCCAGGCACGGCCACGATTCCACCCTCGTGGCGAAGCAGACCTTTGCGATCGAGCGCTGGCACGTGCAGCCACTCGTAATCCGGCCTGAAGCCCGTCGCCCAGAGAATGGTCCCGATGTTGCTGCGTGCCAGGTCGAGCCCTAACCGGGGACGCTCGTCAACGCGAGTCGTTTCGTACCGCTGGGGCTCGCCAAGTCCGACCCCTGGTCGATGCATCCTGGCCCAGGCGTCGATCCGCTCCAGAAGCCGTGCGAGCTTGAGATCCGCCATGGCGCAGTGATTGCGGAGCGCTCCCGAAAACTGTGCCTGGCCGTCCTGGAGCCCGACCAGGCGCCCGACGACCTCGACTCCACGGCTGGTGAGTGCGTTGATGTCGATTGTCGCGCGCTCGGGTGTACCGACCAGTTGTGGAGAGGGCACCCGCCGGGCTCGGACGATGTCATCGACCTCGTCATACCGCTCATCGAGCACACCTATCGCGTCCAGCCACCATTGAATGTCCAATCCTCGGTACACGCGCGGCATGCGGATGTGCTCACCGACCGCAAGCGTCACCTGCCTTCCAGAGCGCTGGATCTCGTCGGCAAGTTGTACGCCGGTTGCCGAAGCGCCGACGACCAACACACCACGGTCATCGAGTTGCGCAGGATTGCGATAGTCCTTCGGTGTCAGTGTCCGAATCGAGCCTGGCACCGCGACGCTCATAGGCGGTAGGGTTGGCACGTTGTGCGCGCCACTCGCAATGACCACAGCGCGGCACTGCCAGCGGCCTCGGTTGGTGACGACGCGGTAACCGCCATCCTGCGCTGCCGTGACTGAAATAACGGCCGTGCCGGTTCGCACTGGAGCGTTGATCGAACTCGCGTAGCTGTCGATGAATCGAGCGACTTCCCGCGCGGTCATGAAGCCGTTCGGATCGGCCCCTCTGTAGTGATATCCCGGCAGCCGGCTTTGCCAGTTCGGGGTCAGCAGCCGCAATGAATCCCAACGCTCATGGCGCCACGCATTGGCGACCTCGCCGCGCTCGAGCACGACATGGTCGATCGAGCTCTGTGAAAGAAAGCGGCTCATCGCCAGTCCTGAGTGACCGGCACCGACGACGACCACGTCGACAGTGCCGGCGGATGAGCCGCGCAGGGGAATCATCGGACCTCAACCGACACGTTGGTTGGGTTGGTGATGATGTCGAACACCGCTGAGCGTCGCTGGGACTGGGCGACCAACGCGGCGATATCCTCCTTCGAAGCATCGGCATCGATGTCGAAGACGACCTTGATGCCATCGAATCCATTGCGCACGTCACTGTCGATTCCCAGGATTCCCTGCAGATCCATGCCGCCTTCGACGGTGGCTTTGACAGAGCGAAGCTGGATGCCGCGATTCTGGGCTACTGTCGCGATACCGGCAGTGAGGCAGGATGCAAGCCCCACCAGTACGTACTCGACGGGCGTTGCACCCTTGTCTTCGGCTGCGAAGACCTCGGGATGGTCGGCCTCGCAGGTGAACTCGGTCCGATGTGCCTGTTCCGTGCCCAGGCCAAAAAAGCTGCTGAGTGTCGAGCGGCTATGTGTGCCGTTGACCCAGCTGCACGTGGCCCGCCATTTGAAGTGCGCTGCCTCGGGCGCGTTCGTCAGAGCTTGGCGCGCGGCGAGCAGAGCCTCGACGTTGACACCGTTGTCGACTTTGGTTGCGGTCGCATTCATTAGTCGTTCCCACCAGGTAGGGCCGGTGGATTACCGGCATGAATACGATCTTCGTCCGCGGTCGTTAGACCCAGCGTGTGAGCTGGCGTGGAATTTTGGCCGGTGGGCGTGGAATCAGGGCGGCGCGAGAACGTCGAAGGTCCAGACTGCATCGGCCGGGAGCGCCGCTTCGCGTTGCGCGATGCGGACCGATTCGGCGTCCGGCGCCCGGTACAGGCACAGCATTCGTTTCCCATCCAGGGAAACGAATCTGCGGGCGAACTTCACCCGATGGATCTCGAAACATCCTTGCGCCGCTCTCATACAAGCTTGCACTTGTGTCAGGGTGACGGGTTCCGGAAAGGAGCGCTCGACCACGACGTTCGGAATAGGCGGGTCTTCCGCCTCGTGCACCGTGCCGGACCAGAGGACCGGGGTTTCGGCTCCCGACTGACGAAGGGCGTTGCGCACCGATTCCATATCGGTAGCCGCAAACCAGCAAATCATCGCGCGGCCGTTCGTCGCCAGGAAGCTTCCGCGCCAATCCACTCTGTGCGTGATATAGCACCAATCGCTCTTTCGGACGCGCTCGCGGACGTCCGCGATCGAACGAGGTGGGTCAAATGTGCGCTCGAGGAAAATGTTGTTCGACATGAGGTGTCCTCAGCTCGCACGAGTTCCCATACCCACTGCGCGATCCCGTGCCCATACGGCCACGGGAGCACTATCGAGGCGCGCAAGGGCGGCGATGTGCTTTTCGTAACTGGAGGAGTCGCTTGCGGCTTTGTACGCGCGCGCCAACGCGACATGCGCGAGCATGATTTCCGTTGCGCGATCAAGCGCTTCAGCATAGGT
>DAITMW010000511.1:0-3235 GCA_036834945.1 Steroidobacteraceae bacterium
ACTGTGTTGCTGAGCGAGCCGTATCAACCCGGAAATGCTCGCGATGAGCTCTCGCGCCTCGATCGGCTTGGAAAGGTGCAGGTGAAATCCGGCCAGCAGGGAGCGTTGACGATCCTCTGCCCGGGCATAGGCCGTGATCGCTATCGCGGGTAGAGGGCCGAGACGGTAGCGGTCGAGATTCCTCACCCGGCGAATGAGTTCGAAACCATCGATGTTCGGCATTCCGATGTCGCTCAGAAGTACATCGAACTGCTCGCCCTGGAGTATTTCGAGGGCTTCCTCCGCGGTCGAGGCACACCGAGCGCTTGCGCCTCGGTCTTCCAGTATTCGTGCTATCAACGCTCGACCATCGCCTTCGTCGTCTACGACAAGTACGCGGACATTGTCCAGTCTGGGGAGCTCAATCGTTTCGAGCGGGTCCGGTGAGGTTGCTTGGGCAGGACCTGTTCCGAGCTCTTCCGTGCGCACATGAGATATGGGTAAGGAAACAATGAACGTGCTCCCCTGATTCTCCCCGGGACTTTTCACGCGGACTGCACCGCCGTGTAGTTCTACCAGATTCTTGACAATTGACAGACCCAGCCCCAAGCCGCCGTAGCGGCGACTGGTGCTGGCGTCCGCCTGCCGAAATCGATCAAACACGTGTGGGAGGAATTCGGCTCGGATCCCGATACCGCTGTCCTCGACGCTGATTTCCACGTGTGAGTTGACGCGTTCGAGAACGACTTGAATACGCCCACCCTTCGGAGTGAATTTGACTGCGTTTGACATGAGGTTCCACAGCACTTGATGGAGCCTGCTGGGATCGCCGCGTACGAGACCTATTCGGGAATCCAGTATGGGCTGGATGCGAATCGTTTTTGCGACCGCCGACTGGCGCACTGCCTCGATCGCATTGTTCACGATGTCGTGCAGGTAAACCGGTTGGACCTCGAGGTGAATCTTGCCGGATATGATTCGGCTCATATCGAGGAGATCATTGACGATCTGTACCTGGAGCCGGACATTGCGCTCGATCGTCTCCAGACCCCGCTGGTAGTCATCCGGTCGTGCCCGGCGCTCTCGCAACAAAGCGGCCCAACCCTGGATCGCATGTAGCGGCGTGCGCAGCTCATGAGACAGCGTGGCGAGAAACTCATCCTTCAAATGACTCAAACGCTCTGCCTCGGAACGAGCTGCCCTTTCCGATTCCAAAAACAACTCCCGTTCTGCCGCGAGCTGGGCGACCTGGCGCTCCGCGCGGCGGCGTGCGGTGATGTCGTGAGCGATTTTGGCGGCTCCGACGATGGCTCCCGTTGAATCGCGCAGGGGCGAAATCGTCAGCGAGATGTCCAGCCGTTCTCCGTCCTTGCGGATGCGAGTCGTCTCATATCGCTCTATGCGCTCTCCCCTGCGCAACTTGGCCAGAATCTCAACTTCCTCGTGTTGGAGTTCTTGCGGAATGATCCGGGTGATGGGTTGACCTATCATCTCAGCGGCAGTGAAACCGAAGAGTCGCTCGGCAGCGCTGTTCCAGGAAGTGACGATCCCATCAAGAGTCTTGCTGGCTATGGCGTCCTGGGACGATGTCACAATCGCCGCCAGGAGCGTGCGCGCGCGCTCGAGTTCCGCCGGACTCAGCCCTTCTTTGGAGCCCAGGACCGCCTCAATCAGTTGCTGTTCCGAACCCGTGTCCTCTTGCGCCATTTTGCCCTTGGAAAGAACAATCTCATTACCTTGTCGCCCGGCACGAGCACGCCGCTACGGCCAGGCCCATGGCTTGAACCGACGTGCTTGTTCGCCATTCAGGAAGTGAATTGTACCCTGCAAACAAGCGTTTCCCGGCGAGGCCACGATTTCCGAATGCGCATCTCGCACACGAGTTCCTGGGCCAGCGGGGTCGAACGCGCGGCCGGTGGTGAATGACAGCCGGGCCGGTTACGCCTCATCCCGGGAAGGGGAGATCGCCTGTGACGCAGTTATGGCGCCACAAAGCCGATAGAGATACTCGGGCTTCGCGCCCCTGGGGGCCACAGACTCCCAGAAACTCCGGGACACCAATGAGTTCCCGCTCCACCCCGTTATGGAGCCCGAGCATGGTGCGGGCACATTGACCAGCGGCGAGTGGCAAGGGGTAAACGAACTCGACGACTGCGCGCGTAGCTTCGTCGCTCGATCCTGGCAAGCGTTCAAACTCGAGCTTCTTCAGACCCCCGCGGATCTCAAAGTACGCCATATGATTTAGTTGTTCGCCAGATCTGTAGGTCTGGCGTGGCGATGGAGAACTTACCACATGTGGGCGCAAAAGTCCCACGCGCCGCGGGCCAAAGCCGGCGTGGACTGCTTCGGTCGACGGCTCACGGCCGGATTGAGTGGGCGGCCGCTCGTGACCCGGCGGCGGGCATTCGCCCGCCGCCGAGCGCGATCACATGTCCACATCACCCGGGGGCGCGTGGGCGCCGGGGCGGGTCTTCTCCTTGGGCGCCTCAGCGATGGAGGCTTCGGTCGTGAGGAACAAGCCAGCGACCGAAGCCGCGTTCTGCAGGGCCAGTCGGGTCACCTTGGTCGGATCGAGAATGCCGAGGTCGATCATGTCGCCAAATTCCCCGGTGGCCGCGTTGTAACCGAAGTTGCTGTTGCCGTCGCGCACCCGGTTCAACACGACCGCGGCGTCATCGCCCGCGTTGGCCACGATCTGCCGCAAGGGCTCCTCCATGGCGCGCGCCAGGATCTTGATGCCGTGCGCCTGGTCCTCGTTGTGCGCCGACAGCCTCTCGATGGCTTTCACCGCGCGAACCAACGCAACCCCGCCGCCTGGGACCACTCCCTCTTCCACGGCAGCACGGGTTGCGTGCAGGGCGTCCTCCACCCGCGCCTTCTTTTCCTTCATTTCCACTTCGGTCGCCGCCCCGACCTTCAGGACGGCTACACCGCCCGAGAGCTTCGCGACGCGCTCTTGCAACTTCTCCTTATCGTAATCGGAGCTCGTTTCCTCGATCTGCTGGCGGATGCTGGCAACACGGGCCTTGATGTCCGCCGCCTTGCCGGCGCCATCGATGATGGTCGTGTTCTCCTTCTCCACCACCACCTTCCTGGCTTCACCCAGGCTGTCGAGCGTGGCTTTCTCGAGGGTGAGACCCAGCTCTTCCGAGATGACACTGGCTCCGGTGAGGATGGCGATATCCTGGAGCATTGCTTTGCGACGATCACCAAAACCAGGTGCCTTCACCGCGGCCACTTTCACAATGCCGCGCAA
>DAITMW010000512.1:0-3234 GCA_036834945.1 Steroidobacteraceae bacterium
TGCACGAGCGGGCGCCGGATGCGCTGCGTAAGCTCAAACAGGTGGCCATCATGGCCGGGTCCATCTATGCCGGATATAACCGGGGCGGCGCCATTCCCTCCGCCCAACCTGATCCGGAATGGAACGTCGTCTCCGCCCCGAAGGGACTGACCGTGCTGCTCGAATCCGGGGTTCCCGTGCGGCTGTTTCCCCTCGACTCCACACAACTCAAGTTCGACGAGGTCCGGCGCGACCGGCTGTTCGCGTATGGGTCTCCGGCCTCCGATGCCCTGGCGCTGTTGTACCACCAATGGCGACTTCTCAATGGATGGGGGCAGCTCACACCGACACTGTTCGACGTCATTCCCGTCGTGTGGTTGCTGCAACCGGCGGCATGCCCGTTGAAGCCCTTGCGACTGAAGGTCGACGAACGCGGCTACACCCGTCCGGTTACCGGGACGCCGAATGCGGAGGTTTGCCTCGTCCTTGACGAGAGTGCGGCACAGCGGCTCATCATGGATAACCTGGCTCCGACGACGAGCGCACCACAATGATGTCGAGGTACCTCGGGCTGCTCGCATGGTTGGTATTAGCGGCTCCGGTCTCGGCGGCAGACTCGCCAGTGGCACAAACGACCGCGGGCGCCGTCGCCGGCTCCTTCGCCGGCGGCGGCATCGTGACCTTCAAAGGCATTCCCTTCGCCGCGCCACCCGTTGGCCGCTTGCGCTGGCGGCCCCCGCAGCCACCGGCGCCCTGGAAAGGAGTCCGCGATGCGAGTCATTTCGGTGATGACTGCATGCAGACGCCCTATGTCATCCCGACCGGGCAAAATGCCAGCGAGGATTGCCTGACGGTCAGTGTTTGGACGGCCTCGGACTACGGTACGGCACATCGCCCCGTCATGGTGTACTTCTATGGCGGCGCGTTCATTGGCGGCTCCGCCGGCTACCCGTTGTATGACGGAGGGAAGTTGGCACAGCAGGGAGTTGTCGTCGTTGGCTTCAATTACCGGGTCGGGATATTGGGCTTCCTGGCACATCCGCAGCTGACGGCCGAGTCTCCGGAGCATGCCTCGGGCAATTACGGGCTACTCGACCAGCTGGCCGCACTGCGATGGGTGAAGACCAACATCACCGCCTTCGGCGGTGACCCGGCGCGCGTGACGGTGTTTGGTGAGTCGGCGGGAGCGGTCTCGATTGCCGTCTTGATGAGCTCGCCCCTGGCGAAGGGGCTGTTTCAACACGCGATCATTCAAAGCCCCACGTTGCCGGTGCTCGCGGGTCTGCGGGAGGCCGAAGCGAGCGGCGTCTCGGTCGGCGCCGACCTCGCCGCACTCCGCAAGCGCAGCGCACCAGAGCTGCTGAAGAAGAACGATAGCTTCTTTCCGGCCCCGCCCGGCCGGCGTGCCGGGGATATCGCCTTTCCCGCACCCATCGTCGACGGATTTGTGGTCCCGGAACAGCCGCGCACGGTCTATCAGGAGCAGAGGCTGAATGCAGTGCCGACTATTGTCGGTGTCAATGAGGACGAAGGCCGGATGTTTTCCGGTGAGGGCGCTACGGCGGTTACGTCGGGAGCCCTCGGCGATGCCATGTTTGTCGAGAGTGCGCGGTTCATCGCACGCTCGGTGTCGCGATGGCAACCCAGGACGTTTGCCTATGTCTTTACCCGGAGCGTGAACGGCGGGCCGCTGCCGCCGACCCACTCCGAGGAGCTGGCGTTCATGTTCGGGTCACTCGATAAGCCCAGCTTTATCAAGCATCCGGCAGCCGATGCCCAGGATTGGAAGCTATCCGCAATCATGATGCGTCAGTGGGCCCGATTCGCTGCAACGGGCGACCCGAACGGAGCCGGCCTGCCGCCGTGGCCGCGTTACGACGCAGCCACCGATCCCTACCTCGAGCTGGGGACGACCCTTAAAGCCAGTAAAGCCTTTCGCAAGGCGCAGTTGGACGCGTTGGAACGCAAGGCTCAGTAGGCACTGAGCTCAGCGCAGCTCGCATAGGTTCCTCCGGGATGGCCGACCAACCGGAGGCCATGGATCCGGGTGGCACGAGGCAACCTCACCTCGAACAACTGTCCGGTCGCAAGAGCGGGCCGTCCGGTGGCATCCGTTCGGGGATACGTGTCCAGGACTGCGGCGAGCTCCCACTTGACCTGTTCCACCGCGGGCAACGCTTCGTTGCTCGAGGTGGGAATGGGCATTGTAGCCACTTCGATCCGGGGCGGGGTCCGTGAGGTATCGAACCATCCGCCCTGGTCGCTGATCGCGCCCTGGCGAAAGACGACTCGCGTGATGTTGGCCGGTTGCGTCAGTCTCACGAGGAACCATACGGGGTCACCTTTTTTGCCGGCGGGTGCGCCGAGGTAGGTTGCGAGACTGGGGTCCTGCGGATTGACTGTGCAGCAGGTGTTCGGATTCTCGTCGGTAATGAATTCCGCGATGTCCGTTGCAGCCGGCCGGCCGGCCGTCGGCTCGAGAGCGAGGGTCACCACCGACACACTGGCGCGCGCGAAGGCGGTTACGGCCGGGCGGTTCTGGCGTGCTCGTGGCGCTTTTGTCAGCCACACGCTGCCATCGACCAGGTCGGCAAAAGGCACCATGAGAACCTTTCGCTTGTCATAGCGCAATTTATCCCTCGTGATCGGCACGCCCACCGACGCATCCATTTCATACACGGCGTCGCGGACTGGCCTCAGGCGAAGTGGCCCTGTGACATCCAGGCTCACTCGCTCGAGATACCGCACATCGGGATTCAGGGATCGCTCCAGGGCCAACACCTGCGGTCCGCGCTCGAGCAGCACATAGTCGGGGGAGGGCGGCCCTCCATCCAACAGTCGCGTAGACATGTCCATTCGAATGTGCAGGGTCGTGGGGCCTTCCCAGGTCTGCGGGAGGTCGAGCCACTGCCCGGCCTCGCCGGTGAATTTACGCGCGCCTAGCGACACTTCGTAGGCGGTTGCCCACTCAGGTACCCGCAACCTGACCGTGAAGTGACTCGCGCGTTCCGGGATCAAGGTGATCTTGACGTCACCGTCCGCCGGGAACGCCGTCTCGCACACCACGTGGACTCCAACGTCGCCGAGAGCAAGTTGCGCCCTGCCGGGTACGTAGAGATTGATGACCAAAGCGTCCGTGTCCACTCCCCAGACCAACTGCGGAATGAGCGAGAGGGCGCGCGGCCCGCTCGACACGCAACACAGCACCGCGTTGGTCCACTCTTTCGGCCCACACCAGGAGGTGTAATAGGAGAT
>DAITMW010000513.1:0-3210 GCA_036834945.1 Steroidobacteraceae bacterium
TTCACGTCCAGGTCCTTGGCGAGCGCGCTACCGAGAATCGTGCTGTATTCGCCGGACTTGAGGTCCGTGAGTTTCCCTTCGGTCACACGTTGCGCCAAGCCGGTCGTGGTTTCTTCTTCGGCGGGGAGGACGCCGCGTACGGTTGCGCCGTCGATGTGGGCTCCATTGGCGAGCATGGCCTGCTCTTCGATGTAGGGAGCCACTGCCACAACACCCGGCTGCTTGAGCACTTCGGCACGAAGGTTCTGCCAGTTGGAGAGATTGCCCTCCAGTCCCATCATCGTGGCGTGCGAGGTGACGCTCAGGATGCGGTTCCGGATCTCTCGCTGGAAGCCATTCATCACCGACAGAACGACGATGAGTGTCGCCACACCGAGCGCGAGGCCGAGCACCGAAACGATCGCGACGAACGATACGAAACCGCGACGATGAGTCGAGCGCAGGTAGCGCGTGCCAATCAACCACTCGTAGGGGGTACGCATTACTCGTACCGCAATGCTTCGGCCGGCGGGGTCCGGGACGCGCGCAGCGCCGGATATAACGTCGCGACGCCGGTGAGCAGGAAGGCCGCCACCGCAATGATGACGATATTCTCCCAACGCACATCCGACGGGATGGTGGTGATGTAGTACACGTCCGAGTCGAAGATCTGGAAGCCGAAGGTGTGCTCCAGGAACGGCTCGATGGTGCCGACATTGAAGGCGATGGCCAGCCCCAGCGCGAGGCCGATGGCGACGCCGAGCCAGCCGATGACCAGTCCCTGTGTAATGAAGACCCCCATGACCTTGCGGGGCGAGGCCCCGAAGGTCCTCAGGATCGCGATGTCAGTGCGCTTGTCGGTCACGACCATCACGAGCATGGCCACGATGTTGAAAGCCGCGACCGCGACGATGAGAAACAGGATGAGCGACATCATGGTCCGCTCGATGCGCGTGGCGCGGAAATAACTGGCGTTGTCCTGCGTCCAGTCGGTGACCTCGAATCGCTTTGGCAGCAACTCACGCAGCTTTGCGGAAAGCACCGGCGCGGCGAGTACGTTGTTGAAACGCACTCGCAACCCCACGCCATTCTCCTGCCCCGGCGCCAGAGCCCGCACGTCATCGATATCGGCATACACGTAGACGGCGTCGAGGTCCGCCAGGCCGGCCTCGAACACGCCCGCGACCTTCAGCTGCCGCAGTTTCGGAGCCGGCGCGCCATCGGCGGAAACCGTCGGGATGAGCAGCGTCATGTCATCCCCGCGAGCCAATCCCAGGCGATCGGCTATCACGGCACCGGCGATGACGAGATTCGATCCAGGCTTGAGGTCGGAGAGGTGACCCTGTTTGATCGATTGGGTGATTTCGGTGACCTGGGGCTCCTGCTGCGGATCGATTCCCCGCAGCACCACGGGCACCATTTCGGGTGTCCGTAACGCCAACGCCTGGATCTCCACGTAGGGAGCGACCCCGGCTACCCCGGCGACACCTCGTATGATCCTGGTGGCCTCCTGCCACCCGGCGGCCGTTGGTGCGGGACTCGCGTTGGTCACCGTGACCCGCGCGTGCGCGCTCAACGAAAGAAGACGGTCGCGCAGCTCGTTCTCGAAGCCGTTCATGACGGACAGGATGACAATCAGGGCGGCGACACCGACCCCGACGCCGAGGAGCGACGCCCAGGTGATGAACGAGACAAAAAACTTATGCGAGCGCGCCCGGACGTAGCGCAGCCCTATGTAAAGCGGGAGCGGATGGAACATCGTAGCGATTTAACCACATCTTGGGACGGCCCCGTCGGAATGAGGAACCACGTCACAGAATAGCTGGGCAGCGGGACCGGGGTGCTTTGACAGATTGTACTATCCGGCGGGTATGCCCCCTGGGAGGGAGGAGCCTTTCTATGCCGACTCGCCGCATTCCAGCCGCACTCCTTTGCGGTCTCGTGTACACCGTCGGGACTGCGGGCGCCGCCATGGCCGAAACGATCGTCGTCGACGACCAGGTCCAGGTCCGTGATTCCTCGGTAGCCAAACCCAAGCGCGGCATTACCATGACGCAGGTGGAAGCCAAGTTCGGCGCGCCCACGACGAAGCACGACGCCGTTGGTCAGCCTCCGATCACCCGTTGGGATTACCCGAGCTTTTCGGTGTTCTTCGAGCACGACCGGGTCATCGACTCGGTCACCACTGCCGGCTGAAAAGCTGAGTTAACCTGACTGCAACAATCGCTCCCGGAGCCTTTACGGGCGCTGGGTCATAACCCCTATACCACGCGACCCTGACGGGCCGCCAGTGGTGAGTGCACGTGCACCGGTGATACCCTTTGCGCGTTCGAAAAGAACCCAGGGGATATTGTGTCGGTGGACGAGTCGTTGAGGACCCGTATCGAAGCGCTCGTGCGCGCGGGCACCGTACGTCGCAAGATCGCGGCGGTGCAACTCGAGGCAGAAATCAGGCGTCGTGAAGAAGTCATGCGGCAGACCTTCCGCCGCTATGTCTCACCGCGCCTCGCGGACAAGATCCTGGAGGACGCGCAATTGCGCGACACCCTCCTCTCGACGGCCGATGTCCGCACCCACGCCGTCGTTCTCTTCGCCGACCTCCGTGGCTTCACGAGCATCTCCGAGCGGCTGGAGCCGCACGAAGTTGTTCCTCTTTTGAACGAGTACTTCTCGCTCCTGACGGAGATCACTTTCCGGCACGACGGCACCGTCTTTCACATGGCGGGCGACAGTCTCATGCTCGGGTTCGGGGTCCCCCTGGAACAACCTGATAGCGCCCAACGCGCCGTCCGTGCCGCCAAGGAAATGCTCGAGAGCTTCGCTGTCCTCGCGCACTCCTGGAAAGAGCGTTATCAAATCGAAGCCGGTCTGGGCATCGGCATCAACGAGGGTGACGTCGTCGCCGGCAATATCGGGTCCACCGCGTACATGAACTACACGATCATCGGCGATACCGTGAACATCGCCGCCCGGTTGTGCCAACGGGCGCGTGCGGGCGAGATGCTCTTTTCGCTGGCACTCAAAAAGTCACTCGATGAACGCGGTTTCGAAGTAGGCGCCACCCACCTGCCAGCGATGCAACTCCGCGGCCGCTCCGCCCCGATCGACATCTACTGCGTTCCCACCGAGACACGGGTGCAGGTCAGCGAACCGGCCTCTCTCTAGCTCTCTTACCTAGGCTCCCGCGCAGCCGCGAGCGTAAAAGATCCTTTCGAGATGGGGGGCGGACGC
>DAITMW010000514.1:0-3194 GCA_036834945.1 Steroidobacteraceae bacterium
CAAAGGTGAGCAAAAAGCGGGCGGCGGCGAAGGCAGCGTGCGAGATCAATTCACCACCCCCTGGAAGCCAGTCCGCGCCAGCCCGCACAGCCAGTCGATCAGGCCATAAAGCGAACGTAAATCGTAAGCGTCTGATTCTGGCCGCCTAGCGGCCTAGAACAGAGTATGCCGATGATGTGCCGGCGGGCACATCTAGGTGTCCACGTAGGAGCTAGGTGGACACCTCGGCGACGGATGAGTCGGTCGTGACCGATACCCTTGGCCGGCGTACCGGACCGCGCCGGCAATACAGCGTGGAAGAGAAGCGGCGCATTGTCGAGGAGACGCGCGTCAAGGGCTCGTCGGTTTCCAGCGTGGCGCGCCGTTATGAGCTCAACGCCAACCAGGTATTCGCCTGGCGCCAGCTGTATCGACGGGGGTTGCTCAACCCCAACGCGACGTCGCAGGGCCCAGAGATGCTGCCGGTGCGCGTGAGCACCCCGACGGTGCTGCCGACCAAGCCTGTAGCGCCGGTAGTAAAGGCCGCTCGCCTCCAACGAGCCTCCAGGCTGATCGAGATAAAACTCGCCAATGGGCACAGTGTTGTGCTGCGTGGGCGAGTGGACAGCAAGACACTCTCTCGGGTGCTGGACATGTTGGCTCGCCGATGATTGCGCTGCCGCCAAACGCACGGGTGTGGTTGGCCGCGGGCGCCACGGATATGCGTAAGGGATTTGATGGCCTGGCAGCACTTGTGCAGACCCAGTTGTCCGAGGACCCCTACAGTGGCCATTTGTTCGTCTTCAGAGGCCGTGCCGGAGATCGAGTGAAGATCCTGTGGTGGAGTGGTGACGGGCTGTGCCTGTTTGCGAAGCGCTTGGAGCGCGGCCGCTTCGTCTGGCCGCATGCGATCTCCGGGTCTGTCGTGTTGAGTGGCGCACAATTGGCGATGTTGCTCGAAGGGATCGATTGGCGACATCCGGTACGGACTGCACCACCACAGATCGCGGTGTAAAGATGGCCTGCTTTGTTGGTTTTTGCTGTGGTGTTATGTTCTGCGCCTTGGTATATTATCTCATGCCTCGCGCGCAGCCGCTGCCCACCGATGTCGAGAGCCTCCAGAAGCTCTTGATCGCGGCGCGCGATAAAGTCGTTAACCTCTCCGCCCAACTACGCTCCCGCGATGTGCTGATCGAGCAGTTGAAGCTGCAACTGGCGCGACTGAAGCGCTTGAAGTTCGGCCGCTCCTCTGAGCAGCTAGATGCCCAGATTGCCCAGCTGGAGTTGAGTCTGGAGGAGTTGGAGGCCAACGCGGCGGCCGATCCTGTGCCTGAAGCAGCCGCCAAGACGCCCAGTGCCAAGCCGGCTCGCAAACCCCTACCCGCGCAGCTGCCGCGCGTGCCCCACGTGCATGAGCCCGCCACTGGCAATAGCAATTGTCCGCAGTGCGGTGGGACATTGCGGATGCTCGACGATGATGTCTCCGAGGTACTCGAGTACGTTCCCGAGCACTGGAAAGTGCACCGCCATGTGCGGCCGAAGTACTCCTGCGGCTCGTGCCAGAGGATTGTCCAGGCCAACGCCCCGTCGCGGCCGATCGAGCGCAGCTACGCAGGACCCGGGCTGCTCGCCCATGTGTTGGTATCGAAGTTTTGTGATCACATCCCACTGTACCGTCAGAGCCAGATCTACGCCCGCGAGGGCCTCGAACTTGATCGGGCAACACTCGCCGAGTGGGTCGGATCGGTCTTCGCTTTAGTTGATCCGTTGCTTGGTGCGCTGAGCGATTATGTGATGGGCGCCGAGAAGCTGCATGCGGATGACACACCGATCCCGGTGTTGGCTCCCGGCACCGGCAAGACCAAAACGGGTCGACTATGGACCTATGTTCGCGATGACCAACCCTCCGGCAGTACCGATCCCCCGGCGGTGCTGTTCCGCTACTCACCCGATCGCAAAGGGGAGCGACCGCGGACTCATCTGCAGAACTTCCGCGGCATCCTCCAAGCCGACGGTTATGCCGGCTTCCAGGGTCTGTACGATCGCAAAACCGATCCGTTGACCGAGGCGGCCTGCTGGGCGCACGCGCGCCGCAAGTACTTCGACCTACATGCTGCGACAGCCTCGCCGGTGGCGCTGGAAGCGCTCCAGCGTATCGGTAGACTGTACGAGATCGAGGAGGAGATCCGCGGCCAAACCCCGGCGCAGCGCAAGGCAGAACGTCAGGCACACGCGGCACCGCTGCTCGAGGATCTCCAACAGTGGCTGCGCGAGACCACTCGAAAAACCTCCAGGAAGTCTGATCTGGCGGCCGCCATCGGCTACACACTCTCGCGATGGACAGCGCTGACGCGTTATTGCGAAGACGGACGCATCGAGATAGACAACAATGCCGCCGAACGCGCGCTGCGTGTAGTTGCCCTCGGGAGGAAGAATTTTCTCTTTGCCGGCTCGGATGCCGGTGGCGAGCGAGCGGCGGCGTTCTACAGCTTGATCGGGTCGGCCAAGTTGAACGGCCTGGATCCGGAAGCCTACCTGCGTGAAGTACTCACCCGGATCGCCGATCATCCCATCAATCGGATCGAGGAGCTCCTGCCTTGGAACCTGGTGTCCGAATCCGCCGCCGCGATCAAATCGGCCGCCTGAAATCCCGAGTCAAGACGGCCAGAGTCTGACGCTTACCGTAAATCCGCGACCAGTCCTGATGGAACTCATGGAGCCCCACCGCCAGGGCAGTGAATTGGGCAGTAGGGAGCTGCCCCTATGGGCTACTGATCTGAATAGACTGAAGAAATTTGGCGGAGCGGACGGGACTCGAACCCGCGGACGCCCTAATGAAATCAGTAAGTTACTGATCCGAAAGAAGGCCAAACCCCCACGGTGACCCTCCCGTCCCCAAATTTGCCAGTAGATTTGCCACTAGCGAGGCCGGCGGGCGAGTAAGGTGCCGTGACTAAACACCCCCATCCTTATCAAACCGAGTTCCCCAATCGACCAAACTGCCACCCCTGGGGGCCTTCGGCCCATTCCCTAATCAGGCGACGGGCGCCTCGACGAGGGCCATCTCCGTGGCCGCTACCAGTTGCTTCAGGAATCGAATGGCTTTCTCCAGTTCTTCCTTCGAGACCAGATGAGGTGCGGGAGTTCCGCCAGTCATCCCCTTGCCCCGGTGTACCGCATCACCCCGCTTCTTCACCAGCGTATCAAGTCTTTCT
>DAITMW010000515.1:0-1422 GCA_036834945.1 Steroidobacteraceae bacterium
CTGGTTATAGGGATGCCTCATCGAGGCGTGATCGATGCCTGTTGCGATTGTGCAACGCACATCACTACCTTGCGTGACCGAGCGGTCAGCGAGCAAATCCCCAGTGGGGAGAAGAGACCAAGGAGTTCATGGCATGAGACGTTTTCCCCTTATTACCCTGTTGGCCTGTGCGCCGGTCATGGCCTGGGCCGGCGATGAAGCCGGGCACTTTTACATCGGTCCCGAGGTGGGCGGCATCACCGCCAGCGGCGACCGCGGTACGAAAGAGCACGACTGGGTGTATGGGCTGGATCTGGGATATAACTTCAACGCCGACTGGACTGCGGACGTGAATCTCAACACGACGCGGCTCAAGGACGAGTTGGACCCCGGCCATCTGCGCCTGTACGCGGCGTCGCTGGACGTGCTGCGGGTGTTCAACCGCTCGGGCGTCTTCGCTCCCTACATCGCGGCCGGCGCGGGAGTCCTCCACTACGACACCGCGTTCGACCGACCGGGGCGGGACGACTGGTTTCCGGAAGCCGGTGTCGGTGCGTTCATCAAGCTCTGGGAGAACAGCAATGGCTCGAGCAGCTTCTCCCTCAAGCCCGACATCCGGGTCCGCTGGGACGACGCCGGGGCCGCGGGACATCTGCGCGATTATCTCTATACGATGAGCTTCGTGTGGTCGATCGGTCCGGGCAAGGCCGCACCGCCCCCGCCACCGCCGCCACCTCCCCCGCCGCCACCGCCGGCGGAGACTCAACCGGCTCCGCCGCCACCGCCGGTGGCCACGATTCCGGACAGCGACCAGGACGGTGTGCCGGACAACATCGATCAATGCCCCAACACCCCACACGGTGTTGCGGTCGACAAGGTCGGCTGTCCGCTCAAGAGCTCCATCGTGCTCGAGGGCGTGACCTTTGAGACCAACTCGGCCGTCCTGACGGGAGACTCCCGGCCGGTGCTCAACGATGTCGCCGAAGGCTTGGCCAAGCATCCGCGGTTGAAGGTTGAGCTGCAGGGCTACACGGACTCGACGGGTTCCGACAAGTACAACCTCACGTTGTCGGACAAGCGCGCCAACTCCGTTCGCGAGTACCTGATCAGCCAGAACGTCAAGCCCGAGCAGCTCAGTGCCAAGGGCTTTGGCAAGGCCAATCCGGTAGCGAGCAACGCTACGCCGGCGGGACGTGCGAAGAACCGCCGGGTCGTCATGAAGGTTCTGGAGAACCCGGGTGACGTGACGGTCAAGGGTGAGGGAGAGACCCAGTAACAGGAGCGCGAGAGGTGCGCCGTGGCACTCGTTGCCCGGCGCATCTTTCGGAAGTGGCCGGGTTGGAGGTTTGGACAGGCCGGCCGGGTGATAGGTTGGGCAGGTCGCGCGAGTCAGAGCTTCGGCCAGGCCGCCCGGGCCTGTGCGTTGCGCTCCCGACGCCCATT
>DAITMW010000515.1:1522-3184 GCA_036834945.1 Steroidobacteraceae bacterium
GTCAGAGCTTCGGCCAGGCCGCCCGGGCCTGTGCGTTGCGCTCCCGACGCCCATTCTCAAATGCCAGCCGCTCAGGCGGCGCTGCCTCGTTGGGAATCGCCGCCAGCGCCTCGTCGAACAGGGCCTGGAGCTCTTCCTTGAATTCCGGATGTGAGAAAACATAAAAATCATTGCGCTCGATCGCTCGCAGGACCTTGGCACCGATCTCTTCCGGTGTCATGCCCACCTGGTGCACCTGGGCAAGTCTCTCCAGAAATTGCGGATCCGATACCGTGGCGTCAGTCGACAACTCCGCGGGCCGGATCTTTTCGCTCTCGTAGATGCTGCTGTTGACGAGGCCCGGACATAACACGGACACGCCGATTTTGTGCGGCAACAGGCTCCAACGCAGCGCCTCGCTCAGACCGCGCACGGCAAATTTCGAGGTGCAATAGATTCCCGCGACGCCGCTCGCGACGAACGACGCCATCGAGGCGGTGTTGACGATGTGACCACCCTGGCCGTGGGCTTTGATCCGCGGCACGAATGTCTGGATGCCGTTGACGACGCCGCCCAGGTTGACACCCAGGATCCAGTCCCAGTCGTCATAAGTGGCCGAGCCGATGTCATTGAAGAGGTTGATGCCCGCGTTGTTGCAAACGACGTGGACATTGCCGAACACACGCTCGGCCTCCTCCGCCGCGTGCGCCATTGCCTTGCGATCCGTGACATCCAGCCGGATCGGATGCACCTCAGCGCTGGAGAAACTTTTCATTGCGGTATCGAGGTGATCCTGGCGGATGTCCGCAATCACGACTTTCATACCAGCGGCGGAGAATGCCTTCGCCATCCCGAAACCGACGCCGCTCGCGCCACCGGTGATGAATGCCACTTTGCCGGAAAAATCCCGCATGACGGGGCCCTCTCATCGTGTGTGTTCGTTATCCGCACCGTGGCGTGGCCAGCGGTTCGGGCCGTAGCTATAATTTAGGCTGGTTTTCAGCCTCTTTACACACCTCCTGCAAACTGAGTCGGAGCCGTTATTAGCAAGCACGTCGTCATGCGCGAGATTGCGCGCCCGGACCCTGCCGCCACCACGGCGTTGGGGAATTATGGAGTTGCAACCGTTCACGAAGCGCAAGGACGGACGGGATTGCTGGCCGCATATATGCGGCCGATCTACGCGGGCGCGGCCGTGTCGGGCTCGGCCGTCACGGTGCTGATGCCCCCGGGCGACAACTGGATGCTGCACGTCGCGGTCGAAGTCTGTAAGCCCGGCGATATTCTGGTCGCGGCGCCGAGCTCGCCCTGCTCCGATGGCTATTTCGGTGACTTGCTCGCGACGTCGTTGCAGGCGCGTGGCGTAAAGGCGCTCATCATCGACGCGGGCGTCCGCGACGTGGCCACCCTGACGCAGATGAAGTTCCCGGTCTGGAGCAAGAACATCTGGGCCCAGGGTACGGTGAAAGCCAGCCTGGGCGCCGTCAACGTTCCCATTATTGTCGCGGGCCAACGAGTCGAGCCCGGTGACGTCATCGTCGCTGACGACGACGGCGTTGTGGCCGTAAACCGCGCGGACGCAGTCAAGGTGGCGGAAGCTTCGAAGAAGCGCGTCGACGCCGAAGAGGAGAAGCGCAAACGGCTCGCGGCGGGCGAGTTGGGGTTGGATATCTACAAGATGCG
>DAITMW010000516.1:0-3158 GCA_036834945.1 Steroidobacteraceae bacterium
CTCGGTCGCCGGTGCCGAGTGCGGAGTCTGGATCTGTTGGGACTTGCCGGCCGAAACGGGTGCGGCTGCCTTGCCACGCAGTTCGGGTGGCAAGCTGCTCAGAACGGAGTCGAGTGTCTGGGTTGCCGAGCGCGCCATGGCCTGCAGTACTGTAGTCAGGTCGGCGGCGAACTGCCGCACATCCGCCGTTCCGAGCGAGCCCGGTTGATAGATCAGCCGGATGCGGATCTCATCCCGCACGGTCACCGTGAGAGTCAACGCATAGTTGGTGGCTTCAGGCGAGGCAAGCAGGATCGTGCGGGCGCAAGAGCCGATGCTCCGTGCGTCCTCGTCGACCTGGTAGTTCTGGAAGACGACGAGGCTGTCGAAGAGCCTGTAGCGCCACGGCACCTTGGCCCACTGTTGGATCTGTTCGGGCGCTGCGTACTGATGCTGGGCCAACTCGAACTGCCGCTGCTGCATCCGCGCCAACCAGGAGGCCAGCGTGTCGTCGCGGACAATATCGGTTCGCACCGGCAGGTTGTTGACACAGGGTCCCACCATCGACTCAATACCGCGCAGCTCGGCGGGGCGGCCGGAGAAGGCCGCTCCGAAGACCACACTGGTTGACTCACTGTAGTGGGCGAGCAGGAGCGACCATGCCGCATTGAATACGACACTTGGCGTGACCTGCTCTGCGCGGGCTAGTGCCTGCAGCGCGTTGGTGACGTCGGATCCGATCGTGGTCACGATCTCTGCGAATGCGCCATGTGTCGATTGTGGAGCAGCAACGGACGTCGGCAGACCGAGCTTGAACGGAGTGGGTGTGGTGAAGCCGTTCAGCTGACCCTTCCAGAAATCCTCGGACCGGGGGGCTGATTCCCCAAGCCACTCCACGTACTCCCGGAAGGCAATGGCGGCCGTGGGAGCTTGCCCGCCGCCCGATTCCAGCGCGGTATAAGCACGCGAAACGTCTCTCAGTACGAGTGGCCAGGACCAACCGTCGATGCAAAGGTGATGTGTGCTCCAGATGAAATGCCAGCGTGCGTCCGCAACCCTGCGCAACGTAACTCGCATTGCGGGGGGCTGTCCGAGATCGAATGTGGCGTTGGCATCGGACCGCAACAGTGCGGCGATGCGCGTTTCCTGTTCCGTCGCTGGAAGTGTCCGCCAGTCCTCCTCGGACCACGGCAGCTCCGCTGTGTGTGCAACAATTTGCAATGGTTCCGCGCCCGCCTCGGCGACGAATGCGGTACGCAGAATGCTGTGACGTGCGATGACGCTCTGGACAGCTCGCCGCAGCAGTGAAGAGTCCATCATCCCTTCGATCAGGAAGTGCCACTGCTCGAAACCAACGTTCGATTGCGATGACTCCATCGCAAAGAACAGCCGCTGCATCGGGGTGAGCGGGTAGATATCCTCGACCTGTGGATAGCGCCGTACCAGGCGCTCCAGTGTCGTTTGATCGATATTGGCCAACGGGAAATCGGCCGGCGTAAATGGCACGACAGGGGAGGTATCCGCCAGCGCGAGCATTTCGCGTAGCGCCGCGACCGCATCGTTCGCCAAAGTAGCGATCGTGGCTTCTCCGTGCAACGAAGCGTCATAGTGCCATTCGAGCTCGAGCTGGCCGTTGCGCACGATGCCGATGATTTCCAGTGCATGAGTCCGTCGGGCCTGTGGACTCCGCCACGGCCCTGTCGACTCGGGCGCGAAAGAGAACAACTCGGAGCCTGTTACTACGGCATCGAATTGTCCGAGGTAGTTGAAGAGAACGGACGTCGGAGGCGCTGCGAGCGCATCTCGCACTGTCGCGTCGGACGAGGCGTAGCGAAGCAATCCATAGCTCATGCCTCGATGGGGCACTTTGCGCAGCTGGTCCCGGATCGCCAGGAGGGCAGTCAGCGTGTCCGCGCCCGGCGGGATTTCCAAGGCCACGGGGAACAGCGTTGTGAACCAGCCGACAGTGCGTGACACGTCGAGATCGTCCGCGATGTGCTCGCGGCCGTGCCCTTCCATGTCTATCCGGAATGCACCGCTGCCGATCCTGCGCTGCAGCGCCCCCGCCAGGGCACTCAACAGCACGTCGTTGATCTGTGTGCGGAATACCGCGGGAAGTTGTTGCAACAGCGCGCGAGTTTCAGGGGCGGTCAGGCTCGCCACGAGCTTCGCAGGTTGCGCCTGCTTGCTGCCGGCCGGGTTCTCTCGTGGTACTTCGGCCGGGCGGACCTGCGTAGTGGCCTGCCAATGTGGAAGTGACGCGCGGATCCGTGTGGTCTGCGCATACTCGTTTACCCGCTGTGCCCACGTCTGCATCGACGTGGTTCGATCCAGGAGTTGAGGTGTCGCTTTGGCGGCGAGCGCAAGATAGGCTGACTCAATATCCTCTCGCAGGACCCGCCACGAAACGCCATCGACGATGAGATGGTGAATGGCAAGCAACAGGCGCCCGCGTTTTTCTGAGCCGAGCGCGAAGTGCGCCACGCTGAGCAGTGGTCCTGTTTCGAGGTTGAATTGTGTTTGGGCTCGAGTCGCCTGCTCGGTGATGGCTGCGGGCTGTTGATTGTCCGCGAGGCGGCTCAGGTCGATGCGCTGAACGCTCAGGGGTTTCGCGTCGCCTGCGTATTGTTGGATCCAGATCCCGTCACGTTGCTGGTAACGCAGGCGCAGCGCGTCGTGATGGCGGGTGACGTGCGCGAGGGCTGCCTCCAGCACGGCAGGATCGAAGTCGGCCGGGACCTCGAACAGGAAAGCCTGATTCCAGTGATGGGCTTGTTCGAACTGTTGTGCAAAGAACCACTGCTGAATCGGCGTGAGAGCCACCGTGCCGGTCAACTGGCTCGCCGAAGTCGCCTGAGCGGCGGTTTCCGTGTCGACAACTTGTGCCAGCTGCGCGATGGTTGGAAACCGGAACAGGTCTTTGGGGGTCAGGCGCACACCGCGCTGCCGACAACGCGCGATGACCTGGATACTGAGAATGGAGTCCCCGCCGAGCTCGAAGAAATGATCATCGATGCCGACCTGGTCCACCCGAAGGACGGCTTTCCAGACGTCGGCGATGGTTTGCTCGACGGTCGTTCGCGGCGGGTTGAATGGCTTTGAGTCGTCGGTACGTGTTATCTGCGGCGCCGGCAGAGCCTTTCGATCGAGCTTGCCGTTGGGTGTGAGGATGAGAGCGG
>DAITMW010000517.1:0-3103 GCA_036834945.1 Steroidobacteraceae bacterium
GGAGCGCGCGGATGCCGCTGTCGTTTAGAGCGTCGAGTGCCGCGTCGGTGTGCTCGGGGCTGCGCGAGTTGTGACAGGCATCGACAATAGTGGTGATGCCGGCATCGAGTGCGGCTACAGCCGTGAGCTTCGTGCTCAGGTACATGTCGCGCGGGCGGTAGTGCGCACCCAACTTTTCGGCGACGACGTCGATATAGGCGAAGAGATCATGCACGTTCGGCATCAGGCGTCGCATTACGCCGAGCCACATGTGATGGTGTGCGTCGACCAGGCCTGGTAGCACGATTTGGCCGGTTGCATCGATGACCTCGGCGTCTGTGGTCTGCAGGTTTGTGCCGACCGCGGCGATGCGATCGCCTTCGACCAGCACGTCGCCGGTCGGTGGATGGACGCGGTGGGAGGTGGCATCCATCGTAATGAGGGTGCCGCCCTTGAAGAGAGTCCGGGCGTTGTTCTGAGTGCTCATGGGTGTTTCCTTAGTGGGTGGGCCTTTTTATAGCGGCGATTCGTCCTTGAATTAAGGCCTTCTCTGTCAGATATTTCCTGACCTTTAGTCAGGAATCGGATCATGGCATTCGATGGCAGGATCTTGTCCGGGGTGAGCGTCCTCGCGGCGGTCGTGGAAGGGGGGAGCTTCGTGAAGGCTGCCGAGCTGATCGGCATCACCGACTCGGGGGTCAGCCGTGCCATCCATCGGCTCGAGACGCGGCTTGGCGTGCGATTGCTCGATCGAACTACGCGTTCGGTGACGCTGACCGATGAGGGGCGGCGGTTCTACGAAGAGGTCAGGCCGCTTCTGAGCGGGATCGAGGATGCGGCGGTTGTCGCCTCGGGCGCGACCTCGGCGGTGCGTGGGCGGCTCAAAGTCGATATCGATCCTTTCTTTCTGCCGCTGGTGCTGGCCGGGCGCCTCGGGCCATTTTGTGAGCGGTATCCCGAGCTCTCGATTGAGCTCGTGACCACTGAGCGCGTCGGAGATCTGGTTGCGGAGGGGATCGATCTGGCTATCCGGTTCGGGCAACCGCGGCTCTCGAGCCTGGTTTCGCGCAAACTCATCGAAGCGCCGATTTTGACCTTGGCGTCACCGCGTTATCTCAAACGATTCGGCAAGCCCAAGCATCCGACCGATGTGGCGGGGCATCGTTGTCTGCAGTTTCTGGATCCTTATACGAAGCGGCCGTTCGATTGGGAGTTCGTTCAGGGGGGCGAGTCGGTCCAGGTGGCGACCAGCGGGCCGCTCACGTTCACCGATCCCAAGTCGTTGCTCGAGGAGTGTGTGGCGGGGACTGGCATTGCCCAGGTGATCGGTTGGGGGATTGTCCGCGAGTACCTGGCCAAGGGGGATCTCGTCGACCTTTTCCCCCGGTGGCATGGTGAGCGGTTTCCGCTGTTTGCATTCCATCCTTCGCGCCGGCATCCGCCGGCCAAGGTGCGCGCGTTCATCGACTTTTGCCTGCAGGTCGTGCAAACGCTCTAGCGGGGTTTCGCAACGACGGCCTGGGGCCTGACGCTGCTCCAGCAGTGCATGCGCCATGTGAGTCTCGGACAATACAACAGGGACGGCGGCTCGCAGGATGCGGGTTTCTTTACAACGGGAGACTCGTGTGCCCGATTCAAAACATTTTGATACCCTGATCCTCGGCAGCGGCCAGGGCGGCAAACTGTTGGCGTGGCAACTCGCCCGCTCCGGCAAGCGCGTCGCCGTAGTCGAGCGGCGGTGGGTCGGAGGAGCCTGTCCAGCCGTAGCGTGCTTGCCCAGTAAGAACGAGCTTTGGAGTGCTCATATCGCTCATCTCGCGCGCACCGCGGGGCACTTTGGCACGATGACCGGCGACGTCATTACCAATATGACTCGAGTGCGTGAGCGCAAGCAGCAGATGGTCGATCGCGAGATCGCGTTCCACTTGCAAGCGTACAAGGAGAGTGGGGCCGAGTTGATCATGGGGAGCGGGCGCTTCGTTGGCCCCCGCTCTCTGCAGGTCGACCTCAATGGTGGCGGGACGCGTCTGTTGAGTGCGGACCGTGTGGTCATCAACGTCGGGACCCATGCAGCGATTCCGGAGATTCCCGGAATGCAAGCTGCCCGGCCTCTCACGCATATCGAAGCCCTGGAGCTCGACTATGTCCCATCACACCTCGTCGTGTTGGGTGGCGGTTATGTCGCGATCGAACTTGCCCAGGCTTATCGCCGTTTCGGTAGCCGCGTGACCATTCTCGAGGCCGCTCCGCGGATCATGAATCGAGCGGACCCGGACGTCGGCGCCGAACTGCAGCGGATTCTCCTCAATGAAGGTGTCGAGATCCTGACCAATGCGGTTGCGACCGCCGTGCGAGGGATTTCAGGCGATCGGGTCAGCATAACGATCAACATCAGCTCAGGTCCTCGGGAAATCGAGGGCAGTGACCTCCTGGTCGCGGTCGGCCGGGTCCCCAACACCGCCGACATAGGATTGCGCGAGGCCGGCGTGAGCCTGGATCCCCAAGGCTACATCCAGGTCAATGATCGGTTGGAAACCAGCGCTGCCGGTGTATGGGCTATTGGCGAATGCGCCGGGAGCCCGCAGTTCACACACGCCTCCGTACACGATTTCAAGATCGTGAGCGCTAACATGGGTGGAGGGGTACGCAGCACACGCGGTCGATTGATACCGCACGTGCTATTCACGGATCCGCCCCTGGCTCATGTGGGGTTGAGTGAGGAGGAGGCCCGGAAACAGGGCGTACCGTTTCGCTTGGTCAAATTACCTATGGCCAACGTGCTCAGGACCGAGGCAACCGATCAGACTGAGGGTTTCATGAAGGCCCTGGTGAGCGCCACGGACGACCGCATCATCGGGTTTACCATGCTGGGGTCGGAAGCCGGTGAAGTAATGGCCGCCCTGCAGACGGCTATGTTGGCCCAACTCCCGTATCAGGAGCTCCGCGATGCAGCCATCGCTCACCTGACTTACGCGGAAGGCTTGGGGCCGCTCTTTGCAGGTGTCCCGCCCCGGGCCGGAGGCTGAATCCCGGCAGGCAATGGCTGGCGCCGCGGTGAGGGATTCAAACCTTGTCGGGCGTTTTTTCGCCGGAGTAGAAGCCCATGGGGTCCAGGTCATTGACG
>DAITMW010000518.1:0-3099 GCA_036834945.1 Steroidobacteraceae bacterium
GAGTTTGCTTGCGGAGCGCACCGATATCGAGGAGTTCCAGGTGGCCGAGGATGCGCATGAGGCGCTGGAGCGGCTGCGTGCCAACCCATTCGATGTGCTCCTGCTGGACATCCAGATGCCGGCTTTGACGGGACTGCAGATGATCGAGCACTTGAGCCAGCACCCGGGACCCAAACCTTCCGTGGTGTTCATCACCGCCTATGCGGAACACGCGGTCGAGGCGTTCGAGAAGCGGGCGGTCGATTACGTCCTGAAACCTTTCGTGCCCGCGAGGGTACACGAGGCATTGGATGTGGCAGCGCGCCGATCCGCCGAGGAGCGAGCCGGGCGCCTCCTTGACATGTTAGGAGGCGGCTTGAAAATGCGTCCCGAGCGCGCGACGCGTGTGGCAGTTCGGGATAAGTCGCGCATCGTGTTCGTCGATCTTGCCGAGTTGGTCAGCGCCGAGGCACAGGGAAACTATGTGTTGCTGCAGCAGAAATCCGGGTCGTATCTGTTGCGCGAGACACTTGCGGAGCTGGCCAAGAAGCTCGGCCCCCACGGGTTCATCCGGATTCATCGCTCCGTGTTGGTGAATGTGGCTTTCGTGGAGACGATCGAGCCCGGTATCGGCAGCGAGTACATCCTCCGCACCCGGACCGGCAAGCAATACCACGTCACCCGCACCTATCGCGACAATCTCCAGGGGCTCGCGCAATTCTGGATCGGGACGGAAGGATTTGGGCGGGGTTGAGCCAAACTGGGCGACCCCTACCCCGCCAACGCCCCCTTCCGCTTCCGCGCCAGCCCATGCGCCATCTCAACCAGATCCGCCTGCAGCGGCGTTGGGCGCCAGTCGTCGCGGCGGGTCAGAACGATGCGCCGGCGCAGCACTTCTCCGGGGGCTTCGATCTCGGCCAGCAGGCCTGCCTTTCGTTCCAATAGAATCTGGTCGCGCGACATCAGCGTCAGCCAGTCTCCGTTGAGCAGCAGTCCGCGGGCGATCAGCATGGAGCCGCATTCGATCTGGATCTTCGGGGGGTCCACGCCCTGGCTGCGGAACATGCGCTCCCAGTTGGCGCGCATCGGGACCCCGTGCGCGGGAATGATCCAGGGGAAGCGCAACAGGTCGGCGGGTGTCAGGCGCTTCTTCCGGCGCAGGGGATGGCTTGCATTCCCGACGACGACGGGCTCGTCATCAAACAGTCCTTCTTGCACGATGTCGGCCACAGGTGCGGGATCACGCAAAGCGCCGCCCATGAACAGGTCGATGTCACCCTGGCGAAGTGCGTTGAGTAATTCGCTGTAAGGCGCCTCCACGACGCGAACCGAGGCGGCAGGATGAGCCGCCATGAATTGCGCCAGCAATTCCGGCAAGAATACGACACGGGCCATGGGGAGCGTACCCAGCTCGATGTGGCCTCCATCGCCCGTGTCCACCACGGCTACCTCGTCGAGGCCGGTGCGAAGCTCCGACAACATCAGGCGCACGAACCGGACGAGGCGGGTGGCGGAGTCTGTTGGTCGTACGGCACGTCCGGCACGCACTAACAGGTCGGTTCCCAGAAACTGCTGTAGATCGCGAACGGCACGATGGACCGCGGGCTGCGACAGGCCAAGTTGGTGCGCCGCCTGTATATAACTGCTCGTGCTTTCCACGGCGAGTAGCGCTCGCAGCTGAGCCATGGTCGCCCAGCGCTCCGCGTGCGCGATCGGGGCCAGCTTGGCGGATCTACGCACCAGGCGAACACCGTGAAGCAGATATCGCAAGGCGCGCTCGATACGGATGATGAACAGGCGCCCCGCGGGCGTTGGCTCCATGCCGCCCGGCTGCCGCTCGAAGAGTCGCTTGCCTACGACACGCTCGACCTTGCTGACAGCCTGGGCGAGCGCGGGTTGCGACAGGTTCACCCGCAGGGCCCCGGCACTCATGCTGCCGGCCCGGCCAATCTCGCTGATCGCGTCGAGGTGTCGCAAATTCAGTTGGAGAATTTTTTTCATGCGCAATCAATAATGTTTTCTTATGGGGCAATCATAAATCGAATTTGGCAATTGTGTCAGGGAAAGTCACATTCACTAAGTCATCGCCCGAAATGGGGGCTACGGAACAACATCGCGATGAAGATAGTCGATACGCATTTGCATGTGATCTCTGCAGACACCGTCAAGTATCCGGTCGCGCCCATCGGCGGGCATCGTTCCGACTGGTCGCGGGAACGTCCCGTCGATGTCGACGGCGTACTGCGCGGAATGGATGCTGCGGGTATCTCAAAGGCTGTAGTGGTGCAGGCATCCACTGTCTATGGCCACGACAATCATTATGTTGTCGACGCCGTGCGCGCCCATCCGGACCGTTTCGTAGGCGTCTACTCGATTGATGCGCTGGCCGCGGATGCTCCCGCGCAAATCGATCGCTGGCAGGCCGCCGGATTGTCGGGTTTCCGGCTGTTCACTACCGGCAGCACCATGCCCGGTCAGTCCGACTGGCTCGGCCACCGAGACTCGTACACGGCCTGGGCGCATGCCGAAGCGCTGGATCTGCCGATCTGCCTGCAGATGACCATGGCGGGCTTGCCGGCGTTGCGGTCCTTGCTCGAGCGCTTTCCACGGGCCCGGGTGTTGCTCGATCACTGCGCGCGGCCCGATCTTTCCGACGGTCCACCGTATACCGCGGCGGGCGCATTGTTCGACATGGCAGCGTTCCCCGGCGTCTACCTCAAACTCACCAACAGAACGCTGGCGGCCGCCGCGCTCGGAAAATCCCATCCCACGGCATTTCTGGAAAAGCTCGTCACCGTCTTTGGTGCCCGCCGGATTGCCTGGGGCTCGAATTTTCCGGCTGCGGAAGGCTCACTGTCCGAGTTGCTGGCTCTGGCACGCTCGCAGTTGAGTGTTCTTGCAAAGGCCGATCAAATCCTCATCTTCAGTGGTACCGCCGAGATCCTCTATCCCGCGCTGGCGGCGGTAAAGTGATGAGCGAGCCGATTACACTGCGCACCGTCCTGGCCAATGCAAAGTTGGCGACTCCAATCAGGGAGGGCGTTGTCGCCTCTTCCCAGGTACGCCTCGATTTCATCGACGTCAAGCCGGTGCACGATGCCTTCACTCCCATGATCAGGC
>DAITMW010000519.1:0-3092 GCA_036834945.1 Steroidobacteraceae bacterium
GGGATCCACAACCCGGCCGCGATCTGAATCCGTCGTACCGTCTCCTTGGCCAACACAATCTGGTGCCGCTCGGCGAGCTTCTCCATGGCCAGCGTGGGTCCGAAGTCCGGATACTGATCGCGCAGAATCCGCGCCACCTGGTTCTCCAGATCTTCCTGCAGCCGCCGGTTGCCCGGCCGGTTCCGATGTTGCGTATTTCGGCGCATCGTGACCGGTGATTTCGGCGAGAGTGTGACCGGGGTTTTCGGGAGAGCGTGACCGAGGATTTCGGCGAAGGTGTGACCGGCTATTCCGGCCAGGGCGTGACCGATTTTCGGGGAGCGCCGAAAGGCCGAGCGGGCGCCAGATCGAGGTCCGCGGCACGCAGGTGGTGAGGTGCTCTTCAGGGGCTACGCTCGGCGGTTTTGCGACCGGAGAGCGGGATGCCCCAGCGAGCCCTGACCATGCGACAAATCCGAGAAATATTGCGACTGAAGTACGAAGCCGGCCTCTCGCACGAGAAGATCGCCCGGGCGCTGTCCCTGTCCAAAGGCGTCATCGCCAAATACGTCGAGCGCCTGGAGCGCACCGGCCTCACCCCCGAGCAGCTGCTGGCTCTGTCCGAGCCAGATCTTCTGCAGCACGTGCGACCGCGTCCGCATGTACGAGCTCTGCAGCGGGTCCTGCCCGATTACGGCCATGTGCATGCAGAGCTGCGCCGCAAAGGCGTGACCCTGATGCTGCTGTGGGAGGAATACCAAGCCGCCCATGCTGGAGAGGCGACCTACGGTTACACGCAGTTCACCGAGCACTACCGCGAGTACGTTGCCAGCTTGCGCCGCTCCATGCGCCAGGTGCACCGCGCCGGGGAAAAGCTGTTCATCGACTACGCCGGCATGACCGTGCCGTACGGCGATGAGGGTGATCGTGCCCAGGTGTTTGTCGCCGTGTTAGGTGCGAGCAATTACACCTTCGCGTGTGCCACCCCGCGCCAGACCTTGGAGGACTGGGTGTATTCCTTGGTGCGCGCCTTTGAGTACATCCAGGGAGTTCCGGCACTGGTGGTTCCTGATAATGCTCGCGCCTTGATTGCGGATCCGGATCGCTACGAGCCGCAAGCGTCGGCCACGGTGTTGGAGATGTCCGCCCATTACAACACGACGGTGCTCCCGGCCCGGCCCTATCATCCGAAGGACAAATCCAAAGTCGAGGTGGGCGTTCAGGTGGTCGAGCGCTGGATTTTAGCGAGGCTGAGAAACCAACGCTTCGCGGCCCTGATGGACGTCGATGGCGCCATTGCCGATCTGCTCGAGGACCTCAATCACCGTGCGTTCAAGAAGCTTCCCGGCAGTCGCCAGGCCTTGTACCAGAGCCTGGATCGACCGGCGCTGAAAGCCTTGCCGGCAAGCCGATACGAGTTTGCTCGCCATAGCACGGCGAAAGTGAATATCGATTACCACGCCGAGTTCGAGGAGCACTACTACAGCGTGCCTCACGCATTGGTTCAGCAGCACGTGGAGGTACGCGCCACTGCGCGTATGGTCGAGATCCTGCACGGCGGTAAGCGAGTCGCAGCCCACGTTCGCTCCTATCGTCCCGGCAAACACACTACATTACCGGAGCACATGCCGGCGGCGCATCGAGCGCATATGGAGTGGTCTCCGGGAAGGCTGATCAGCTGGGGACTGCGAGTCGGGCCCGCCTGCGCGGCCCTGATAGGCCGCATCCTGGAATCTCGTCCACACCCGGAGCAAGGCTATCGGACCTGCCTGGGTCTGTTGCGCCTGGAAAAGCACTATGGCACCTCGGCCCTGGAGGCCGCCTGCGCCCGTGCCCTCGCACTCGGCAACCCGCGCTACCGTGCTGTGCAGGCGATCCTCAAGAACGGACAGGAAAAGGTGGCAATCCAGGACGAACCGGGCTGGAGCTCGCCGGAGCACGGCAATGTGCGCGGTCCTGGGTATTACCACTGAAGATCTTGCAGAAAGGTGTTGTGTTGATATGTGTTTATTACGCTTTTTAGGTCGTTCGTCGCTCAACTGATGATTATCCGGGAGATACTCAAGATGATGGTTCAACAGACTCTGACTCAGCTGCGCTCCATGAAGCTCGATGGCATGGCGCTCGGCCTCGAGGAGCAGCTGACGCTGCCCAGCAGCGCCAATCTGCCCTTCGAGGATCGTGTGGGACTGCTGGTTGAGCGTGAGCTCGCCCACCGTAGCAGTCGCCGTCTGAAGCGGCTGTTACACAAGGCGCGACTGAAGCACGTACAGGCATCGTTGGAGGACGTAGATACTCGGGCCAGCCGTGGCCTGGATGCCAAGCTACTTGCCAGTCTCGCGCACGGCGAGTGGATCGATCGCGGCCAGACGGTGTTGATTTGCGGTCCCACTGGAGTCGGCAAGACCTGGCTGACCTGTGCGCTGGCACAAAAGGCGTGTCGACTGGGCAAGAGCGCCTATTACACGCGCATGTCCCGGTTGCTCGAGGAGTTGCGCGTCGCCCGTGGAGAGGGCACCCATAAACGCCGCCTCGCCGCCATCGCCAAGCTCGACGTCCTTGCGCTGGACGACTGGGGACTGCACGCCCTGGACGCGTACGGTCGCGAGGACCTGCTGGAAATCATCGACGACCGCGCTGAGCAGCGCGGCACCATCATCGCCGCTCAACTTCCGACGGAGCATTGGCACGCCTGGATCGGCGATGCCACCATCGGTGACGCGGTCTTAGATCGCATCCTCAACCGCGCCCACCGCCTGATACTCAAGGGCGAGTCCCTGCGCCGCCATCGGCCGGGCGACAAACCCACCCCGTCCAGCAGCGCATCGTGACCGACTGAGATACCATCCACTTACCGCACCCCACCACTTGCGGCAACCGGTCACGATAAACCGAAATCACCGGTCACAACCGAGCCGAATCGGCCGGTCACTTTCACCGAAATACGCACGATGTCGCGAGATCAATCCGACGGGCCCCTCAAGGCGGTAACGCTGGGCCAGGCGACGCACTTGGCGTGCGCTCATCGCAAGGCGCTCAGCGGCCCGCGTGGCGCGCAACTCGCCATCCACAACCGCCTGAATCACTTTCACCCGATCCAGCTCCCGCATGCT
>DAITMW010000520.1:0-3089 GCA_036834945.1 Steroidobacteraceae bacterium
CCTTCGAGCAACTCGGCATGCACGACGTCGAGACGGTCGGCGGCAAGAACGCCTCACTGGGCGAGATGATCGGCTCGTTGGCGAAGCTCGGCGTGCAGGTCCCCGGCGGCTTTGCCACGACCGCGCAGGCGTACCGCGAGTTCCTGAAACAGGGGGGATTGGACGCCCGTATCCGCGCGGAGCTCGCCGGACTCAATGTCGACGATGTTACCAAACTTGCGGCCACGGGGGCCCGTATCCGGGGATGGATTCTCGCCACCCCCTTTCCGCCGGAAATCGAAAAGGCAGTGCTGGATCAGCTGCACAAGATGAGCAACGGCCACGACATCGCGGTGGCCGTGCGCTCGTCCGCCACGGCGGAGGACCTGCCGGAGGCATCTTTTGCGGGACAGCAAGAAACCTTCCTGAACGTGCGGGGCGAGGCGGCCGTCCTGAAGGCCATGCACGAGGTGTTCGCCTCCCTGTTCAACGACCGGGCCATCTCCTATCGCGTCCATCAGAATTTCGATCATAACGCCGTCGCCCTGTCGGCCGGCGTGCAACACATGGTCCGCAGCGACCTCGGTGCCAGCGGTGTCATGTTCACGCTCGATACCGACTCGGGGTTCCGTGATGTTGTATTCATCACCTCTTCCTACGGATTGGGAGAGACGGTCGTACAGGGCGCGGTGAATCCCGACGAGTTCTACGTTTACAAGCCCACCCTGAAGGCCGGGAAGCACCCCATATTGCGCCGTAACCTGGGAGGCAAGGCGATCAAGATGGTGTACGCGCCGGCGGGATCCGCCGAGCGGGTCACCACGGTCGAAGTGCCCAAGGCCGAGCGCGCGCGGTTTTCGTTGAATGATGATGACATCCTCGCGTTGGCGCGCCAGGCGCTCATCATCGAGGACCACTACAAGAAGCCGATGGACATCGAGTGGGGCAAGGACGGCTCCACCGGACAGATCTACATCCTCCAGGCCCGGCCGGAAACCGTTCAGAGCCGTGCGGGACGCACGATCCAACGCTTCACGCTGAAGTCCTCCCGCTCGCGTGTTCTCACCTCCGGCCGCAGTATCGGGCAGCGCATCGGGTCCGGTCCCGCGCGAGTGATTCGCGACGTGAGCGAGATGGCCCGCGTGCAGTCGGGTGACGTTCTCGTGGCTGACATGACAGACCCTGACTGGGAGCCTGTCATGAAACGCGCCTCGGCGATCGTGACCAACCGTGGGGGCCGTACCTGCCACGCCGCGATCATTGCGCGCGAGCTCGGCATCGCGGCCGTTGTTGGTTGTGGGGATGCAACGCAAAAAATCCGCGAAGGCCAGGAAGTCACGGTGTCCTGTGCCGAGGGTGACACCGGCTACGTCTACGAGGGCTTGTTGGACTACGAGCGCAAGCAGATCGAGCTCGACTCGCTGCCGAAGATTCCGGTCAAGATCATGATGAACGTGGGCAACCCGGATCGGGCCTTCGATTTCGCCAGCATTCCCCATCGGGGTGTCGGGCTGGCCCGGCTGGAATTCATCATCAATCGCATGATCGGGGTGCACCCGCGCGCGCTGTTGGAATTCGAGCGCCTCGACGGGCCATTGCAGGATCAGATCCGCGACCAGATCGCCGGCTATGCCGACCCGGTCACCTTCTACGTCGACAAGCTCGCCGAGGGCATCGCGCAGATCGCGGCCGCCTTCGCTCCCGAGCCGGTCATCGTGCGTCTCTCCGACTTCAAGTCCAACGAATACGCCAACCTCATCGGTGGCACGCGCTACGAGCCGGATGAAGAAAACCCGATGCTCGGCTTCCGCGGCGCCTCACGTTACGTGGATGAGACTTTCCGACCCTGTTTCGAGCTCGAGTGCCGCGCGTTGAAGAAGGTGCGCGAAACGATGGGGCTGAAGAACGTGCAGATCATGGTGCCGTTCGTCCGTACCCTGAAGGAAGGCCAACAGGTGATCGAACTGTTGGCCCAGAACGGGTTACGACGCGGTGTCGATGATCTGAAAGTCATCATGATGTGCGAGCTGCCGACGAACGCGTTGCTCGCCGAGGAGTACCTCGAACACTTCGACGGCATGTCCATCGGCTCGAACGACATGACACAGCTCACGCTGGGGTTGGATCGCGACTCCTCCATCGTGGCGAAGCTCTTCGACGAGCGCGACGCGGCAGTGAAAAAGATGCTGTCGCTGGCGATCACGGCCTGCAAGAAAAAGGGCAAGTACGTGGGGATCTGCGGCCAGGGGCCTTCCGATCATCCCGACCTGGCGCGCTGGCTGCTCGAGCAGGGCATCGAGAGCATGTCGCTCAACCCTGATACGGTCGTCGAGACGTGGCTGTTTCTCGCTAAGCCAAGCTGAGGGCCTTCACCTATTGATGCCGCTCGCGAGCGCGCAGCGGGCGCGGCGGGCACGCCCAGCGGGCGCGCAGCGTGCCTACCGGCGCCCCGAGAAAGCCGGGGCGAACAGCTTCGCCCGGTAGTGCTGCAGCTCCCGGATCGACTCCATGATGTCGGCGTGCGCGAGGTGCGTGCCCTGCTTGGTGAAGCTTTCGAGGATGCCCGGCGCCCAACGGCGCGCCAGCTCCTTGAGAGTGCTGACATCCAGATTGCGGTAGTGAAAGAAACGCTCCAGCTTCGGCATGTGCCGCGCCAGGAAACGACGGTCCTGGCAAATGCTGTTGCCGCAGATGGGCGAGGCGCCCGGCGCCACCAACGGGGCCAGGAACTCCAGCGTGCGTGCTTCGGCTTCCGCGGTGCTGATCTTGCTCGCGCGCACGCGGGCCAGCAGGCCCGATGAGCCGTGTTGTTTCTGGTTCCAGTCGTCCATGCCCGCGAGCACGTCCTCGGGCTGATGGACCGCGATCACCGGACCTTCCGCGATGACGCTCAATTCCTTGTCGGTCACGACAGTGGCGATTTCAATGATGACATCGGAGTCGGGCTTGAGGCCCGTCATTTCCAGGTCGATCCAGATCAAGTGGTCGGCGCTAGGCATATCGTGAGTCGCGTGTGACCGTGGCGTGTGGTTTGATATGAGTCTACCAGACGCTCTACGGACTTATGAGTGACACCTTCGAAGCTCGCGTGACGGCCACGTTCGGCCGGC
>DAITMW010000521.1:0-3084 GCA_036834945.1 Steroidobacteraceae bacterium
GATAGACCTGGCTCATCTGCGGATCCGCCTTGGCCATGCGGACCAGCGCCCAGAACGATGTGCTCCAGAACAGCACCGCCAACACCACCGAAGTCACCGAGATGTTTCCGGAGAACAGCAGGAGCGCCGTAATCACCCCAGTCAGGAGGACCAGGCCGCGCTCCGCCCCGAGCAACAGGTGCGGACGGTTGAGAGAGCGATGGATACTGATACGCCGGGGCTCTTCCACGTAACGCTCCGCTCAGCCGGCGCCGAAGAGGTTCATGAAACTGTTGGCGAGCAACATCACCGACAGCGCCAGAACGACCATCAGAATGCGCTTGGTAAAATCACCGAGCTCACCGCCGAAAGCCAACATGCCGCCCGAGGCAGCCAGCGCGACGACGCCGATCGCCTTCGCCACCGGGCCGGTCAAGGACTGGCTGACCGTTTGCAGCGGCGACTCCCAAGGCAAGGCCTGGGCGTACGCGACACCCCAGCCCACCCAGAGGGCTGGCACGATCAGACCGAGGCGGCGCCCTATCGAGGACAGGTATTTCAAGAAACACTCCTATTGGATGGTGCAGGTTGAATCTCGACCGGCTGCATCACGAACCGGTCACCGGAAAAATCGCTGATCTGCATGATCTCGCTGACGGAGCGCCCGGCAGGGGTCGCGGATCGCTCGATGAAAACGACGAGATTCACCGCCTCTTTGATCGTCGCCGCGATCGTCGTCTCCGAGAGATTGCGCGCTTCGGGCGCCTCATAGATCAACTGTGAGAGGCGGACGAGCCCACCTTCGGCAGAGTTGGCGTGAATGGTGGCGATGCCACCGGGGTGTCCCGTATTCCAACTCTTTAGCAACGTGAGCGCCTCGCCACCGCGCACTTCGCCCACCACGATGCGGTCGGGACGCAGCCGCATGGTCGCGCGCAGGAGCCGCTGCATGTTGACCTGCTCGCTGGTGCGCAAGAGTACGCTGTTGGCCATCGTGACCTGCAATTCCATGGTGTCCTCAATGGCGACCATCCGGTCGTTGGGACACTGCGCGGCGATTTCCGCGAGAATGGCATTGGCGAGCGTAGTCTTCCCGCTGCCTGTGCCGCCAACAATCAGAATGTTGTGGCGTTCACGGACGGCGTGCCGTATGGCCTCGATCGGATGCTCGTAAACAGCGCCTCCTTTGTGAGCGGCGCTGCGAGATCCGAGAGCGGCTCCGATAATGCCTCTGGCGCGATAGTCCTCGAGCGTGAATACCTTCACGGCCTTCTTGCGGATACTGAACGCCGGGGCGCGCACGATGGGCGGGACGATGCCTTCCAGGCGTGAGCCATCCAGCGGAAACTCGCCCTCCAGGATCGGGCTATCGCGAGTGATCGTGGTCTGCAGCATGCTGGCGCAGGTGGTCAGCACACTTTCAGCGGCACCGGGCTCCATGTGATGGCCCGTGAACTCCATGCCCTTGCCCGCCACATCCATCCAGAGTTTCCCATCCGGGTTCAACAGAACCTCGATGACGGCCGGGTCGCGGAGCACCTTCATCATGACGGCGCCGGACTCGCGCTCCAGCTTCTCTTCCAGACGTTGCCTGACCAACTCCTTCTGGCTGTTCAAGCAACGCCTCCAGGGTTTCTGCGCTGCCCTGCCCCGTCGGCCGGGACCACTCCTGGTTCCTCATCGATCATTGACAGTCGGGGCGGCACAACGTCCGCTAAAGCACACATGATGGTGAAGTTAAGTGAAAGTGTGCCCGTGCGCGGATTCACGGTGGTTAAGACTTATCACGATCATTTCGGTGCGTTGTTGCGAAATACCCGACGCCGCACCGCCCGTCCGCCAATGATCAGAAGGTACCAGGCCAGGCGATTTTCGACTTGCGCCCGACTCGCGCTAAACTCATGGAAGCCCCTATTCCAATAAAGCCGGGGCGGGGAGTCTTGAGAGTGCGCATATCGGCCATTTGCGTCCTTGTGACACTGTCTTTCACCGGCCTTTCTGCCAGTGCCGCACCGACTGGACGACGAGTTCTGTCGCCCGATGATTACCTGCGGTTTGCCAACGTCACCGCACCACAGGTGTCACCCGACGGTGCTTCGGTAGCCTACGTTGTGACGACCACTGACCGAGATGCCGACGTGTCCAAGGGTGCTATCTACCTGGTGAATTGGAATGGCAGCGGCCGCAGGCAGCTCACCCGTGGTGAGGACGCAAGCCTTCCCAGGTTCAGTCCGAACGGCCGGTATCTGGCCTTCCTGTCATCACGGCCCGCGGAATCCAAACCGCAGATCTGGCTCCTGGACATGCTCGGTGGTGAAGCACGCCAGCTAACTCACGTCGACACTGAGATCACCCACTATGGGTGGGCACCGGATGGGAAGCGGCTCGTGGTTGTCATGCGAGGTAATGCTGAAAAGGCAAAAACACCGCAACCCATCGTCATTGACACATTTCATTTCAAACAGGACGAGGACGGCTACCTGACGGCGCGCTCGCGCAAGCACCTCTACCTCGTCGATGTCGAGAGCGGCACACTGGCCGCACTGACTGACAATCCAGAATATAACGACGATTTCCCCGCCTGGTCTCCCGACGGTAAGCTCATCGCCTATGTCAGCAACCACGGCAAGGAACCCGAGCAAAGCGGCATCGACGAAATCTATCTCGTGGAGGCGCGAGCGGGCGCGACGCCGCAGCCGCACCCCCTGGCCTCGGTGTTCACTCCAAACCACCAACATCTGGCTTTCTCGCCCGACGGCAGTGAGATCAGTGTCCTGCAAGGCGCCGAGCCCCGCTACTACGCCTACATGACTGACCGCCTCGCGCTGATCTCCCTGAAGGAGGGTCACCTGCGCCGCCTCACTGACAAACTCGATCGAGCGGTGGCGGCACCAGTGTTCGCCGCCGACGGCAAGTCGATCTACTTCATCGTGGAAGACGACGGGTCCGATTACCCCGCCGAGATGAATCTCGACAGTGGAGTGATCGAGCGTCTCATTCCCGGACAGGTCGCCGCGCATGAGGAGTCGACCGCCGCCGGGCACACGGCGGTGATCGCCTCCACCGACACGCAGACATCGGAAGTCTTCGCGCTCGAAAATCACC
>DAITMW010000522.1:0-3082 GCA_036834945.1 Steroidobacteraceae bacterium
ACCCCTTCGAAATTGAGTTCTTGGTTATCCATGTTTATTTGGCTGAAAGTCGCCTACGGCGCTTTCGGCAGAATTGAGGTGGTGGTTTCTTTGGGCGGCGGGCAAAAAGCGTGGTTTTTGCCCGCGTGCCGATCCTGGGCCGGCGCTTCGGTGCGCTGTTTGCCCGCGTGCCACCCCTCGGCCGGCGCTTCGGTGCGCTGTTTGCGCGCGTGCCACCCCTCGGCCGGCGCTGATTCGAACCGTCTCGCGGCTCAAACTTGCACCTCCGCGAGGTTGCCCTTCTGTTCGAGCCACTCGCGACGATCAGCCGCGCGCTTCTTGGCGAGCAGCATGTCCATGAGTTTGTCCGTCTCGTCAGCCCCTTCGATCGTGAGCTGCACCAGGCGGCGGGTGCGCGGATCGATGGTCGTCTCACGCAGCTGCGCGGGATTCATCTCGCCGAGACCTTTGAAACGCGTGACCGTGGGCTTCGTGCGCGAGTTCTCCTTCTCGATCTTCTTCAGGATCTTGTCGCGCTCCTCGTCATCCAACGCGTAGTGCACCTGCTTACCCGCATCGATGCGATACAACGGTGGCATCGCAACGTAGACGTGCCCATGCGTCACGAGCGGCCGGAAATGGCGTAAGAACAACGCGCACAGCAAAGTCGCGATGTGTTGTCCGTCCGAGTCGGCGTCCGCCAGGATGCAAATCTTGTGGTAGCGCAGCTGACTCAGATCGCTCGAGCCCGGGTCCACCCCGAGCGCCACACTGATGTTGTGGACTTCCTCGGACGAGCCGATGGAGCCGGAGTCCACTTCCCAGGTGTTCAGGATCTTGCCGCGCAACGGCATGATGGCCTGGAAATCCTTCTCGCGCGCCTGCTTGGCGGAGCCACCGGCCGAGTCACCCTCGACGAGGAACAACTCCGAGCGCTTCGGCTCCTGGCTCGAGCAGTCGGCCAGCTTGCCCGGCAAAGCCGGGCCACCGGAGATGCGCTTGCGCACCACTTTCGCAGCCGCCTTGGCCCGCTCCTGCGCATTCTCGATCGCGAACTGGCCGATCTTCTCGCCCGCGTCCGGATGGCGGTTGAGCCAAAGAGCCATCGAATCCTTCACGTACCCTTCGACGACGGCCGCGGCATCGCGTGAGGCCAGGCGCTCCTTCATCTGTCCCGCGAACTGCGGCTCCGTGATCTTCACGGAGAGGATGTAGTTGACCTTGTCCCACACGTCTTCCGGCGTCAGCTTGACGCCGCGCGGCACGAGATTGCGGAACTCGCAGAATTCGCGCACCGCCTGGGCAAGTCCCGAGCGCAGGCCGTTGACGTGGGTACCGCCCTCGATGGTCGGAATCAGGTTGACGTAGCTTTCGCCGACCGCGATTTCCGCATTCGGTGCCCACAGCAAGGCGTAGCTCACCAGGTTGGTGTCGCCTTCGTTCGAGCCGACGATGGGCTCCGCGGGCAGCTTGTCCTTGTCGGTCACCTCCTCCATGAGGTAGGCGCCGAGATCGCCCGTGAAGAACCACTCGTCCTTCTCGCCGGTCGCCTCGTTCGTGAAGGTGATCCGCAGGCCCGGGCACAACACCGCCTTGGCCTTCAAGACGTGCTTGAGCGGACCGACCGAGAATTTATCCGAATCGAAGAACTTCGGATCCGGCCAGAACCGCACGGTCGTGCCGGTGTTACGCGCACCGACACTGCCGACCACGGTGAGCTTCGAGTCGGCTTTGCCGTCCTTGAAGCTGATGTGGTACTCCTTGCCACCGCGCTTGATGGTGGTCTCGAGTTTCTTCGAGAGCGCGTTCACCACCGACACACCGACGCCGTGCAAACCGCCGGAGTGTTTGTAGTTCTTGTCGGAGAACTTACCGCCTGCATGCAGGCGGGTGAGGATCAGCTCTACGCCGCTCACTTTCTCCTTCGGGTGGATATCCACCGGCATGCCGCGGCCGTCGTCGGCCACCTGCAGCGAGCCGTCCTTGAAGAGCGTGACGTCGATCTGCTTGGCATGGCCGTTGGTCGCCTCATCGACACTGTTGTCGATGACTTCGTGCGCAAGGTGGTTGGGGCGCGACGTGTGGGTGTACATCCCCGGCCGGCGTCGCACGGGCTCGAGGCCGCTCAGGACCTCGATGTCGGAAGCGGTATAGGACTGACTCATCCGTTTTTAGGTGGGTAGCCTGAGTGAAAAATGGTGGCCCATCCGGGCTGGTCCGCCGGGGCTGTCAGGCACCGGGGGCGCGAAATCTTACAGAATGTCCGCGCGCGGAAGCGAATCCTGGGGGCCGAAAAGCCGCCCGTCAACCCTAAGCCCAGGATTTTTTAAGAGAAATCGGCGGCCAGCGCCTGCCGTGTCGCGGCACTTACGGGCGCCACGGAGTGCCGGTAGTGCTCATGATCGATGCCCGCGCCCAGATCGGCACCGCCGCGCAGCGCCGCAATCATGGCCGGATCGAGCTCGAAACGCAGGAAGTGGACCGACGAGGTCTTCTCGTCATTCTCCCTTTCCAGGTCCTCGTCCGCGATCGCATAGACCCGGTCGTGGCCGCTCACCTGCACCCAGGCGCGATCCTCGATGCCCTTCAACTTGGCCAGCTCGCGGCGCCGCTCGGTCTCGTCCGGAAATTCGATCAGCAACGTGGCTTTCCAGTTCTGGCCGTCCGGAATCAGCGGGTTGTACGAAGCCAGCTCCTCCTCTATCCCCTCGGGCTCGAAAATTCGCTCGGCGCGCAGCATTTCCTGCACCTGGTACTGCACCGTGAGTCGATCCTCGAACAGCCAGGTGGTATGCGGGCCTACGGCGAGCTGGCGGGGGCGCTTGTGCTCGAGCACCTTGCTGCGAAACGCGGGTCGCTCGCGCGCATAGCGCTCGAGGCTCAAGAGGTCGCTCACTGACAGCTTGTTCATGATTGCCCCTGTCCAATACCCGTTATAACCCGTAGGCCATCCGTAACAGCTTCAGGGGATGCTCAGGCTCCTTGCCACCCATTTCCTTCAAGCCGCTCTCGATCTGGTGCCCGGCCATCGGGCAGTCACTGGTGTAGTGGGCCGGCTTGGCGTTCTCGACCCGCGTCATCACCGGCCGCCCGATCTTCATGG
>DAITMW010000523.1:0-3071 GCA_036834945.1 Steroidobacteraceae bacterium
GGACGCCGGCCATCCTTCGAGGCGAGCGAATGGGTTATTCGCCGTCCATGCGCTTCGCAAGCCGTGCCATTGAACCGTGAGCAGGCGTGGAAGAGCCCATACGGCGCCGCGTGCCAGAGTCCTCATCGGGCTCGCCCCCGCCCATGAGCTGCGCCTTGCGCGCGGCAAGTTGTTCGCCCAGTGCCTTCAGGTCCATGTCGGACTCGCGAGCCTTCCCGAACATGCCATCTCGCTTCTCTTCTTCGCGCACGTGGTGCTTGATCATCTCGGAGAGCACGGTCACCCGGGCGTCGAAGTACTCGTCGTCAGGGCCGGAGCCTTTGATCTTGGCAATGAGCTTCTTCGCGCCGTCGTGCTCCACTTCGGCCTCGTGATGAATGCTCTTCTCCTCGGTCGCCTCGTAGAAGGCGGGGTAAAAGATTTCCTCCTCGATCATGGTGTGCACGGTGAGCGCCTGGCAGATCTTCTGCGCCAACTCACTCTTCTTCGAGTCCAGTCGGCTCTTCTCGAACTGCTCGAACCACTCCTCAACCTGACGATGGTCCGCTTTCAGGAGCGCGATCGCGTCCTGCTGCCCGCCACCGGCTCTCTTTGCGGATCGGGCGCGCTTGCCCCGTGACGTGGTTTTCCTCTTGGCCATATATCCTCCCTCGATTGGGTGTGAATGTGGACTCGAAGGTTAGGTTAATTCCCTCTCCACCACGCCGCCGTCGGACAGCGCCATGCGGCAGCGTGGGTCGGTTCCTACAGACAGCCGTTGCCGTGGACGAAGCAACTTTCGACATGCGCCCGGGTGGGAAAGGCACCCGGGCGCCCGTACCTACCTCAGCTGTTACGAACGTTACTGCCCGCGCCTTCCTCGCGCGTGCCCTGATTGTCTTCGCCCGCGACATCATCATCGCTGCGCGGCACGTTGCCAGCATCCTTCGCCTGGGTGCCACGCCCGGGCCTCGGATCCGGTTGCGTATCCTGTCCAGGCTTGGGTTGTCCTGCCCTGGGCTGCTGTCCCCGGGAGTTGGGAGTCTGATTCTGAGTTCCCATGATCGGCCTCCAATGAAATGACAACACTGACGGATCGAGAGTATGGCCGTGGGACGCTCATGCACATGGCAGCGCCGCCTGCCTTTACGTCGGCATTCTCCTACGCCGGTCCCCGTGAGGTCCCATCCACGAGGCGCCGGTAAATCTCAACATAGTCGCGAGCCATGCGGCGCGCCGAAAAGCGCTCTTCGAATCGAGTGCGGATGGTGCGCCGGTCGAGCTCGCCGAGGTGTCTCACCGCCCGTACCGCTTCGTCCGTGTCGTTGACTAAAAACCCGGTATCTCTCTCGATGATTTCCGGCACCGCCCCTTCCGGGTAAGCAATGACGGGTGTGCCGCACGCCATCGCTTCAATCATCACGAGCCCAAACGGCTCGGGCCAGTCGATGGGGAATAGCAACGCAAGCGCTTGCCCGAGAAACTCGCCTTTCGCGGCCTCACCGATCTCATCCACGAACTGGATCAGCGGATCATCGAGAAGAGGGCGGATGTGCTCCTCGAAGTACTCCCGATCCTGGTCGTCAACCTTGGCGGCGATCCGCAGCGGCAGGCCCGACTGCCTGGCAATTTCGATGGCACTGTCGGGGCCCTTCTCGGGAGCGATCCGGCCGAGGAAGGCCAGGTAGCCACCGTCAGGATGAGCATTGAACTTCAGTCGCTCCGTGGGTAACCCGTGATATACGGTACCCGCCCAGTTGACCGGTGGCATCGGGCGACGCTGGTCGTTGGAAATGGAAACCAGCGGGAAGTCCGCGAAACGTCCGTAAAACGGGCTGAGCTCGTTGGCATCCAGCCGTCCATGCAACGTCGTGACGGTCCGTGAGGCCATATCCTGGAAGATGGGGAAATGCTCGAGCTCGGTATGAAAATGCAGGACGTCGAACTCATCCGCGCAGGCCCGCACCCGATCGAGCATCATGAGGGTATACGGGACGGGATCATTCACCGATGCGTCGAGCCGCAACGCTTGCGGGCAACAGGACATGAGCCTGGCCTTCGTCCGGGAGTCACCGGATGCGAACAGTGTGACCTCGTGACCCTGGTTGACCAGCTCCTCGGTGAGATAGGAGACGACCCGCTCTGTCCCTCCATATCGTTTGGGTGGCACGGCCTCGGCGAGCGGAGCAATCTGGGCGATGCGCATGGTGTGGGCCGAAACCTCTCGCATGCTGGTTGTGTTGGGTAAGGCTAAATGCGCGCACCGCGATGCGCTAGCCGCAGCGGACTGTAATGGATGTCGGCCGGCTCCTACTACAGGAGGCGTCGGGCGTCGCCGTTCGACGCAGCTCGACGCACAGGTCAGGTCAACGTCAAGGTTATTTAGGCCGCGGCTCTGTCAAACCCGCATCCGGCGGTTGCCTGCCCTGTCGTATGAATCGCACTGCCTGGACGAGTGCTCGAGCGACATTACGCACTTCCTCCTGAAGTGCTGTATCCGAATCCAACGCCTCGTGACTGCGGGCGTAGCTCTCGTAATACCCGATGTAACGGCTCAAAGCGGCTGTGCCGCCCGCTTGAATCAAGCCCATGTCCGTGAGCCAGTCCACGAGGGAATTGCGCAGCGTGTCGATGCCAGCGGCATCACCGTGCACCACGACCGCGAACGCGCGGCCCGCCAGGTGTCGCGGATACTCCCATCCTTGCAGTTCGAGCTGCTTGGCCAGTTTGGCGTCTTTTCCCTGGGTACTGGTCGGATCTGGATTGCCCCCGTCAGCGCACACCAGCCGATCCATGAGGAGCTTGAGGGCAGAGGGCGCCTGGTACCAATAGACGGGTGTGACAATGAAAATCCCATGTGCCGCGGCAAAGCGCGGATACAACTCGTTCATCCAGTCATCCACCTGACCCAGGCTGTGATTCGGATAGCAGGAGCAAGGCCAATGGCACAGGGGCATCGCGGTGGATACACAGGCCTTGCACGGTAATATGCGCCGACCATACTGGCCGCTCAGTTGGCTCAGATCGAGACAATCGACCTCGATATCCGCCCGCTGCAACACCTCCTGCGCAAGCCTCATCAGGCGATACGA
>DAITMW010000524.1:0-3056 GCA_036834945.1 Steroidobacteraceae bacterium
AGTCGACAGTACGGCGACCAGAAGACCCGGTACGAGAACCTCGCGCGAGAGCAAGGCCGGCCCACGCGCCGCGAAGCCGATAGGCACGATGAAACTCGCCGAGATCACGCTCCCCATCGCCGTAGCCTGCGCGCCGTAGGTACCGCCGACCTTCTGTCCATAAACGATGTACAGCGCCCAGAACCCGGCCCCCGCCAGCGCCAGCAGCATCCCGAACAGGTCGGTCCTCGCACCGATGTGACTCACGGGCAATAGCAGAATGAGACTCACGGCCGCCAGCGCGATCCAGAGGAAGTCGCTGAGGCGGTGGGAAGCCAGTACCGCGACTGCCAACGGTCCGATGAACTCGATGGCCACAGCGACGCCCTGCGGGATTCTGCTCAATGCCAGGTAGAAGAACGTATTCATCAGGCCTAGCGAAACCCCGTAAATCAACAGCGGACGCCACATTGACCAGAGAAGGCGCGTTCGCCACGGACGCAGAGTGATGAGGAGAATGAGTGTCCCGAGGCCGATGCGAACGCTCACCATGCCAAGCGGGCCGACCAAGGGAAAAAGTGACTTCGCGATCGACGCGCCGATCTGGAACGAGACCATCGCGGCCAACAGCTGGGCGATTGTCATTTCGATTCAAGTGGAAGCCGCCAAAGCCTTCCATTCTTTGATCCTCTCCCACGTCGCCGTCACCCCGCCGCAGACAACGACAAGAGGTGACCGGATGCCACGCAGCGAAGCCAAACGCCGCGGACTATACAGGGCCGCCAACGAAGCTCCGCAAGCGGGCTCCACGAGAACCCTATGAGCCGAGAGAAACTGTTCACAGGCCTCCAGGGCCTCGAGATCCGAGACCACAAGGCTCCTGACGTCCCGGCTTCGGGCGATCTCGAATGCATGCTCGGACACCTGATTGGCCCCGAGCGACGTGGAGATGCTGGTCATCTCAACAGGCCGATTGACGCCCGTCGCCATGGCCTCCGAGAGGCAATGAGCCCCTTTGGTCTCAACCGCGATGATGGGAGTGTCGCGCAGCCCATTTCGCTCCAGACCTTCCGCAATGCCTGACAACAGCCCACCGCCGCCGACCGAGAGTATGACCGCATCAAACTCCGCACCGGCTCGAACCACTTCGTCGATCAGAGTGGAATGACCCTTCCAGACCAACGGATCATCGAAGGGGTGCAAAAACGCCGTAGAGCCGTCGAGCAGGGACTGTGCGCGCTGATTTGCCTCCGACCAGACCGCGCCATGAACGATTACGGACGCCCCCTCCTGCTCGAGCAAGGTCTTCATGTGGGCGGAGGTCGATTGAGGAATCACGACAGTGACGGGCACGCCCAGAACCCGCCCGGCATAGGCTGCGGCCAGCCCCGCATTGCCACCGGAAGACGAGACAAATCGAGTCTTGCCCTGACGCTTGTACTCCTCGCACGCCGCTCCAATCCCTCTGAGCTTGAAGGACCCCGTTGGTTGCAGCGCCTCGAGTTTCAACCAGACGGTTTTGTCCGTCAGTCGGCCGAGCGGGCGTGAGCGAAGCAAAGGGGTATCAACGTGCAACATCAGGTGCCCGATCCGGCATACTGAGCCCTGAGTGCCTTCTTGTCAGGTTTACCGAGACCACTGAGCGGTATCCTGTCCGCGAAAACGAGCGACTTCGGTGCGTGCACCGCCCCCTTGCGCGCTCGAACGAGCGCGATCAGCTCCGCTTCCGATACGGAAGCACCGGCGCGCAAGACAACAATGGCCTTGACCGCCTCACCCCATTTTTCATGTGGCACGCCGATCACCGCCGCCGCAGCGACACAGGGGTGTGACGAGAGCACGTCTTCCACCTCGCGTGGGTAGACATTGAACCCCCCAGTGATGATCATGTCCTTCTTGCGATCGACGATTCTCAGAAAGCCATCCGGATCTCGGATGGCGATATCGCCGGTGTGAAGCCAACCGCCTGCGAACGCCTCCGCGGTTTGCTCAGGTTGGTTCAGGTAGCCGCTCATCAGTAACGGCCCCTGCACACAGATCTCCCCCGGCTCACCATCGGGCACAGATTGGCCCTTGTCGTCGAGCAGTCGCACCCTGACCCAGGGCACGGGGCGTCCGCAGGAGGCCAGCCGTTTCAAATCCGAAGGATCGTGCTCCGACCTTTTCAGAGTCGTGACCGACATGGGCGCTTCGCCCTGCCCATAGAACTGGAAGAAGATGGGCCCCAACTTCTCGATGCCCTCGCGCAGGCGGCTCGGCGACATCAAGGACGAGCCGTAATAGATGATCTCGAGGCTGGAGAGATCGTATTCCCCGAGCCGAGGATGGTCCAACAGGGCATAGATCATGGTCGGGACCACGAGCATGCAGGTAATACGGTGCTTCTGGATCGCCTCCAACACCGCGGTCGCATCGAACCCCGGCAAGACAACCATCGAGCCGCCCTTCAGCATTGTCGGCATGAACACCGTGCCGCCCGCATGACTCAGCGGAGAGCAGATCAACTGACGCACTTCGCGAGGCCACTCCCACTCCTTCAGGAGAATGTCCATCATTGCCTGGAGATACCGCGCCGAGCCCATGATCCCCTTGGGCCTGCCGGTGGTGCCGCCGGAATAGCTGACTCGAACGATATCCTCCGGATCAGGGTGCAAGGGGACGAGCGGCACGGGCGGAAAACTTGCGGCGACCTGGGCCAGATCCTCTCCTACATCGGTGGATCCCAGCGCAAACCAATGTTTCAACCGCGGTATGCGTCGCTGCAGGCTACGCGCCATGTCCTGATAGTGGCTGCCGTCAAAAATCATCGCCTCGATCTGCGCGTCTTCAATCATATACGCGACATCATCCATGGAGCCCATCGGATGAAGCGGCACGATGCAAACATCCACGAAGAGTATGGCACCGTGGACGAACAATACCTCCGGCCGGTTGCGCGAGATCAAGCCAACACGGGCACCCTTCTTCAATCCTTTCGACCGCAACGCCTGCGCGTAGCGGCTGATCACATCGCGGAATTCGCGCGCGGTGACGATGCGACCGGTATCGTTGAAGGTGACAACGGGCCTGTCGAGATC
>DAITMW010000525.1:0-3039 GCA_036834945.1 Steroidobacteraceae bacterium
CTGGTCCAGGCCTGGCTCGATGCGGGGGATCCGCACTCGAAACCGAGCGAGGCAAAAGTACCTTTCGTTCTGACACCGCCGTTATTCAGGCTGGATCCCACCAAGGTGCAGAGCTTGCGGCTGGTTTTCACCCATGATCCGCTGCCTGCCGATCGTGAGTCACTGTTCTGGCTCAACGTGCTCGATGTCCCGCCCCGAGCCCCGACCAACACGGAGCTACCGAATCAGCTCGAGCTCGCCTTCAAGCACCGCATGAAGGTGTTCTTCCGACCGGCAGGCCTCACGGGCTCCGCCGCGGATGCGCCCGCCCGGCTGACATGGAAGGCGCTGTCCAGCGACGGCAAGCTCGTGGGCATCCAGGCGAGCAATCCAACCGCGTACCATGTCTCGCTCACTCAGATCAGCGCGACGATCGGAGGCCAGCCGATCATCGCCAAGGCGGATATGGTTGATCCATTCGCCAGTCGCACCTTCGAACTGCCGGAGCCGATTGTTGCGTCCAGTGGGGCCATTGCTATCGAATACTGGTTCGTCAACGACTATGGCGGCAATGTAAGCGCTACCGCTTCCACGCCGTCCGTGCCCTGACCAGAATGATGACCCCGTGGCGACTTGCGAGGGGACTGCCCGGCCGACTTTTACAGAGCTGCTGAGTCGGTGCGTCGCGAGCTTTATCGTCGCGTTGTCAGCGGCTCCTTCGCCGGCAGCAGAATCTGCGGCGGCACCGGTGGAATTCAACTCCTCCTTTCTTCAGGGCGCAACGAAGGTCGACGTTTCCAAGTTCTCGCGAGGGAATCCGGTGCTTCCGGGCGACTACGAGGTTGACCTGCAGATCAATGGCAAATGGGTGGGCCGCGCTTCGGTTCGCTTCGTCGCTCAGCCCGACAGCGACATCGCCCTGCCCTGCATCGATCGTGCGCTCATCGGACGGCTCGGACTCGACTCCGAAAGGCTGTCGCACAGTGCACGGGATGAGCTGCGTAAGGCACAGTCCGGGGGCTGCGTGGATCTGGAGGCGCTGATTCCGGATGCCGCGGTGACATTCGACCTCTCGCAACTGCGCCTCGACATCACTGTTCCCCAGCTGGCGATGCTGCGCAGGCCCCGCGGCTATGTCAGTCCGGAGCTTTGGGATAGTGGCGTGCCGTCGGCCACCTTGGGCTACACCCTGAATGCCTATCGCTCCGCGACCTCGTACGTCGACACGACGGTGGGTCATCTGGACCTTGCGGCCGGGATCAATTTGGGCAGTTGGCATCTGCGCGAGCGCTCCTCCGTCGAGGTCACCTCGGGTCAGCCAACCACTTTTCAGAATATCGCCACCTACCTCTCGCACGATATTCCAGCGATCCGCAGCGACCTGACGGTGGGCGACAGCTTCACGGATGGTGCCGTTTTCGACAGCTTCGGATTCCGCGGCGTGTCTTTGGCGAGTGATGATCAGATGTTGCCGGACTCGCAATTCGATTACGCACCCGTCGTGCATGGTATCGCGCAAACCAATGCGCGCGTCGTCATCACCCAGAACGGCAACACGATCCTCGAAACCACGGTCTCTCCCGGAGCATTCGAGATCAACGATCTGTATGCAACCGGGTACGGTGGCGACTTGCACGTGACGGTCTATGAGGCCGACGGCAGCCAGAACACCTTCACGGTTCCCTATGCATCCTTGGTACAGCTGCTGCGCCCCGGAGTCTGGCGCTACTCTGCAACCGCCGGGCAGGTGCAGCAACCCTCACTCGCCTCTGCCGAACATTTCACACAGGCGACGCTGCAGCGTGGCTTCAACAACTATCTAACCGGTTACACCGGCGCGGTGGGCGCGCAGCACTACACGGCCGGGCTGCTCGGGATCGCCATCAACACGTTGCTCGGCGCGGTTGCAGCAGATGTGACCGGGGCCCGGGCCTCCATCACGGATACTTACTCCTCCAGCGGCCAGAGCCTGCGCCTGAGCTATAGCAAACTGATTCACGACACTCAGACCAACATCGCGCTCTCCACGTACCGCTACTCCTCCAGCGGCTACTATTCTTTCGCCGACGCGCAAACAGCCCGGCAGGCGGCCGGCGCAGGCGCGACTGCCGGCACTCTCGAGCGCGCACGCAGTCAGTGGCAGGTCAACATCAACCAAACCTTGCCCCGCCGGTGGGGCAACTTCTACCTGACGGCCTCGCTGCGCGACTACTGGCACTCCCGCGGCACGACGACCCAGTTCCAAGGCGGCTACACAAATCGTATCCGCGTTTTCGGCACGGGCCTGAGCTACAGCGTCTCGCTTGCCCGCCAAACCAATGCGGCAACGGGAAAACCGGACAATCGGGTACAGGCGACCTTTTCGGTCCCCCTGGGACATTCCGTACACTCGCCCATGGCCTCGATCAATCTCAGCCAGGACACGACCGGCACAGTGCGCACTCGCACCGCACAGGAATCGATCAGCGGCACCCTCGGCGCCAACAGCCAATTGAGCTATAGCGCTTCAGCCAGTCAATCCTCCAACGACTATTCCTACTCCGCCAGTAGCCAGTACCGCGGTACCTACGCGAGCGTCTCCGCCAGCGCCAGCAAGGGCAGCGGCTATTCCCAGGAGTCTGTCGGAGCCACTGGAGGCCTGGTAGTGCATCCAGGGGGCATTACCCTGGCCAACCAGATCACCGACACCATCGGGATCGTCGAGGCTGTCGGGGCCGAAGGGGCGCGCGTGACCAACAGTATCGGCACTACCATCAACCGGTCGGGTTACGCGGTGCTGCCCTTCCTCATGCCTTATCGGCTGAACACCATCAACATCGACCCGGATGATGCCGTCTCTACCGATGTGGAGTTCAAGAGCACGAGCGAGACTATCGCGCCCCGCCTCAACTCCGTCGTCATGATCCGCTTCCAGACGGTGGGTGGGCGCGCCATTCTAATCACCGCCCATCTGGCGGATGGATCGGTAGTTCCCTTTGGTTCCAGCGTCTACGACGCCCAGGGCAGTGAGGTGGGACTCTCCGGACAGGATGGTGGTATCTACCTGCGCGGAATCGCGGA
>DAITMW010000526.1:0-3039 GCA_036834945.1 Steroidobacteraceae bacterium
GGCGGTGCACTATCACGCACCAGAAAGGGAAATGGCAATACGCAATGCACCCAGGCGGTGCGTGCGATGCCGCAAACCGTGGCGCTGCGTGCGAGGCCGCAAACCGTGGCGCTGCGCGCCGCTGGCACCGGAAAAATCCCCCTCGCGCTTTCGAGGTGACGCGAGGGGGTTCCACACAACGGGGCGTTTAGAACTTGTAGTGCAGCTCGACCGCCCACTCACGCGGCGCGCCGGGCTGGCCGGACTCCATGCCCTCGCCGAAGGCGCGCAGGTCGAACAGGCTGATGTAGTATTGCTTGTTGGTCAGGTTCGTGCCCAACGCGGCGAGTGACCACTTGTTGTTCGCCGAATCCCACTGCACGCGGCCGTTCAACAGGTAGCGGGGCGAGATGATCGCGCCGGGGGTGTTGTTGACTACGTCGGAGTAGACACGGGACTGGTAGGTCGCATCCAAGCGAGGCGTGACGCTGCTGCCGTCCGGGAGGGCGAACACGTAGGAGGCGCCCAGGTTGCCTTTGAGCTTCGGCTGGCCGACCGGGTAGTCGCTGTAGCCCGGATTCCCGGCGATACAAGTGACGTTGGGCGTCCCGCCCGCGCCGCAACCCACATTCACGCCGAGATCCTTGTACCTGAAGGCGGTATAGCCGAGCGAGGCCTCGATCCGCAGGGCGCCAAGCGGACGCGCTTCGATCTCGACTTCGTAGCCGTAGATGTCGGCACCACCGATGTTGGTAATACCGGTATACGGAACGCCGTCCTGGAGGATCTGTGAGTTGAATTGCAGGCTCTTGTAGTTTCCGTAGTAGCCGGCGACGTTCGCACGCAGGCGATGGTCGAACCAGTCGCTCTTGAAGCCGATCTCGTACTCGGTGAGCTTCTCGGGCTGGAACTCGTTGATCTGGTTTTCGGCAAAAGGACGGGGGTTGAAGCCGCCGCCACGAAAGCCGGTCGAGATCGACGCATAGGTCAGGATGTCCGGGGTGAGCTTGTAACCGGCGGCCACCTTCCAGTCCGTGTGGCTGTATTCGACACCGAAGGGGCCGACACGACCGAAGAAGCTCTGGTAGGTGTAGGACTTGTCCTCGTGGGTCTCACGGACGCCGGCAGTGAGGTCCAGCTTGTCGGTGAGGTGCTCGGTGGCCTGCAGGAAGACCGCCTCGTTCTGATCGTAGGCGGGGCTGTTCTGCTGGAAATTCAAGCCTGCCGCGGGGCCGGCCGCACCACCCAGCAATGCAACGTTGACCTGCCCGCGGTTCACGCTCGTGCCGCGGTAGTAGAACGCGCCGGTCGCCCAGTCGAGCTGGTCGTTCGGGAGCGCCTTGCCCGTGAAGCGGAACTCCTGGGTGAACTGCTGGTGGTCGACCAGGTTGTAGGCCCAGGCCAATGGCAACGGCGAGTTGCTCTGGTCATCGGAGAAGTCGGTCCAGTAGCCGAGGAACGACGTAATGGACTTGAAGTGGGCCTTCGGGGCGAAGTCCCAGTCGTAAACGTCACTGAAGCCCCACTGGTGCATGGAGTTGGTATCGGGGATCGACTCCTGCAGGTCCAGGTCGTAGAAGTTCGAATACGTTGTGTAGAAGTTCCTGGTCAGGAAGCGCGAGTCGAACTGCTGACCGTACTTCTTCAGCAGATAGGAATTGAAGTTTGCGATGTTCGGGGCGGTCGTATCCACGGCCACCAGGGTTTCGGCTGCCGCTTCGGAGTTGTCGTCCACCACGAAGGCAGTGAAATTGTTCTCCATCTGATCGTTGATGACCCATCGCAACTGGCCGCGCGCACCGCGGACGTCGATGCCACCTTCGGTGCCGATGGCGCAGCTACCGCCGAGCGTGCTGGGGGCGTTGCCCCGCAGATAGTTCGGCGCAAGCGGGTTCACCGTGTACCCACGGGAATCCGTGAAGATGGGTTTGCCGGGATCCGGCTGCGGATTGGCGCAGGCGTAGTTGGCTCGGGTGACGTAGCCAGTCCGATACTGCTCGTACGCCGATACACGCAGGAACAGGTTGTCGGTGAGCGACATGTCATACGCCGCCTTGATGTCGCGGCGGCTGTAATCGCCGAGCGTGACGTCGACGTAACCCGAATTGTCGCCGGTGGGCTTCTTCGAGTGCATGTTGATGGCGCCGCCGATGGAGTTCTTCCCCTGCAGTGTGCCCTGCGGGCCGCGCAGGATTTCCACGCTGTCGAGGTCGAGGAGATCGAAAGCGGAACCCAGCGTCGTGGCGAAGTAGACGTCGTCGATGTAGACACCGACGCCCGGCTCGCCGGCTGCAAGGTTGAAGTCGCCCTGGCCGATACCGCGGATGAAGGCGGCATTCGTCTTACCGAAAGCAGCGGAGTTCTCGAACATGGTGACGTTGGGCGCCACGTTCGCGACGTCGATCAGGTTCGTCATGTTTCGCTGCTGCATGGCATCAGCATTGACGGCCGTGATGGCGATCGGGATGTCCTGGAGCCTTTCGGTGCGGAATTCCGCCGTGACGACGACCTCCTGCAGCACATCCGAGGATGCGGGGGTCTCATTGGAAGCGGCAGGCGGGGCGGCCTGTGCGAGCGCGGTCGATTGTCCCAACGCGAGCGCGGTCATCGCCGAGGCGATCGTCAACGCTACATGGGCCCTTACCTTGGTCATGAAATTCCCCTGGGGGTTGAGGTGACAGAAAAAGTGCTTTGACCGGCGGCCACCGAAGTGTTGCAGCCCGGCAACGATCGCGTACGCGGTCAAAAGTTGTCCTTAAAAAGATGCATCTATGGCGCGCGCGCAGCAGGCGCCGCGTGGGACGGCCACGGGAGTCAAACCGGCGCGGAGATTGCCAGTTTAGCGGCTGAGGAACGGGGACTTTAAGCGCGTCTTGAACTCAGACGGAACGCTGAGTCGACTAAAAACGCACTCTGCGATCAACGGTGGGTCGGATACATTTAGTTGTATTACTTACGCTACAACCACGGCGGAACCACCTGGCGGCACATAGCGTGTCTCGAGGTCACGTCGCAGCGTGCGTGAAGCGAGGTAGTAGTGAATGCTTGCCCATATGAACG
>DAITMW010000527.1:0-3038 GCA_036834945.1 Steroidobacteraceae bacterium
AGTCCCAGTGCCCAGACCTTTGCGGATGACAGGGACTCCCTGACGTCGCCGATCGCCTTTCTCACCGCCTCGAATTTCTGGTCGACTTTTTCGAAGCGCTCATCGGTCTTGCGCTCCAGCTTATCGAAGCGTTCGCCGGTCTCGTGCTGCAGCTTATCAAACCGCTCGCCGGTTTCTTTTCTCAGCGACTCGACTTTCTGGTTCGTGATCCGCAGGTCCGCCTTGATGTCCGCGACGTCCGACTGCACGTGCCGCACGTCAGACCGCAATTCCGCAATCTGGACCGCCACATTGCTTTGGTCACTCTGTGCCATAGCGTCCTCTCTTTCCAACTCGCGCATCACCGCATTCATACACGTCCGAACCTCCCTGTGTTGGAACGATTTCCCGGTCCTCAATGGTAGACCCGACACCACCGGGAAGGAAGCGTTTTCTTGAGAGAAATCCTGGGGTTAGCGTGAAAACTCTACGTCCGAGTTTGCGTGCGTAAACAACGTCGGTGCCAGCGTGGGGTAACGCGCCTATTCGCTGTGCGCATGGGATAACACGTCAACGCGAGTTGGCCGAGGCTGGCTAGGGAGGATTAGACGGGGATTCGAGCTTTGGGATCAGCGGCCAGTTGACATCGCCCACGCGGATGTTGCGCGAGCGCTGCGACTCCCACAGTTTGCGCGCGAGCGGGTTGTTGTTGACGAAAAGGCGGTCGTCGACAACATCCCATTGGTTGGGGTCCCCGTGAGCCGTGGTTCCATGCGATACGGCGTACGCACAATAGCCTCCGTATTGCGGCGCGTAGTGCGCCGGGTCCGCCGCAAACAGGTCGCGATGCTCGGCCGAGGCGAAACGCCAGGTCGTCCCTTGCCAGTTGTGGGTGTAGGCCTTGCTGCCCTTGGCCGGCTGATGGTCGGTGAAGTAGGCCACGGCGTCATAACCTTCCAACCCCAGACCTGCCTGCGCGTCCGTCGGTGGGACGGGCTTGTCCTGCCAGATCTGGCCTGGCCGGGTAGCGCACCCGGCTGCCAGCAGAGTCAGGGTAATGAGGAGCAGATGTCTCGCATGCTCTGACATTCGTTTGAGGTTCATGGTGGTCTGTCCTTCTGTGTTGGATCAACCCAGGTGACGGCGGAACTGAGAAGCGGCCAGTGCCGCAGCCAGGCAGGTGAATACCGCGACGGGCCACATCTCTTGCGTCACGGCCGTGAGACCGTCCCCTCGTAGCAAGAGGCCACGCGCGGCGCGGACGAAGTGTGTCAGGGGCAGCGCTTGGCCAATAAGTTGCGCCCAGGCCGGCATGCCGCTGAAGGGAAAGAGAAATCCGGAGAGTAGCATCGAGGGCAGATAGAAGATCACGGCGGTCTGGATAGCCTGAACTTGTGTTTGTGCCAGGGCCGAGAGCGCGAACCCGAGCACGAGGTGCGCGAGAGCCAGAAGCGCGGCGGCGAGCAGGAATACGCCGAGGTTTCCTTGCAAGGGTAGACTAAACAGGCCATGACCCAGCAGGACCACGACCATCGCCTGGAGAGTGCCCAGTACGAGGTACGGAGATAGTTTGCCCACCATGGCATCCAACCCGGTGACCGGTGTGGTCAGAAGCGCTTCCCAGGTACCTCTTTCGCGCTCGCGCACCAAGGTCAACGCGCCGAGCAGGAGCATGGAGATCATGACAATCACCCCAGCGAGCGCCGGGATGATCGACCAGGTGGTGTTGCCTTCCGGGTTGTAGAGCCATGTCACTTTGACGGTCGACCGATGCACGAAGGCCGTGCTGTTGGCCGCGCGGCGCAGGACAGTCGCCTCTAATGCCTCTACGGCGGGGCGTACGGTTTCGGGGTCGGTGCCATCGATGATCGTCTCGATCTGTTGCGGCGAGCGGTCCTCCAAGTCAATCGTGCTGCTCGGGAACTCGATGGCAACGAGCGCCCGACGTTGGGCGACGAGGTTGGCCGCAGCGCCCTTGGGCATCCCATCATCCAACACGTGAAAGAGCCCGGTTTCGGCAATGGCGTGCACGAGTGCGCCTTCGGGCTCGGCGTATTCGCGCGCGATGGCGATGGGTACGCCGCGCGGCTCGAATCGAACGGCGTAGCCGAAGAGGAGGATCTGCAACGCGGGCACGACCAGGATGATGCCCAGAGTCGGGCGGTCCTGGATCAATTGGAGTATTTCGATGCGGGCGACGGCACGCCAGCGACGCACGCGTTGGACGAAGGGCTTCATGAAGTCAGGGTCTCAATCTGCGGCTGGGCCAGGCCGAGGAAGGCATCCTCGATCGTGGGATCAACGCGCTCGACGCTGAAATCGTGAGCTTCCGCTACCGCGGTGACGCGCTGCTGCGCAGACGGCCTCATCAGTAACCGTAGGCCAGCTCCGCTGGGATAACTGGTGATGACTCCCGGGATGCCCTGAAGGAGATCCACCAAAGTCAGCGCGCGCGGTCCGAAAATAACGAGGACTGTGATTTCGGTGGCACAGACGATGTCCGCCGGGCGAGCGTTCACGCGAACGCGACCCTGTGACAAGAGCATGATGCGGGAGCAGCGGCTCGCGTCCAGAAGATCATGGGTGCTCAACAGGAGCGCCTTTCCTTCGCCGGCGAGGCGAGTCAGGTGGCGCCATACGCTTTGGCGGGCGGCCAAATCGAGGCCCGCCGTCGGCTCATCGAGCATCACCACGCTTGGCCCGTGCAGCAGTGCGACGGCTAGTTGCAGCGTGCGTGCCCAGCCGCCGGAGAGCCGGTCGGCCCGTTGGTCCGCGAAAGGGTGAAGCCCGAATTGATCGAGCGCGGCCGCTATGGACCCGGCGGGGTCGCCCAGTCCAAAGGCCTCGGCCCGAAATGACAGGTTCTCTCTCACTGTCAGAGAGCCGTACAGCGAATCGCGTTGGGAGAGGTATCCGACCCGTCGACGGATCTCCCCCGACTGGCTGAACAGGTCGAAGCCGAGGACGTCGCCGCTGCCGGAGTCGGCTTTCAACAGGCCGGCGAGGATGCGCAGTGTGGTCGTTTTTCCGCTGCCGTTGGAGCCCACCAGGCCCACGAT
>DAITMW010000528.1:0-3030 GCA_036834945.1 Steroidobacteraceae bacterium
TCATTGCCGCGGTAAAGTCGCGGTCCATCGTCCGGAACGGCGCATCGGCCTCGACGCCGAGTGCGTCGAGCACCTTCGTCCAGAAGGCCCGCGCGGCAGCTGTGGCCGCGATATCGAAGATCTCCGCATCGGTGAAGCCTTGTTCCTTGAGGTGCTCGACATCGCTGCGGCTTACAGCACTCGCGTCGCGTGCGACCTTGCGAGCGAATGCCATCATCGTGAATTCCGCTGCAGATAAAGACTGCGGTGCCTCCCCTCTCGCCATCGCCTGAACGTCTTCCGTCGAGAAGAACTCCGTCAATACCTTGCCGTGCGCGAGAGAGCACAACGTGCTGCGCAACGCGTTCGCCGCGGCGAACGTGACTAGCTCGAAACGCCTCTTGTCCATGTGTCGTTTGATTCCGGCTTGTAGTTGCGCCCAGAGCTTCATGATCTCCGGTCGGTGGCAAAAAACTTTGGCGTAGTTGGGCAGGTAGCCCCAATGAGCTTGCTGGCGCTCGTACATCGCGCGCAGCTCGTCATCGGTGCCGGCTGATTCCAGGGTGTCGATGTAGGCCATGTGCTTCCCCTCCTCAACGCAAGTAGTGACTGATCTGGTGATAGGAGCCGGTGTTGGCGTAGTCGCCCGCGGCGCGGCGGGCGCGAAATTCGCCCCAGTTGATCGGGCGGTAGCGTGGTGGAGTGCGCAAATCGACTGTTGAGGACAACGGTGCGTACTCGGTGCTATACGTCGGGTTGAAGAAGAATGGGGCACTGAATCGCTCGGCAGCGGCGTCGACCAACCCTCGGTGCAGTGCTGCTTTGTAGCGGTCATTCGACCAGACCTGCACGATGTCGCCGATGTTGACCACCAGTGCATCGGGCCGCGGTTCGACCAGCGCCCAGGTACCATCGTGAAGAACCTCGAGGCCCGGCTGCTCATCCTGTAGCAGGAGTGTCAGGGCTCCGGCGTCGGTGTGGGAATTGACACCGAGAAGGCCCATCGGAGTCGGGCACCTGGGGTAATAGTTCAGGCGCAGGAAGCTGGTGTGTGTCGGTCGGAAGTACGAATCGAGAGACCTGGCCGACATCCCGAGATTCGTCGAGATCACTCGCAACAGATCCAGGGAAAGCGCGTCGCAGGCGGCATAGAACGCCTCGATGGCGGCCCGGAAATCCGGCAACGCCGCGGGCCATTGCGGCTTGATGGCAGCTCCAGCGGCGGGTCCATAGTCATAGATCTGCTTCCAGTCCGGCGCATGCCGCGTGAGCTCGCGATCGAAGAAGCCCCATGGATTGTCGGCCGTGCGCACTATCTCCCGCTTGCTCGTCAGCGGCTGCGCGAAAAACAACCGCATCTGCTGCCGCAGGGTCGCGATCAGATGCTCCTCGATGCCATGGCCGATGATCTGGAAAAAGCCCCAATCGCCACAGGCCGTGTCGATCGACTCCCGGGTCGCGGCCCGCGAGAGGTTCGTGACGTCGATGACAGGCAACTCGCCCTGACTCATGGGCAAGACTCCATCAGGCCGTCTTGCGCGGCTGCTGCCATTTCGGGAGGAGACTGAAGGGGTCGATTTCGACGCCGGTGTTGTACTGGATGCCCTCCAGGGTCAGGCGACGCTGCATCGATCCCTCCCGCCACGCATTGAAGAAATCCGTACAGCCTCCGATGTGCTCGCCGGCGACGAAGATCTGGGGAATGGTCTTCGCACCCGTACGGTCCGCAAGGACGGCGCGAATCTTCCCTCCGCTGTCCCCCTTCTGGAACTCGACAGAGTCCAGGTCGACGCTGCGATAAGGGATACCGACTCGCGCAAAAAGCTTGCGCACCGACCAACAGAACTCACACCATTCGAGCGCGAACATCACCACAGGCTCGGCACGGATGATGTCATCGACGACCCGTTGCGCGCCGGCATCGAGCTCGACGCGAATGGGTTCCGCCTGGGTTGGGGCCGCCACAGGGGGAGGTGCATCGAACCGACACGATGGCGTCGACCGCGATATCGTCAGCTCCTCCGAGGTCATTTCTTCGCCGATGTGCTCGAACAACGGCGTGCTCAGATAGCGCTCACCCGTGTCGGGCAACATGCAGACGATGTTTGTACCGGGCGGCGACCGGCGAGCAACCTCCAGCGCGGCAGCTAACGTCGCACCGCTGCTCGTTCCGACAAAAATCCCCTCCTGGCGAGCAAGCTCCCGCGACAAACGCAACGCCTCGCCGCCCGCTACCGGGACGATCTCGTCGATATACCCGGCCGCGACCGCATCTTCGGTGAGTCGGGAAATGAAATCCGGCGCCCAACCCTGCATCAGGTGCGGACGAAACCGCGGGTGGCTTTCCAGAGGCCGACCTGTGGTATCACGCCGCTGGGGAATCCCGCTTCCGAGTACCTGAGCGTTGTCGGGCTCGGCGGCGACGATCCGGGTGTCGGGACGAACTTCTTTCAGGACTCGCGCAACGCCTTTGAGGGTTCCTCCGGTGCCGAAGCCCGTGACCCAGTAGTCGAGTCGTTCTCCGGCGAAGTCGGCAAGGATCTCCCGCGCGGTCGTACGCGAGTGCGCATCCGCATTCGCCTCGTTCTCAAACTGGCGGCACAAGAACCACCCGTGGGCCTCGGCGAGCTCGACGGCCTTGGCGAGCATGCCGGTACCCTTTTCCGCGGCCGGCGTCAGGACGACCCTGGCACCCAGAAACCGCAACAACTTGCGCCGCTCCACGCTGAAGCTTTCCGCCATCGTCACGACGAGCGGATAGCCCTTCTGGGCGCAGACCATGGCCAGACCGATGCCGGTGTTCCCGCTCGTTGCCTCAATGACGGTTTGTCCCGGCCGCAGCTCCCCTGACTGCTCCGCCCGTTCGATGATTGCGCGGGCCATCCGATCCTTGACGGAGCCCATCGGGTTGAACGCCTCGATTTTGACGTAGACATTCACGCCAGCCGGGGCAAGCCTGTTCAGCCTGACCAGTGGCGTGTTGCCGATCGTTTCTACGATGTTGTCGTAACGGGCCATTGATTTCCCCTCGGTCCGGTGGAAGAGTTTCTG
>DAITMW010000529.1:0-3019 GCA_036834945.1 Steroidobacteraceae bacterium
GGGATGGGTCGCGTGGCGGTTTGGGCGGGGACCGGGGCGGCCACGACCCGATCGGCTGGCTCGAGCCTATACGACGTTGTGCAGGAAGCTGGCGCGTGCCGGGCTGCCGCGCTCGACGCATCAGGGTCCGCTCGCGTATGCCGACGTTGTTGGAGAAAGTCGACCGGACCTCGCGGACCGTGTGCGCACGTTACTTCTGCGTTATGCCGAGCTCAGGTACGGCGCACCGAATGAGAACTCGCGTACGCATGACATCGCGCGTTTCGAGCGCGATGTCACGCGGCTGAGCGTTGCGAAGGCGCCCTAGTCGATCATCACCCGCGCTCAAGTCGACTTGAATCCGATCTTCGCGTGCGTCCCGTCACAGAACGGCTTGTTCGAGCTGCCACCGCAGCGGCACAAGCGCGCCGTCATGACGCGAGCAACGACTCGGCCGGTGCCACTGGTGATCTCCAGGTTACCCCTGACAGCCAGCGGTCCGTTCACCTCCGGCTCGATCGCCAACTGCCCATTCCGCACGGGGAGCATGTCCGTTTTGCCGCTCGGCGGCTCGCCGGTCGCGCTGAAACCCACTTCGTGATGGGAGCCATCGCAGAAGGGCTTGTTCTTCGACGCTCCACAGCGACACAACGTCGCCCGGAACCCTACCGGCTCCCCATCGATCTGCAGTTGGCCGCGAAAGGCGTAGGGCCCTGCTTCACGGATGCTCGCGAGATTGACGGGCGGGGCGGTCTCGTCGTGCGCACCATCCAACCGATGGTATTGAATCGCACCTGACGGACATGCGTGAGCGATCTCAACAACGCGCTCGACTTCCATCGCGTCCGGGTGGATCCACGGTCCCTGGACGTTGGCGAGGAATACATTGGGGGCACCGGTCACGCAGAACCGGGCGTGGATACAACGCTTCGTCTCGAACAACAGCTCCAGCTTCTGCCCCTTGGCGGTTTCGATGCCGTTCGCGACAGTTGATGCGGCGACCGCCTGAGTCGCCGCCTGAGCGACGGTAGCACCCGCGGCCCCATTAGCAGCCGGAGCTACAGTGACCGCCGCAGCCGGCGTCGACAAATCAAACCCGCGAGTCGCTCGCTTCGCCAGCGAAGCCAACATATCCGCAGCAGCAATCGCGCGCGGATCACCGCAACTCCGAAGCGACTCGGCCACGGTTGAGAGCTGACCGAATCGCTCGACAAAAAACCGCCGTGCGGCCCGACCCGGCGGAAACGCCGCGGAATCACGGAGCGCCGTGAACGACATCCCGGCATGACACCCGGGGTTGGAGGGTCCAGCCGGAAGGCGCGCGGCGCGCTCCGCCAATGGCACAATCGCGCGCATCAGGCAGATCGCCAGATCAACAGTCAGCGCCTTCTCGGCGGACGGTCCGTGCAGGGCATACGCATAGGCCAAAAGGCGCGTCATCAACCCGTAGGCCGCGTTCGCCAGGTCAACGACCGCAATCGCTGCGGCGTTCTCCAGCCAGACCCGACCTTCCGGGCGCGGCGGACGGCGCAGAACCGGATTCGTCGCAGCCGGAAATGCCGGCGCGAATGACGGATTCTTCTGCAAGAGGCGCTCGTACTCTCCGCGCACTCCCACGAACTTCTGATAGTGCGACCCCACGGAATCACTCGGCGCGCCCTCGCCCTGCACGACAATGGCATCGAACGCCGCCAGCGCGGTCTTCATACAGATGACGGGCTTGGCGCCCATCAGATCCACTTCGTTGGACGACAACTGCAACGACGGATCGCCGTCGAAAACGCCGGCCTCGCCGTACTGGTCGACGATATCGCGCAGTCCTTTCGAGAGCGCGACGTAAAAGTCGCCTACGGTGTCGTAATTCAGACCCATCGGGATCAGGCGCCGGATCTCACTCCCGCGGATGTACGGACGCTCATACGTGAACCCCTCGCCGTCACGCTCCGTCGAGCCTGCCGGGCGCTCCAGAAACACAAAATGCTGCAACGTCGCCTGGTTGAAGGGCGCGAGCTTTACAACAATCCCCGCGGGCAGATAACCGGGATCGAGTGGAAAGTTCGAGCGCCCGATGCGGGGCGCGCCGCCCAGGGCCGCGGTGATGTTCCAGACAGCCGTGAGGTGCCCCATCTCCTCGACGGCCACATTGATCAACACACCGCGCCAGCGCTTTACCGCGGCGGCTTCCTCGGCCGACAGTCCATCCGCCTCCCCGTCCTTGAGGCTGAACGCGGCGTAGAGATACGTGCACATGAGATTGTGCTCGAGCTCCGCGGCCTCGTAGAGAGCATGCAGCGCATGCTCCCGGGTGATTCGCAGAGACGGCGCTGCTACGTCATTCATTCGGAAACTCCCTCTCCAGGGCTTTTATTCAGGCCGCGAGCTCGCGCGTCTCGCGGAACGTGATGTCGGGCCATCGTTCGAGCGTGAGCTCGAGATTCACGCGGCTCGGTGCAAGATAAACCAGCGCGCCGCTGTGATCGACCGCGAGGTTGTCATATCCCTTGGCGCGGAACTCCTCGAGCTTCCGCTCATCCCCGCCCGCCACCCAGCGCGCCGTGTGCACGTTCACGTTATCAAATACACATTGCACGCCGTACTCGTCCTGCAGCCGGAAGGCGACTACCTCGAACTGCAGTTGTCCGACCGCTCCCAATATGAGGTCATTGTTGCGTAAGGGCTTGAACAATTGGGTTGCGCCCTCCTCGCACAGCTGCGACAAGCCCTTCTGCAGGGCCTTCATTTTCAGCGGGTCCTTGAGCACCGCGCGCCGGAACAACTCGGGCGCGAAGTTCGGCACGCCGGTGAAGCTGAGGCGCTCGCCTTCGGTGAAGGTGTCGCCGATGTTGATGGTGCCGTGGTTGTGCAAACCGATGATGTCGCCGGCGAAAGCCTCTTCGGCCGCGGCGCGATCCGAGGCCATGAAGGTCAACGCGTCGGCAACACGCACTTCTTTACCCAACCGCACGTGAAAGAGGCGCATCCCACGCGTGTACTTTCCCGAGCACAGACGCAGGAACGCGATCCGGTCGCGGTGGGCCGG
>DAITMW010000530.1:0-3008 GCA_036834945.1 Steroidobacteraceae bacterium
TCCACTCTCCGGCGCGCTCGACGATCGACTGCATCGAGTTGTTGCCGCAATTGGGCTTCAGCGGCAGCTCCGTGCCCACCGGTACGGCGATCGGAACCGAATTGTCATCGGCGCAGCTCTTCTCGACGCGCAGTCCGCTACCGAAGTCGATCCACGTCTCGGCCAGTGACTCGGGCATGGGTGCATCCCAAGACGTGGTGCCCAGGCTGGCCATCAGTCGCGCCCAGATCGGCAGTGCGCCGGATGATCCCGTGAAGCCCGTCGGCAGGTTGTCGTCGTAGCCTACCCAGACGATGGCGAGATGACTTCCGGAGAATCCCGCGAACCAGTTGTCGTGATAGTCGGAGGACGTGCCCGACTTTCCGGCGACGACGAGGCTGGCCGGGAGTATGGAGCGTGCTCCGCGACCGGTGCCCTTCTCCATGACCTGCTCCATCATCCGGTCGACTTCATAGACGACCTCTGGACTGGCGACTGGAGTGACCTCCAGGGGATATCCCTTCAGCGGTTTGCTGTCGGCGCTGATGACTGCGCGGACTGCGCGCAGCGGCGTGCGGAAGCCGCCGTTCGCGAGTCCGTTATAAAGCTGCGCGGCTTCCATCGGCGAGATGTCGATCGCGCCCAATAGCATGGCCGGCACTTGCGCCGGTTGACGGTCGAGGCCGAAACGATTGAGTGTTGCTGCGATCTTGGGTAGACCGACATCCATACCAACACCCACGGTCGCGTCGTTCAGTGACTCGGCGAGCGCATGGACCACTGGTACGGGACCGTAGTTCTGCTTGGTGAAGTTTTCCGGGCGCCAGACAGTGCCGTTCTGGAGTTTGATGGCTACCGGCGCATCCTGCACCACCGTCGCCGCGTTATAACGCCCGGTCTCGAACGCCGTGAGGTAGATAAACGGCTTCACGAGGGAGCCCATCGCGCGCCGTGCGTCCAGGGCACGGTTGAAGCCATCGTAGCCGACGTTGCGGCTCCCCACGATCGCAATCACATCGCCGCTCTGGGGCGATGTTACGACCACGGCTCCCTCGAGCTTCGCGTCGGGATACTTCTTCGCCTTGTCCAAGCGGGCGAGCTCGCGCTCCAACGCTCGTTCCGCGTCGTCCTGTGCACGGGGCTCGAGGCTCGTGTAGATGCGCAAGCCGGCTTCCGTCAGATCCTGGTCGTGATAGTCACGCCGCAAGGTGCGACGGACGAAGTCGAGGTAGGCAGGATAGTAGGCACCGGCAGCGCGCGTCGTGACGCCCAGTGGTTTCTTTTCCGCCGCCAGCGCGTCCTCCTGTTTGACGATGCCGCGTTCGGCCATGAGCTTCAGGACCATGTCGCGGCGCAGGCGCACGCGGTTGGCGTGGCGTCGTGGATCGTAGTAAGTCGGGCCTCGCACGATCGCTACCAACAAGGCCACTTCCGACAGGTCGAGCTCGGACAGCGGTTTGCCGAAATAGAACTGGCTGGCGAGGCCGAAACCGTGAATGGCGCGGTCGCCGTCCTGCCCCAGGAAGATCTCGTTGATGTAGGCGTTCATGAGATCCGCCTTGCTGAAGTGCGCGTCCAGCGAGACGGCCATGATGGCTTCACGGATTTTGCGGCCCAGGGTGCGGCGCGGGTCGAGGAAGTAGCTTTTGACGAGCTGCTGGGTGAGGGTGCTACCGCCCTGCTCTATCTGGCCGGCCCTGACGTTCTGCCACAAGGCACGCGCAATCGCTGTTGGATCAACGCCGTGGTGCGTGTAGAACTTTCGGTCCTCGACCGTGGTCAGCGCCTGCGGCAACAGCGCGGGCACGTCCTGCGGTGTGACCACAATCCGGTCCTCGCCATGGATCGGAAAGATGCTGCCGATCAACAGGGGCTCCAGTCGGACGATCGGTACGTCCTTGCCGTCGCTGTCGCGGATGCTCTCAATGGCCTTGTCGTTGGCAACGATACTCAGGATCGATGCCGGACGAGTCTCATCCGCGAAGCGCGCCGGGCGGAGAGCAACATCTATGCGTGCGCCCTGCATCCGGTACGTGCCGGGATGCTCGAGACGATCGACGCGTCGATACTGCAGTCGTTGCAACTCGTGCTCGAGGTCCGCGCCGCTGAGTGTCAGGCCCGCATAGAGCTCCAGCGGAGCGGCATAGACCTGGGCCGGCAGCGTCCAGCGCCGGCCTTCGAACTGTTTCGTGACCAGGTGATCGAGGTACAGGATATAAAAGGTAGCCGCGGCTCCGGCCGCCAGCAGGATCGCGAGCGCGGAAACCCAGAAAATCCTGCGAAACTTCTTCGAGCCAGACCTCGCCATGATCCGCCTAGGCTCCCAGGAACAGCTCCATCGCCGGGTCGCGCAGATTGTAGTGTGAGCTCATGGCATGCGCGTAAGCGCCCGCGTTCGCGATGAGAAGGATGTCCCCCTCACTCGTAGGCGGTAACAGGCGGTCATGCCCAAGCACGTCCGCGCTTTCGCAAATGGGCCCCACGATGTTCACCAGCTCGGTCGCCGGGTCATCCGCCCGAGTGAGATTCGTGATCTCATGGTACGCACCATAGAGTGCTGGACGGATCAGGGAGTTCATTCCCGTCGCCACCCCGACGTACCGGACTTCGCCTTTGGACTTCAGCTGGGTCACGCGAGCGAGCAATACGGCACCGGTGGCTACGAGGAAGCGGCCCGGCTCGATCCAGAATTCGAGATTCGGATGCTCGGCGCGCACGGCGGTGAGCAACGTATCGAGCTTCACGAGGTCCAGGCTCACCTGGTCGCTGCGCTCAGGAACTCCCAGTCCGCCACCTACGTCGATGACCTTCACCGACTCGAAATGTTGCGCGATGTCGGACAGCAGCCGCGCCGTCTGCTCCCAGCTCGTGACGTCGAAAATGCCGCTGCCTACGTGCGCCTGGAGTCCAACCACGGTCAGATTCGCTTCGCGAGCGTGGCGGACAAATTGCTTGAGCTCGGTGACCGGGACACCAAACTTGGAGTGCGCACCCGCCGTGCGCACATGATGGTGGTGGCCTCGGCCGAC
>DAITMW010000531.1:0-3001 GCA_036834945.1 Steroidobacteraceae bacterium
GGCAGACCCTGGCCCGGATCGAAAATGAACGGGATACCGGCCTCGGCGAACTGGTCGGCGTGTTGGATCATGCCGTCGCGGCCGTCCGGCGCCACGATGCCGAGGGCGACATCCCTGGCATCCGACACCTTGTTGAGGTGCGATTGCTGCATCGCGCCCGGGTGGAAGGCGGTGATCTGGTTGCTGTCCAGGTCGGTGGTGATGAACGCCTGGGCCGTGTACTCGGACTCGACCAGCTTCACGTGGTCGGTGGGGACCCCGGTCTTCTTCATCCAGTCGGCATACAGACCGAAGTCACGCCCCACCGTGGCCATCGGGTAGCCGGGATCCCCCAGGAGCTTCAGGTTGTAGGCGATGTTGCCCGCGCACCCGCCGTACTCCCGGCGCATCTGCGGCACCAGGAACGACACGTTGAGCATGCGGATCTTGTCGGGGAGGATGTGATTGCTGAAGCGGTCGCCGAACACCATGATGGTGTCGAAGGCGACCGAGCCGCAGATCAAGGCTTTTTTGGCCAAGGCGCTGTCCCTTTTGGGTTAGGCGTCCATCGCGAACTTGTCACTGTCCGGCTTCAATTCGAATTTGCCGTCGATGACCGCTCGGATCCAGCGCGCCGTGGCGGCCACTCCGCCAAAAGCATAAAAGTGCGGCTGAACGATACGGCTGCTGCCTCGGGCAGCGCCGCCGCGGACGAGACCCGTAAGCATCTCATCCGGAGTGGTCGCGAGTCGAGCCAGCTTGGACATGGCAGTCATGTTCTTCATGACGGAATTCAGCGAGGCGCCGACGCCACAGGCCATGGCGTACTTGATGAGTTTCGTCAGGGGTGTGGGACCTGCGATACCGATGTGCGCCGGGAGCGTGATGCCTTCACGCGTGAGGCGCTCGTCCCACGCAATGATCGCATCCGCGTCGAAGGTGAACTGCGTGGCGATGTGCAGCTTGAGGCCGGTTCGCGCCGCGAACGCCTGCTTGTGACGCAAAGCCGCGAGCAACACGTCCTCGGCGACCTGTTTGTGCCCTTCCGGGTGACCGGCGATACCAAGGCGCTTGAGGCTGGAATTTTGCAGAATTCCTGAATCGATGATGTCGAGCGTGCTGGTGTACGGACCCGCCGGCTTCGGCAGATCACCCGCGACCAACAGCGCCTGCTTCACGCCGGCGGCCGACAACTGCTCCAGCGCGGTTTGCAGTGCCTGCTGGCTCTCGATGCGGCGCGCCACGAGGTGCGGCGATGCGCGGAAGCCGAGGCGCTGCAGCTTGATTGCCGTCTGCGCGACATCGTTCAACGTGGCTTTCGGAGTGTGCGCGACATATACCGGTGTGCCAGCCGGAAGTGTGGCGGCCAGCTCGGGCAACGTACCTTCGTCATGAGTCGAGATCTCGGTCGAAAAGTGGCGCGTGAAATCGACTATGGCGCTCTTGAGCGCCTGGCCCTCCAGCCGGGTGTTGGGCTCGTTGATTTTCAGGCTCTCGTTGGCTCTCATGGATCTTGGACTCGCTTTGCGATTGTGTCTGTTGGGTTGCGGCGGCCGGTCTGGGGCGCCTAGGGTTTGCGCCGGGTGACCACGAAAGTCTCATCGTTGAACCACAGGCCGCTGTGCTTCTGCAGGACGGCCTGCGTGGCATCGAGATAGGCACCGTTCTGCACGACCGAATCGAGGCGCTCGTCCTCGACCTGGTTCACGTAGATGGCGGCATTCCAGGCGGCATACAGCGTGGACGTACCGATGCGATCGCCGATCTCGGAAGGCAGCGTGTGCATGTCGTAACGGAACACCGCCTTCTCATCGGGCAAGGTCGTCAAAGTGAAATCGCGCGCATCACGCCCCAGCTCATTCTTCAGGGCGGCGATGAGCGCGTGACGGTCGATCTGGAACGGATTCTCTCCGGGCCAGAGCCGTTGGATGATCTCCAGTCCCGGATCGCGACCGTAGGATTGCACGGCGAGCAACCGCCCGCCCGGGGCCAGGCTGCGCGCCAGCGGCGCAAGCACCTTCTGCGCCTTGAATTCGGCGGACATGCGGGCGCGCCATGGTTGGGACGCGAGGATGAGATCGTAGTTCTCGAACGTCCGGCCCGGCTTTGGGATCACACTGTCGAGCAGGAACTTATGGTCCTCGCGATACATGACGAGCACGGAGGGGCGGACGTAAACCGGGTTGCCCGATTTCGCACTGGGCTTGGTCTGCCAGCCGTAGTTGAGAGTTGGCTCGAGCTCGTCGATCTGCTCCGCGTACTCGTGCGCGGAGTTACCTGTCAGGCGCACTTCCTGCCAGTTGAGCGCGGCGGCCGACTGGACGTCGCGCGGCATCAGGCGCGGCGCCTCGGCGTAGTTCAGGTTGGTCACCACCAGGACCGTGGCCGGGTGCTCGTAGAACCGGTCGGGCATCTTTTCCAGTCCCAGGCGCACGTCCTCGAGACTGATCTCCTTCGCGACGACCAACACCGGCACCGTCGGGAAGGCGCGGTGGGTGCTGCGCATGAGTCGCGACAGCACCGTCGCATCACCCATACCGGCATCGAAGAAACGCAGCGCCGGCGGGGTCGGCTTGAGATGGCTCAGCTCGTGGGCGGCACGGCGTGCGACGGCGGATTTCTCGTTGCAGGTGTTGACGAACGCGAGGTACTTCTGGCGGTTATCGTAAAAGCGAAACGGAGGGGATGCGGAGCTGCCCGCGACCTGGTTGGGCCTGTTAGCGGCAGAGGCGGCCGCCGGGGTGGCGGACGCGGTGGTCTGTGAGCGCCCCGAGGCGGGGCCGCTCGATTCCGCGGCAGTCTGGCTGGCAACCTTTGTCAAAGACTCGCCCCCTAACGGTCAGGGGCGCACGGTAACCAGTCCCCGCCGAGGGCGGAAATCGGAAGATAGGATGGGTGATATAGACAGCGCGAATTGCGACCCGCAGAAGCGCGGGCCGCGCGACGCGGGGCAACCGGCGCCTTGGCCGCGACTTGATCCGGTGCGTAAAAGCTTATTTGACGGGGACTTGCGACCGGAGCG
>DAITMW010000532.1:0-2963 GCA_036834945.1 Steroidobacteraceae bacterium
TCAACGAGCTCGACCGCAAGGGCCTGATGATGTTCGGCCAGATGACGGCCGGCTCGTGGATCTACATCGGCAGCCAGGGCATCGTGCAGGGCACGTACGAGACTTTCGTGGAGATGGGTCGACAGCACTTCGACGGCAACCTGGCCGGCAAGTGGATCCTGACCGCGGGACTCGGCGGCATGGGGGGCGCGCAGCCACTCGCCGCGACCATGGCCGGCGCCTCCATGCTCGCCATCGAATGCCGCCCGGAGCGGATCGCCAAGCGGCTGCAGACGCGCTATCTCGACGTCCAGGCGAAGACGCTCGATGAAGCTCTGGAATTGCTCGAGCGTGCACGGAAGACCGGCAAGCCGGTGTCCGTAGGCCTGTTGGGCAACGCGTGCGAGGTATTGCCCGAGATGTTGCGCCGGGGAATCAAACCGGACGCGCTCACGGACCAGACTTCCGCGCACGACCCTGTCAACGGCTACCTGCCCCGCGGCTGGAGTCTGGAGCAATGGGATCGGATGCGGATCGAGAACCCTGCGGTCGTCGCCAAGGAGGCCCGCGCGTCCATGGCCCGGCACGTCGAGGCGATGTTGGAGTTCCACCGGGCCGGGATTCCCACTTTCGATTACGGCAACAATCTGCGGCAGGTTGCCCTCGACGAAGGCGTCAAGGATGCGTTTGCATTCCCGGGCTTCGTGCCGGCCTACATCCGGCCCCTCTTCTGCCGCGGTGTCGGCCCGTTCCGCTGGGCCGCTCTGTCGGGAGATCCGCAAGACATCTATCGCACCGACGCGAAAGTCAAAGAGCTGCTGCCCAACGACAACCACCTCCATCATTGGCTGGACATGGCGCGTGAGCGCATCCAGTTCCAGGGTTTGCCGGCACGCATCTGCTGGGTGGGTCTCGGTGATCGCCATCGGCTCGGCCTGGCTTTCAACGAGATGGTGGCCAAGGGTGAGCTGAAGGCACCGATTGTCATCGGTCGCGATCATCTCGACTCCGGCTCCGTGGCGAGCCCGAATCGCGAAACAGAGGGAATGCGCGACGGCTCGGATGCCGTGGCGGATTGGCCGCTCCTGAATGCCCTCCTCAACACGGCCAGTGGTGCAACCTGGGTGTCCATGCATCACGGCGGTGGTGTTGGTATCGGTTACTCGCAACACTCGGGCGTCGTGATCGTCTGCGATGGAACGCCCGCCGCGTCCCGCCGCATCGAACGCGTGTTGTGGAACGATCCCGCGACGGGCGTGATGCGCCACGCCGATGCCGGCTACGAGATCGCGATCGACTGCGCTCGCGAACAGGCACTGGAACTGCCCTTCCTCGGCTAACTATGACTGACCGGGCAAAAATCTGGCGCAACGCCCGACTCGCCACCTGTGACGAGTCGATGCGCGTCATCGAGAATGGCGCGATCCTGACACGAGGGGGCCGGATCGAGTGGGTTGGTCCCGACTCCGAACGGCCGGCTGCGCCAGGCTCCGGCTTCGAAGAGCATGATTTCGCAGGTGCCTGGGTCACTCCCGGGCTCATTGATTGCCACACGCATCTCGTTTTCGCCGGCACACGGGCCGGTGAATACGCACAGCGTTTGCGTGGTCGCTCGTATGCGGAAATTGCTCGCGAGGGTGGTGGGATCGTTTCCACCATGCGCGCTGTGCGCAGCGCCTCGTTACAACAGCTCATTGACGAAAGCGCGCCGCGCCTGCAAGCCCTCCTGGCCGAAGGCGTCACCACGATCGAGATCAAGTCAGGTTATGGCCTGACTCTCGCCGACGAAGGGAAGATGCTTCGGGCCGCGCGGGAGTTGGCCAAGGCCTTTCCGGTGACGATCAAGACAACTTTACTGGCTGCGCACGCCGTACCTCCCGAGTTCTCAGGTCGCGCGGACGAGTACATCGACGTCATCATCAAGGATTGGCTCCCGACCCTGCATGGCGAAGGGCTGGTCGATGCTGTCGACATCTTCTGTGAGAAGATCGCATTCGACGTTGCGCAAGCGGAACGACTTTTCGATGCGGCGCACGATCTCGGTGTGCCGGTGAAAATGCACGCCGAGCAGCTCTCCAATCTCGGTGGAACGCACATGGCTACGCGTCATCACGCGTTATCCTGCGATCACCTGGAGTATGCGACCGAAGCCGACGCTGCCTCTCTAACCGCCTCGCGCACGGTCGCAGTGTTGTTGCCTATCGCGTTCTACTTTCTGGCGGATGAGCACAAGCCGCCCATCAAGGCCTTCCGGTCCGCCAACACACGGATGGCGCTGGCGACGGACTGCAATCCGGGCTCCGCGCCGGCGACGTCATTGCTCCTGGCGATGAGCATGGGGACCCGCCTGTTTGGACTGACCGCCGACGAGGCGCTCGCTGGTGTGACACGCCATGCTGCTCGCGCCCTCGGCCTGCAAAGGGAGTGCGGCACGCTCACGCCAGGTCAGGCGGCCGACTTCGTGTCCTGGAATGTGCGCTCCGTCGAGGAGCTCAGCTACTGGATCGGTTTCAACCCCTGCCGCACCGTGATTCGGGCGGGAAAGGTCGTGCGCTGATGGTCGTCGAAAACCTCACCTTGCAGCTTGGGGCGCGTCCCCTCACCTTGGCCGAGTTGCGTCGTGTGTATACGAGCCCGGTACGTGTCCGGATCGACGACGGCGCAATGCGCGCCATCCGCGAGTCACACGCTGCAACGACCCGTCTCGCTTCCGGAGATCGCGCCGCCTACGGAATCAACACGGGGTTCGGTCTGTTGGCCCAGACTCGCATTCCCAGCGCCCAGCGGACGCTCCTGCAGAGAAATATCATCCTTTCTCACAGCACCGGGGTCGGTCCGCTGCTCGACGATGCCATCGTCCGGCTCGTCCTGGTGCTCAAGCTCGCGAGCCTCAGTCGCGGATTCTCGGGAGTGAGCGAGCCGTTGGTCCGCTTTCTCGAGCAACTCATCAATCACGATCTCTATCCGTGCGTACCCGCGCAGGG
>DAITMW010000533.1:0-2963 GCA_036834945.1 Steroidobacteraceae bacterium
AAGGCATCCGTCTCGCCATCAAGGACGGGCTTTTGTCGATCCGCGACAATGGCAGAACTTGAGCGCGCACCGGACGTTAAGGGGACGGATCTCGGCAAGGCGGATGGCCGACATCGGCAACCTGGGACCGTTACACATGCCTGCTTTTTCCCCGACTTCTTCACAGACTTCTTCACAGACTTGGACCGACGAACGAATTGAACTCCTGAGGCAGCATTTCGAGGCCGGCCTCTCCTGCCGCGAGATTGCCGCCGACATCGGCGTCAGCCGCAATGCCGTGATCGGCAAGCTGTCTCGATTGAATCTGACGCGTGGCCGGACGCTCGATGACCGCAAGGGTCACGACCGGGGCCTTGCGCCGCCGCGCGCGCGGCGGGTCGTCCCTCGGCTGCAATACGAGATGCTTGCCACCATCTACGGCGAGACCGACGCGCCCGTGGTCACGGGTCCGATCGACGACGCCAATCGCTGCTCGCTGCTGGAGCTTTCCGAGAATCGCTGCCGCTGGCCGATCTCGACGCCGGGCGAAGACGATTTCTGCTTCTGCGGCAATGCTGCGCCCGACGGCCAGTCCTACTGCACCGGCCACAGCCGCCTCGCCTATCGGCCGAGCTCGCGCGTACGGCTCGCACGCGGCTAGTCCACAAGCTCATTCCAAAACGAAAACCTCCGGCAGGGCATTGCCGGAGGTTCTGGAGGCCTGGCATGAAGCCAGGAGCCGCAATGTTATCATCGGCCTCGTTCAATATAGCTGAGTAGATCACGTAAGTAAATAAGCATGGAAACCAACTGCACCGAGTCTCTGGCGTTTTCCCGACACGCAGTCGGATTGATCGTGCGCTGACGCTTTTATCGCCGCTGAAGAAGCCGAGTTGAGGGTACGGAGAGCGCACGAAAAATCCCGGCGGTTTCCCGCCGGGATTCTCTGATCGATCTGCAGGTTCGATCTCAGAAGTTGCGCTGAGCGCGCAGCATCATGGTGACCGAGTTCTGGTCCTTCAGCTCGTACACGGCCGCCGGCTTCGCAGCGGTGGCAATGCCCGGGCTCGCGATGGAGCCAGAGTACTTCTGGTCCAGACGCGACCAGCTCAGGTCTGCCGTGAACGCCAGGTTCCTGACCGGAGTCCACACGGTGTTGACACCGACGACCGCGAAGTTGAAGTCCGGATTACAGGTCGAACCGGCCAGGGCGATCGCAGCGAAGTTGGCGCAGATCAGGGCCTTGCCCGTATCGCCGTACCTCAGCTGGGCATAGGCACCGTAGACGGCGCTCGCCCAGTTCGGGCTCCAGTTGTGGGTATAGCCACCACGGACGCCCCAGGTCTTGACGGTATCGATGCCGGTACCGGTTCCGAAGACACCGTCGGAGAGACCGGCGAAGCCGGTGCTCTGATACGCGCCGGCGCCGCTACCGCTGAACATGAAGAAGCTCTGCGGGAACAGGCTCTGGAAGTTGTAGCGGGTTGCACCGTCCGTATAGACGGCCTGCAAGTTGATGACGTCACCCGCACCGGTCGGGATGTTCTTGATCGCCAAAGAGCCCTGCACAGCCCAGCCCCACTTGTCGTCGGGGTGGCCGGTGAGTTCGGTCGCGCCGTAGTAGGCCGAATGGAGTTCATGTCCGGCAACCGAGAGCTGGGCCAGACCCCAGGCCTGGTCGACGCGCACGGTACCGAGGATGTCGGGAGAACGCGTGCCACCCCAGGCGTTGGCGCCATAGACGCCCGTCACGAACTGAGCGGCCGTGCCCGACGACACGTTCCAGAGGTTCGACTGGCCGTTGGTCGCCGTCGTCTCATCCTGCAATGCGAACGAAGCGGTGATGCCCTGGCCGAAGTCAGCCGTGTAGGCAACCTGGTTCACACCGTTGACGTGGTTGCTGCCGCCCGGAAGCGTGTCGGGACCGCCAGCCGGATAGCTCTGCCACGGAGCATCGAAGATCGAGACCGTGCGGCCGAAGGTGAAGCCAGCGAACTGGACGAACGCGTGGTAGAGGCCGAGCGAGGCCGAACCGGTTCCGAACGTCGACGGGTTGCTGCCGGTGACCGACGGAGTATCCCAAGTGAAGACCATGTCGGCGTAGGTGCGAACCACGCCGTACTCGGTCGCCGTGCGCGTGTCGACGTTGAAGTCGAAACGAGCGCGACCGGTATACCAGTTGGTCAGACGGTTGTTCGACCCCGCGTTCGCGCCCTGCTGGAAATTATAGTCGCCTGCGCCGCCAAGGATCGCGTCGGCGCGCAGATAGCCGCCGAGCTTGATGCAGGTATCGGTGCCCGGCATGTAGTAGAATCCGGCACCGTACAACGAGCAGATCTTCACGTATTCGACCGCCTTGGCCTTCACGGGAAGATCGGCCGCTTGCGCCCCACCCACGGCGATCAGACCCGCCGCTGAGCCGAGCAAGAGGCTCTTCACCAATTTCATATTCAATCTCCAAGTTGCTCATTTTGCGAACGAGCACGGGCCAGTCGCAGCCCTTACGCTCTTTCGCTTTCAAGTCCGCTCTGGGGGCTTCGCGGCTTCGGACACACCCGCATCGACGCGAGGGACTTGAGCGAACCACCTGCAACGGGACGATCGAGATTCCCCCCACCGCCGCGGCCAATATGCATAGGTGCATTCCCTAATTAAAATAGTTTATTAGGTCAGCTATTGGATTCCAGCGACGTTGTGTCGCCCCGGCAACACCGTAGTCGACGCAACCGAATTACTGATCAGCTCATGTTTGTAAAATGGCTGACACAATTACCCTGCTCTGCACTTGCGTCAGGGCAGGCTTGCGTGGACTATGGTCCTCCACGAACACCGGCCTGAACAATCAGTTCACGGGAGCGACGCTGTGTCCGCAACGAGGAAAGAAGGTGCGCGCCTGCGCTCCGTCGGCAATCTGGATGTCATCAGGCGTTTCACCTGGGAGATATCGTCGATCAACATGTATCTGGAGGAGCTGCGTCAGTTCT
>DAITMW010000534.1:0-2938 GCA_036834945.1 Steroidobacteraceae bacterium
ATCCCCGTCCAGATCATCACAACCCCAACGAATTGAACAAAGAGTGTGTCGCGATAGATTGCCAGAGCGGCCGCGATCGAAAACAGAAAAAACTGTGTTGGACCGTTGAAAGGTTGCGGAGCGTTATCGTCATCATCCCCTTGGCGCTTTTGCCGCATCATTAGCTTCTCGAGCACCCTATTACGCAACAGGGCACCATTACCATCCCTTGAAACGAGCTTGCGTATCGTAATCATCACACGCTCTTTAGTGCCATCGCCTGGACGGGGCACACATTACCCAACGTAGGCTTGTTAGCGAGCGTGGGCGCCCGACGGCGGGACGCGAATGCTTATATGGCGAAGCCTGCTATGCCGATCGCTCTATGTGCGCGCGCTTTCGTGAGTTCGTCAGGCGATAGAAGCGCCGCAGCTCGGCCAGCACTTCTCCGCTGGAATCGCCGCGGGCGTCGCGGAGCGATTGTTCCAGGCGGCGGCAGAACTTCTCGGCATAGCGGCTCGCGTCGCGGTACATCGACTCCCTTCCGCGGGCGAGGCGTGAATCGATGCGCGTGCGCTCGAACAGCAGACTCAACAGCTCTGACGGGAAGCGCCCCGGCAGCTGCTCGCGCATGAGCCAGTAGCTCGCGACGTACTTGTCGATCTCGGCCTGCATTTCGAGCTCGAGCAACGAGACCGGGCGGTCGTGTCCGGCATTCCATGCGAGGTAGAGGAAGTGGCTCACTCCTTCCAGGGCGGTCCAGTAGTCCGCGACATTTCCATCGTGCAGGCGGATCATGGGATCGGCCAGGGCCAGGCGTTTGAGTAAGTCGGGATCGAGATACAGGGACATGCCGACTTCGCCGCCGTTTTCGGCCGTAGGTTGAGCGACGATGAGCTCTTCGTCGGACTGGCTTGTTTGGGCTTGGGCGGCCGCGGGGAGGTGGCCACGGTCGGTGACGAGGAAGTCGTAGACGTCGTGAGAGATGCTCACGTCGTAGATGCCGCTGATCAGGTCTTGAAGGCGTGTCAGTAACATGGCGCCCTTCGTACCGTGCGGCTTGTCAGTGCGCGAACGCGGTTCCGCCGGCGGCGGTTGGCTCCACGCCGAGCCGCTTGAGAATCTCGTAGCAGCGCTTGCTGCCAGTCTTCAGCCAGACCTCGTACAGACGCAGAATGTCCTTGTCGGAGTGCGTGTAGGACGTCTCGCTGACTTCGTTCAGGGCGTCCACCATCGGTTGGAAGTTATCCGCCAGCTCGGCGAACACGTGGCCCAGAACGCGTCCCTTTCCGCGCGACATCGCCTCCGCCAACGTCGCGTAGGCACGGCCGCCCATAGCGATGTGATAGTCCACGTCGATGAGCTTCCGGGCGAAGCTTTGCGCGAAGAAGCCCGCTATGAACAACGAGACGTCTCCCAGCCGTTGTAAGCCGCGGTTTCGATCCCCTTCGGAGCGGGCTTCGAGGGCTTCCGAAAGCATGACCACGAGGGGCTTCAGGCGCCGGCCTTCCGATGTGGTGTCGTAGAGCTCTTCCGAACGGGAGAAGAGAGTCAGCACATTCACGACGTAGTGTTCGGTTTGGTCTTCTACGGCAAGGTGACGCTTTTCGAGCGCGCCGTGGAGCGCGTCTTTGAAGTACTCCCGGAGGTTCGCGACCGGTAGTACGCGTTTCGAGGCTTGACCGTCAGGCATGGTGGATCACCTCATCTTTGCAGACACTGTCTGCTCAGCATCGGACCTTGGCCGGGCAACCGCCAGTGACCATGGTCAACTGACCCCCGCGCCGGGGTGTCGCCCGTGCGACTTCTACGTCGCCCCCTCTCTATCTAGAACGGCGCCGCACGCCTAAAGTTCAACTCCATTGCCCAGCTAATTGCGTGACGGAACGCACCGATTACGCGCGAAATTTACTCATGTTTGAAATATCGGGATGTACAGCCGCGTTTCCCCGCTAGCAGCGAAACAGGTAGACTGCTAACACACTTATGGCCCACACGTTCCAATCTGTGAACCGCACCACCGTGTGGGGCCTCTCCGGCTACCACTGGCTCGTGATTGCCGCGGGGTGGGCGGGATGGGGATTCGACGTCTTTGACGCCCTCCTCTTCAATTTTGTCGCGCCCAACTGCGTGCCGGTGCTTCTGCACCTGCCGCTGGGGTCGGCTGCTGCGCGGGAAGCCACGGTCTTTTGGACCGGGACCATCACGTCGATTTTGCTCGTCGGTTGGGCTGCGGGTGGCGTGTTGTTCGGCTGGGTCGGGGATCGCATCGGGCGCAAACGAGCGCTGTTCGCCACGATCGCTATATACGCGGTAGGGACTGCGCTCTGTGCCGTGGCGACGAACATTTGGGAGCTGATTTTCTTTCGCACGATCGCGGCCCTGGGAATTGGTGGCGAGTGGGGCTGCGGCGCAACACTTGTTGCGGAGGCGGTACCGGAAAACCGCCGGGTGGAAGCCGGGGTGCTGCTGCAGACCTCCAGCCCTCTCGGTCTCGTGCTCGCTAGCGCGGTCAACTACCAGGTGGCTGGGGTTTGGTTCGCGGGACAGCCCGAGACCTCGTGGCGGTACGTTTTCCTCGCGGGACTGCTGCCCGTGATCATTGCGTTCGGCATTCGACTGTTCATCCGCGAGAGCGATCAGTGGTCGGAGCAGGAGGCCCGGGCGAGCCGCCCCTCACCTCGCGAGCTGTTCCGTCCTGATACCGTGCGGCTGACTGTCAGCGGGATGATTGTGGCGGTTACGGCGGTGTTGAGCTGGTGGGCGTGTAATGCCTTCCTGCCCATCCTCGGTGGGACGCTCGCGTCTGAGCACGCAGCGCAGACGGGGCTGACACCGGCGGCGACGCAGCTGCTCGTCGAGTCCTGGAAGGCCAAGGCTTCCAATGGGTTCAACATTGGGGGACTTCTGGGCGCGCTGGCCGCTGTGCCGCTGGCGAAGCTGCTGGGGCGCCGGCGTA
>DAITMW010000535.1:0-2900 GCA_036834945.1 Steroidobacteraceae bacterium
CCGCTCTCATCCTCACACCCAACGGCAAGCTCGATCGAAAGGCTCTGCCGGCGCCCGCAAACACCGACACTCGCACCAGCGAGCCGGTCGAGCCACGTACGGCTACTGAGAAGCTGGTCGTTGCCGCCTTCTCGGAAGTCTTGAATCGAAACGACATCGGGGTCCGCGACAACTTCTTCGAACTGGGGGGCCACTCCCTGATGGCGGCGAGAGTCATGGCCCGGTTACGCAACACTGCTAAAGTCGACCTGCCGCTGCGCAACCTGTTCGAGCGGCCAACACCAGAATCCCTGGCCGCGGCCATCGATGCTCTGGCATGGACCGCCGGCGCCGTGGATGGCAAGAAAGGCGGCAGTGCACGAGAGGAAATCGAGTTGTGATTGTAAGTGATCTGTTAGCGCAGCTCCGGGCCCTCGACGTACACGTGGTACTCGACGGCGAGCGGCTGCGTCTGAATGCACCTGCCGGCGTCCTGACCGAACGTCATCGCGAGCAGCTCCAGCAGCACAAGGCTGAGATCGTGGAGTTCTTGCAGATGGCGCAGCGGCTTTCACAGCAACAGCGCGCCATCGTGCCACTGCAGCCGGACGGCACGCATGTCCCCGTATTCGCCGTCGCCGGCCACAACGGTGATGTCTTCGCCTATCGCTCGATTGCGCGCCATCTGGGCAAGGAGCAACCCTTTTTCGGCCTCCAACCGCCGGGTCTCGAGGAAGGCACCGAAGCCTTGGCGGATGTCTCCGAGCTCGCAGGTTACTTCGCGAGTCAGATCCGCGCGTATCGCCCCAAGAGTCCGTACACCATCGCCGGCTTCTGCGCCGGCGGCACTGTTGCGTTCGAGCTGGCACGCCAGCTCAGCCAGTCAGGGGAAAAGGTGATCAACCTGGTCCTCTTCGGCTCACCCTTTTGCATCTCCTATCGAAAGATCCCACAGCTCATCGCGACGGGGTCCACCATGGCGCGTCGCTCGTTGGTGCACGCACGCGCGCTGCTAACTCTTCCAGCCGAAGAGCGTCGTGACTACTTCGGCGCGCGCATGCGGGCGCTGCAGAATCCAGAGAAAGCCGACGCTCCCGAGGATCCGGTCATCGCCCGCCGCACCGCGGTGGAAGAAGCAACCATGTCCGCGGTACGCAAGTACGAGCCGGAGCGTTTCGAGGGACATATCGATCTGATGTTGCCTTGCCACGCGTGGGCACGCTCTTCCGATACGCCACTGCGTTGGGAGCGGTACGCCGCGAGTTGTACGCAGTTCGTTGGTCCCGACAGCTGCAACGGGGACAACATGTTGCTTCCGGAGCACGCCGCGACGTTCGCCACGCTGTTCGAGCGCGCCCGGGAGAATCACCTGAGAAGGTCATCGCCATGAAGATTCTGCCAACCAGTATCGACCGGCATGATTGGGCATCCCTGGGGAAGGACGGCTTCCGCCGCCGCTACCTGCTGCCGATGCAACCCGTCATTTTGTCGGGCGCCATCGACCACTGGAAGGCACATCGGAAATGGACACCGGATTTTTTCAAGCAGCAGTACGCGACACGCACCGTGAAGGTCGACGACAAGCAGTGGCAGCTCGGCGAGCTGATCGACCGCATCGTGACCTCGAGCCCGCAGCAGCCGGCCCCTTACCTGCGGAATGAGCTGTTGGAGCGCTGGCCCACCGAGCTCCGCGCGGACATCGCGCCGATGCCGGACTGCACCCAGCCCAACTGGCTGGAGCATTGGGCCTTTCCCTCCCGCGACCGGCAGACGTTCGTCGAGCTCTACATCGGCGGTGCCGGTGCCAGGTTCCCGGTGTTGCATTACGACGGCCTGCACACTCACGCCTTCCTGATGCAACTGTACGGCGAGAAAGAGTACCTGGCCCTGGCACCGGACCAGGAGCCATTCGTCTACCCGCGCGAGTCCCAGCCGAATGTCTCCAACATCGACGATGTCGAGCACGCGGATCCACAGCGCTTTCCCCTGTTCGAGCAAGCTCGCGGCATCCGCTTCAGGCTCCTGCCGGGGGAAACCCTGTTCGTCCCTGCCGGCTGGTGGCACACGGCACGCATCGTCAGCACATCGATCACCGTCTCGATCAACGGCGCGAACGTCCCGAACTGGTCCGCGTTCACCAAGGACTACTGCGCCCAGATCGCGCGCCGCTCGAAATTCAAGGCCAACCTGCTGTTGCCTTACATGACGATGATGGGAGGACTGCTGTCAAGCGGAGGCTGAGACAGGGGTCCGCCTGTCGTAGGCCTTGTAGAGCCACGCGAGCGGGCCACGCAGGCACTGGAAGGTGACCAGCTCGGTCAGTCGGGTGTTGAAATCCGACTTGTAGTTGCGTGTGCGCCCGTCGCCGGCCAGGAAGTCGTAGATGCTGACGCCGTCGCGGCAGGCAGCCTCGATGGAGAATCCGAAGTGCAGGTAGCCGGGGGAGATGCCGCCCAGGCTCGTGTCGAAACCGCACTGGATGTTGTATTCGACCTTGCCGATCCGCACATCGTAGATCGCCGAGATCGGGTTGCCCGCGACACTGAGAATGCTCATGTGTAGCGCGCCACGATCCGCGCAGAGCAACGCGAACTCGGTGTGGAAATCGAGCAGACTGTCGCGGAACAGGGTCCTGCCCCAACGCCGCTCGTGGAAATGGTTGAACAAGTTGAACACCTCGCCCACGCGCTCGCGCGTGACGAGGCTCAACTGGGTATCCACCAGCTTGGTACGCTGCCGCCACACCTTGCGGCGTACCCCGGAATTGAGTGTCTGGACGTAGTTGTCGAAATTCTGCGGCAACACCGTCAACTGTGCGACGAGCGGGTCCGCTTCACGGATGTAACATATGGACTTCAGGTGCTGATGCACAAACCGGGCCGCGACACTGTTGCGCTTGCTGTTGGCCAGGACCAGGTCGC
>DAITMW010000536.1:0-2891 GCA_036834945.1 Steroidobacteraceae bacterium
CTAGTCTCTCCAGGGAGCGGCCTGTAGGTGGTCGCTTCCCATGCTCGGCATTGGCGCGTCACTTGTCTTGTCGCAAGGTGCCCTGCGCGATCATCCGCGCCACCCGGATCGGCGGAGGGGGCGCCCCGGCCTGCGACCGGGCCCGCATGACCGGTATGGTCAATCAGGATCTCGCGGCACTGGTTCGCCACGATCCAGCAGGCTTGCCACTGAACCGTGACGTCAAGTCCACCGAGAACACCGCTCGACTCGGGGTCGGCGTCGAAGGATTATGGGTGGGCGCGTCCGAGGGGGTCTCAAACCACCTCCGCGAGTGACTCCCCCACCACTTCGACCAGACGATCGATCTCGCTCTGCTCGACAATGAAAGGCGGCGCGAGCTGCAGCGTCTCGCCTGAAAATCTCACGTACACCCCTCTTCGCCAGCACGCCATGGCCACGTCGAAAGCTCGACGGAGCGGCTCCCCGGGGCGGGCCTCCAAGGAAATGCCCGCCGCCAACCCGAAGTTGCGGATATCGGCGATGTGACGCTGGCCGCGCAGGCTGTGAACGGCCTGCTCCCAATATGGCGCGAGTGCGCGGACACGCTCGATCATCCGCTCGTTCTGCAGGATGTCGAGTGTTGCAATGCCGGCAGCGCAAGCGACGGGATGCGCGGAGTACGTGTAACCATGCGCGAACTCGACCAGGTGCTCCGGACCGCCGGCACCCATGATCGCGTCGTGGATCTCCTCGCTCACAACAACAGCCCCCAGAGGTTGCGCCCCGTTGGTCACCTGCTTGGCGATGTTGATCATGTCGGGAATGACGCCGAACGCGTCCGATCCCGTCATTGCTCCACAGCGGCCGAAGCCAGTGATGACTTCGTCGAAAATCAGCAGAATGTCGTGCGCCGAGCAAATCTCTCGCAGACGCTGCAGATACCCGACCGGGGGAACCACCACCCCGGCGGAGCCCGAGAACGGCTCGACGATGACGGCGGCGATGTTGGACGCATCATGAAGCGCGATCAGGTCCAACAGGCGATCGGCGAGCTCAACACCTCGCGCGGGCATACCGCGGGAGAACGCGTTCTCGGCCAGTTGTGTGTGGGGCAGATGATCCGCTTCAACGGCGGGACCGAATACCTTGCGGTTGGCACCCAGACCGCCGACCGAGATCCCTCCGAAATTGACTCCGTGATAGCCCTTCTCACGACCAATGAGCCGTGTCTTGCTGGCACATCCCCTGGCGCGCCAGTAGGCCCTGGCCATCTTCAGGGATGTATCGGCTGCCTCCGATCCCGAGCCCGTGAAGAACACATGATCGAGCCCTCGTGGCAGCAGCGACTGGATCTTGTGCGCCAACTCGAATGCCAGGGGATGTCCGAACTGGAACGCCGGGGCGTAATCGAGACGGGCGATCTGGTTCGTGACCGCCTCGGTGATCTCCGGCCGGCAATGGCCGAGGCCCGTGCACCACAATCCGGACAGGCCATCGAGGATGCGCCGCCCACGATCATCGATGTAGTAGGCACCCTGCGCCTGGACAATGATGCGCGGGTCCTGCTTGAAGCTGCGATTGCCCGTGAAGGGCAGCCAGTAGGCATCGAGCGCCAGTGACTCGGAAGCCGGGGCAGGATCGATCAACCGGGCCGCGAGGTGGGTCATGCAAGCTCTCCAGGGCGGAATGCCCGGCATTTTTCCCCGGATGGCTACTCTTAAAAATGACGCAATATCACTCTATACTTGCGCTTCTATGAAAGTAAGCCGGCTGGGCCAGGTCAGCGATCTCGACTTACGCTTGCTGCGCGTATTCAAGGCCGTCGTGGAGTGTGGCGGCATGGCCGCGGCGGAACTGGAATTGAACATCGGGACCTCCACGGTCAGCCGTCACATCAAGGATCTGGAAGCCCGCCTCGGCCTGAGATTGTGCCGGCGTGGTCGCGGCGGGTTTGCGTTGACCACGGAGGGCGACCGGGTCTATCGCGAGATTCTGCAACTGCTCGGGTCCGTGGCCGCCTTTCGCAACAGCATCGACGACATTCACCATAGAATGGGTGGCCAGTTGGAACTGGCTCTCTTCGACAAGACCGTCACGAATCCGGCGGCCCGCATTCACGAGGCCCTGGCCCGCTTTGCCGCCCTCGCGCCGGAAGTCACCTTGAGTGTCCATGTCGACTCCATCAATGGCATCGAGCGGGGACTGATCGGCGGTGCCTTCCACGTGGGCATCATGCCGGTGCACCGCAGCTCCAGGACTTTGCGCTACACGGAGTTGTTCGGCGAAACCATGCTGCTGTATTGCGGATCACGGCATCCGCTGTTCGAAACAGACGATACCCACCTGACCTGGGCCCAGATCCGCAAGCTGCCCTTTGCGGGCCTGGGCTATCACTCGCCGAACATGGAGCTGAGTCATCGCGAGCGCCTGCAACGCGGTGCCACCGGATATGATCAGGAGGCCATAGCGACGTTGGTGTTGTCCGGAAAGTACCTGGGTTTTCTCCCCGACCACTATGCCGAGAGCTTCGCCAGGTCCGGTCTGTTGCGCGCCCTGAATCCGCAGCGCTTCAAGTACTTCTGCCGGTTCGCGGGGGTCATACGCCGCTCTCCCGAACCATCGCGTGTCGTGCGGGCCTTTTCCGACTGCCTGGTCGAGGCGCATCGCACCCGCAGCAACTGAAGTACGTTCTGCCGGAAATCAGGCCTGATCCAGCAGATTCTGCCGCCGCGCCGCCCAGGTGGTCGAGGCGGCACAGTTGCTGCGTGAGGGGTTTTCGTTCCAACCGGCGCGGTTGGAAGGGTGATCCCGGCTCCCATGTCGGGAGAAGGATCGTCGCGATTCAGCAGTACCGCGACGGCTCGGTCATCGACGTCGTGCGACAGGTGCAATAACGGAAGGCCAGCCTT
>DAITMW010000537.1:0-2853 GCA_036834945.1 Steroidobacteraceae bacterium
TGATGGACAAGATCGCACGCTACAAGCTGCCCAAGCGGTATCTGTTCTGGAGCGAGCTGCCAAAGTCCGGTTACGGAAAGGTGGCCAAGAACGTGATCAGGGAATTGGTCGCCAGCCAGATCTAGTAGTCGACGCCAACCACAAACGGTTTCTGGCCAGACTAGAAACCGCATGCGCGACTGTCCTGGCCAACAAGTGCTGTTTTAGAAGGTTGCGATTGGGCGAAGCAAAAGTAGCTCAAAGCTGACGCGGCTCAATCAAGATCCAGCCCTGTGGCCTGGGATGTCTGCTTGCAGGCTTTGATCCGTCTGATCTCAACGACCGACATGCTGAAGGGTTTCGGGTGCCGTCAGGCGTACGAAAGCCTCTCATGCAGGAACCCGCGGTCCGTGCGCGGTGAGCTATGGGGATTTGTGTTTTGGGGTGTGCCAGCGTCTGTCGCGGACGTCCGCATGGGACGCTGGTGGCTGGTCAAGCATGCGGCTTCTGGGCCAGGTCGGAGAGCTTCTTGCGGTGATACCGACGGGCTTCACGTGCCTGACGACCGGCGCCATAGCGATGCGCGCATACCTTCCCGTTGACCCGCGCCGGCGTGGCGCGGTCGTGCGAGGAAGCGGGCCATGCCGGGTCATGGGGCGGTCTCCCGGTTTGTCGTCCGTGCGCCCGGCGGTCCGCGCGGCTGCCTGCACCGTTCGAACACCTCGATGACGATCATACGCCCGCCGCAGCATGGGCACTGCGGGCGGAAGTCGTCCGGTTCCACCGATGAATCGTTCGTGGCGGGAGGCGCGGCCGCGAGCAGTTCGCGGGCGAGCGCGAGGCAGTCCTTGCGAGAGCCGCCTGCGAGCAGGCCGTAGTGGCGGATGCGATGAAAGCCGCGCGGCAGGACATGGAGCAGGAAGCGGCGAATGAACTCGTCCGTGGCGAGCGTCATGACCTGCTGCCGGTCGGCGCCAGGGCGACGATAATCCTTGTAACGGAAGGTGACGCCGTCCTCGTCGAAACGGATGAGGCGCCGGTTCGAGATGGCGACCCGGTGCGTGTAGCGCGACAGATAGGCGAGGACCGCCTCCGGCCCGGCGAAGGGCGCCTTGGCGTAGACCACCCAGCGCTTCTTCCGGACGGGAGCGAGGTGGCGCAGGAAGGCCCGCCGCTCGGCGAGATGAGCAAGGGCGCCGAAGAACGCGAGCCGTCCGGCCTCGTGCAGTGCGATCAGCCGGATGAGGAACAGGTGGCGGAAGAGCTTACCGAGCACGCGCACCGGCAGGAGGAAGGCCGGGCGCGAGGAGACCCAGCGCGTCCCGTCGAGCGCGATGCCGCCGCCCGGCACGATCATATGCACGTGCGGATGGTGGGTCATCGACGAGCCCCAGGTGTGGAGCACGGCGGTGATGCCTATGCGCGCGCCGAGATGCTTCGGATCGGTCGCGATCGTCACCATCGTCTCAGATGCCGCGCGCAACAGCAGGTCGTAGACGAGCGCCTTGTTCTGGAAACCGACGTCGGCGACCTCGGTGGGCAGCGTGAACACGACGTGGAAGTAGCCGACTGGCAGCAGGTCGGCTTCGCGCTCGGCGAGCCATGTACGCGCGGCCGCGCCCTGGCACCTGGGACAGTGCCGGTTGCGGCAGCTGTTATAGGCGATGCGCCATTGGCCGCAGTCCTCGCAGGCCTCGACGTGACCGCCAAGGGCTGCGGTGCGACAGTTCTCGATCGCTGACATCACCTTGAGCTGCTGCAGGCTCAGATGCCCTACATGGGCGACCCGGTATCCGGGGCCGGCAGCACGGAAGATATCGGCGACCTCCAGGTCCGCCCTCACCGGTTCAGCCGGGAGGCGTCTTGCCTTCCATGAGAGCCATCAGCCGGTCGAGCGGCCCTGCGACCGCGTGGATCGTCCGGGTCGAGACCTTGGTGTAGAGCGCTGTCGTTTCGAGCTTACTGTGCCCGAGCAGCACCTGGATGACGCGGATGTCGACATCCTGCTCGAGCAGGTGGGTGGCGAAGCTGTGCCGCAGCGTATGCGGGCTGACGCGCTTGCGGATGCCGGCGACTTCGGCGGCTTCCTGAACCGCGCGATGCAGTTGCCGCGACGAGATCGGATCGGTGCAACTGCGCCCCGGGAACAGCCAGCCATGCGGAAGCATCACCCCGCGCCGCCTGCCTTCGCGCCACCACAGCCGCAGCAGTTCCAAGAGTTGCGGCGAGAGCATGGCGTTGCGATCCTTGCGTCCCTTGCCCTGTTCGACGCGGATCAGCATGCGTGTGGAGTCGATATCATCGACCTTGAGGTGCGCGACCTCCGATACGCGCAGGCCCGCGCCATAGGCGACACCGAGCGCGGCCTTGTACTTGATGCCAGGTGCTGCTTCGAGCAGCCGCGCCGCTTCCTCCACGCTCAGCACCTCCGGCAGCTTGCGTAGATAGCGCATGATCACCAGCACACGTGCCAGATCCCGCCGCTTCAGCGTCACCAGGAACAGGAACCGCAACGCCGAGACCGCGCCGTTGATGGTCGCAGGCCCGACGCCGTTCTCATGCTGATACAACTGGAAGCGGCGGATGTCCTCGGGCGTCGCAGTATCGGGAGAGCGTCGGAGGAAGGCGGCAAAGCGCCGGACGTGACGAACGTAGTCCTGCTGGGTGTGGGAGCCCAGGCCCCGCATGAGCATGTCTTGTTGCATGCGCTGGCGAAGCGGCGTGATCGGTGCATCGGTCGACAGGTTATCCATGGCGAGTTCCTCTCGTTGAAGGAACTCCATGGTCAGATCGCAGCTTCTACCCGCTCAAGACCAATGCCTGTCGCGCCATCTCAGGACGAGGCGCCCCTCCCGCGAAGCGGGTTCGTGCATG
>DAITMW010000538.1:0-2838 GCA_036834945.1 Steroidobacteraceae bacterium
GGACTGCTCGCGATGGTGACCGCCGAGCGACTGAGCGGGAGAGCCTGACGTAGCGTCGGTACCGGGCGCCGCCGCCTAAATACTCACACGGCACTTTCAGCGGCCTCGCTACCTTGCTTGGCCCCGATGAGCGCTGATTCAACCGGAAACCGCCTGCTTCGGCCAATTGATCGCCAAAGAGATCATGCGCGTGGCGGCGGTGGCTCGCGCACAAAGAGGATGACCGTCCTCATCTATGGCGATTATCTTTGCCCATATTGTCGGCAGTTGGGGCAGGTGCTCACACGCTTGCGACTCACGCTTGGCGACCGCCTGGTCCAGGTCTACCGCCACTACCCCAACGAGCGTGCGCATCCCGGCGCCGAGCTCGCATCAATAGCGGCGGAGGCTGCCGGCAAGCAAGGGCACTTCTGGGAAATGCACGATGCCCTTTACCAGGTCGAGCCGGGGCACGTCGACAAACAGCGGCTCCTCGGGATCGCTACATCACTGGGCCTGGACGCGGCACGCTTCGAACACGATCTCGACGAGCCGAAGGTGCGGCAACACGTCGCGGAAGACCTCGCCGACGGCCATCGCAACGGAGTCAGAGCGACCCCCACCCTCTTCATCGACGGCAGACGCTATGACGGGGCCTGGGATTTCAACTCCATGCTCGAAGCGCTCGAGCCGCCGGTCGCGGCCCAGGTGAAGCAGACCGCGCGAGCGTTTGCAAACCTGCCCACCTCAGCGGGACTGGCCGTGTTGATTGCCGCGGCCGCCGCGATCGCCCTCGCCAACAGCCCGCTGAGATCGGCGTATCACCACTTCCTGACGACTCGGCTCAGCGTCGGTCCGGCGTCCGGGGAACTTTCCTTGAGCGTCGCGGAATGGTGCTCCGAGGGTTTGCTCGCGATCTTCTACCTCATCCTGGGGTTGGAGATCCGGCGCGAGATGACTACAGGCTCACTCGTGGACTTCAGGGCAGCCCTTGCGCCACTCCTTGCAGGTGTCAGCGGGGTCATTGTCCCGGCCGGCGTCTATCTCGCTTTCAATTCCTCCGGGACCGCCGCCGCCGGTTGGTCCATACCGGCCGATACCGGTGTTGCCTTCACGCTCGGCATACTTGCCGTATTCGGCGTGCGTGCCTCGGCTGGGTTGAAGGTATTCGTTGCAACTTACGCGATTGCCAACGATGTCTCTGCAACACTGATCCTGGCGGTCTTTTATCCACGGTCCATCTCGCCGGGATGGCTGCTCGCCGCCTTGGGCGTCCTAGCCATCATGGCGGTATTTTCGCGCTGGCGAGTTTACGTACTCTGGCCGTATGTCATGGCATCGCTCGCTCTCTGGCTGGCGCTGCACCTGGCGGGTATAAGCGGCTTTCTCAGCGGGCTCGCTCTTGCCGCGTTTGTCCCGCCCTGGCGCACGCCGACCACTGCTCCTCTGCTAGCTCAAGCCGCCACCGCGCTCGCCGAACTCGAACACGCGGAACAGGAGCTCGCACGCGCGGGAGCAAACAAACAACGCCTGGAGCAGGAGCCCGTATGGGACTGGGCCGCGCGCAATCTGCGAGCCGCATCCGACCGGCTGCTATCTCCCGCGGAACGGATCGAGCGCGCCGTAGAGCCCTGGTCGACCTACGTCGTGCTTCCCGTCTTCGCCTTCACTGCGGCTGGAGTTGCCCTGACCGCCGATTTCAGCGCTCCCGATGCCGCCAGGGTCTTCGCCGGCATCGCCCTTGCACTCGCCATCGGCAAGCCCGTCGGGATGGTCCTGACCACCTGGCTGGCGACGCAAGCGAGGATTGCCCTCCTCCCCACTGATACCGTCCCCTTGGCCTTCCTTGGCACCGCATTCCTCTGTGGGATTTCAGATCCCTTTTCATTCTACCTGGCCGACCAGGCGTTCCAGGCGAGTGCGTACGCGTCTGTAGCCAAACTCGGTGTTTTGACCGGCTCCGCGGTGGCGGCGGCGTTCGGGGCTATCACACTCGCTCTCAGCCCAACTCCCGCCACCGCCGCGCGTTGATTCAAACGACCGCCACTCGACGTCGCATTGTCAAAAAGATCGACGCCGCGAAGCCCGTCAGGAGCAGCGCGCTCTCGCCCGGCTCCGGAACACCCACGGGTGCCGCGGAGGAAATGGTTCCGCTCATGGAGCCCCCGAAGATGTTGCCGCTCGAGATGGCCGCGAAGCGGAATGACCCATCGGTGAAAGTCCCGTTGTCGAAATTCAGATCAAATTCCGCGATGGTGGGATCGAGGTGTCCGGTGGTGTTGATGTGCGACTCGACGTGCGTCTGCAAACCCGTTTCAGCACTGAAGTCGAGTGTGTCGAACGTACTGCCGAACACGGTGTGGGTGAGGGTAAAACCTTCGAAGGAGACCGAGAATGTCACCGGGACCGGCAGATGGGAGGACTTCTGGTAGTCGGGGTCGAACGTGATGGTGCCGACTACGTACGGGCTCCCATTGAGAAACTCCTGACCATTGATCGTCAGGGGCGAATTCGGATCGGGGTTGGTCGGCAGGAGCGGGTTCGGGTTGATATAGGCCAGGGTGACCTGATCCAGCTGTCCGGTGAAATCATAGGTCACAGGTGTCGCCAGTGCCGCGAGGGATGTGGTCATGAGAAGTGCGGAAAGGCACAGAGCGTGCTTCATCAAAATCTCCTTGCCGGTCAGGCCAACGAAAGCTCGCGGCGTCCCTACGAGGCAGCACCCGGCCCGTCCGGCTTTGTTCTTCGTGCGCGCGGGGTGTGCGCTTGAGCTAAAGCAAAGCGTATGCCACGGAAAAAATCACGGCAGGATTCAGAGTGTTGCAAAGAGGCGCGTCGGGGAGTGAAAGGTTGACTGTA
>DAITMW010000539.1:0-2823 GCA_036834945.1 Steroidobacteraceae bacterium
GAGGTTCTTGGCCTCCCGGTCCTCCCCGCGCCTCACGGCGCACAGTACGTATAATCAATCTTATGTTAAATAATAGGTTCGATCAGGGAAGACGGCGGCCTGGCTCCAGTGCCCAGGCCCTCCTGTGGTTGGCCGTCATCTATGGCGTGGCGAGCCTCATCCATTTCGTGCACAACGGGCTCTATTTGCACGACTACCCGAATATGCCCACCTGGCTCACAGCGCTGGGCGTTTACGCGGCGTGGCTCGTCGTAGCGACGGTCGGATGCGCGGGCTACGGTCTTTACCGCTGGGGCGCACGAAGAATCGGGCTGCTCGTCATGGCGCTTTACGCGCTATTGGGGTTGGACTCACTCGGGCACTATGTTGTCGCGCCCCTGGCCGCCCATTCCATGGCGATGAACGCCACCATTCTGGGCGAAGTCGGCAGCGCTGCGGCATTGCTGGTCTTTACCGGGTACCTTTTTCGCGCTGAGACACGGGGTGCTTATATAAGGAGATGAGCCACATATAAGGAGATGAGCCACGCACACGGGTTTGTGGCGACCGTCAGAGAGATTTCAGGAACTCGACGATCGCATCCTGATCCGCGTGTCTCAACCTTTGAAAGCGCGTGGTGACCTCACTGGCTTCGCCGCGATGGCGTTTGATGGCGTCCTGGAATGTGAGCGAAGCTGCGTCATGCATCAGCGCGGGGCGCATGCGAACGCCCCACAGCGGCGTCGTGCGTATCTTGTTTGCCGTCTCTTCGAAATTCTCCAGCGACAGACCTTTCCAGTCGATGTCGTACACGTGCTGCCCATAGTGCTCGACCATGGCCACGACGATCCCGTCTCCGGTTCCGACGTCATGCAACAGGTAGTCGCTATACGGATGGAATATTTTGTTTCCGAGAGCACCGGGAACGACGAGGGTTCCACCATTCACGGGCGTGCCCGCGGGCGCGGTCTTCAGCGTCGGAACATGACAGGTGCTGCAGCCGATCTCATCGAAGAGCGTTGCGCCCTTTTTCGCTGCAGCCGTAGCGGCTCGTCGGGCATCGCGAGGCGGAGCCTTTGTAGCGCGTAAGAAGCGGGCAAAGTGCTCGAGGTCGGTCAGACCGTCCGCACCCCGCCTGTCGTTCGGCTCGGGGGCCGTGTTACACAAATTGGTCACTTCCGTCGCCAGGAGCTCGTTCGTAATTCCCATCTCATTGAGATACGCATCGGCGGAAAATGAGAGGAGGCTCGCATGCTGATTCTTCCATCCGAAGCGCCCGAATCGCGTCACACCGAGCGATTCGAGGACGGGGACCTTGACCGTCTGCCCGCAGATGTCGCTGTTGACCGCAGCGCATTGTTTTTTCGAGAGGCCCTGCAGGGTTGCATCATCGAGCGCCTCCACGAATCCACTGCCGAGCACGCTGATTGAAGCACGCAGTGTGTGGATATTCTCCGATTCCGGCAGACGCTCCTGAATGTCGGTGTTCGGAAAGTCGGCGCTGGGACAGATGGCACGCGCGTTGATCAGCGTGCGTCCCCGGATCACGGCATCGCCACCGTTGATGGGTACGTCCGCGGCCCGGAACTTGCCGCCCGGACCCTTGTGACCCGCTCGCAACTCCGTCGCCTGGCTAACACCGCCCGTGACCGGACTCTGGTGGCATTCCCGACAGGACTGCGCATTGAAGAGCGGTCCGAGACCGCCCGCGATCGATTCCGTTTCCTCGAAGCGGGACTGATCCAGCCAGTGCTTGGACTGCTCCACGAAGCCATTCGTGATGTTGTCGAAACCCACGGGCGCTTCTTCGGGGGGCGGCGCGGATGTGTGAGACGCGTTCGAGGAGCTCTCGAGCGGTCCGGTCGAACATGCGCCGCCGACGAGGGTGACAACGACAAGAACAACTCCCAGCCAGGTGTTCTTCATGCTCGTCTCCCCTGAACGAGGTTGCTCTCGAATCTAGTCCCATTCGGACGCGACGGCAAACGGGGTACTCAAACATCTGGCGTGACCGCGACCTTTTCCACTGCGTGAGCGGTCTTCCGGGAACACCGGAATCACGTCCCCGGCCCGCGATCCAGCGCGAGCCTTCACTTGGCGCGGGTTGCCCTATGAATACCAACTCAGGATGCGGCGGATCAACACGAGCGGGTCCTCGTTGATTGCCCTGGCAATCAGGACGATCTCCCCCAGTTCCGTCTTGCGATGCCCCTGGACGATTTCGCTCAGTGTGTTCTCACTCATCGCAACGGCTTTGGCCACCTCGACCTGCTTCCGGTCGGAATCCTTGATCGCCGTGCCGATGACGGCGCCGACCGTTTTGCGCCAGCGCTCGAGTGCCCTTCTTTGACCACTACCTCCTGTCCATGTGAACTCTTTCATGCATTCGAGCGTACCGCAGCAAGCCTCGTCCTCAGCAAGCCCGACTGAAACGTACTGTATAGGCCATGGGGCTGCCCGGCTCGTGGGCCGGCGAAACTGCATCTACACGGCGGTGCCCGAGGTCCGGGCCGTGCCTTTAGGAATGCCAATTCAACATGCGGCGGATCAACACGAGGGGATCCTCGTTGATTGCCTTGGCGATCAACACGATCTCACCGAGTTCCGTCTTGCGGTGTCCCTGAACGATCTCGCTCAGCATGTTCTCGCTCATGCAGGCGACCTTCGCCACCTGGAACTGCTTGCGGTCGGAGTCTTTGATCGACGTGCCGATCACCGCGCCGACGGTCTTGCGCCAACGCTGAATTACCTTTCGTTGCGCGGATTTCCGCGCCCTCTCCTCTACCTGCACCCTGCGCTCCCGACATGAATGCGCAGCGCTTTCTACCCTGGAATCACAGTAAA
>DAITMW010000540.1:0-2808 GCA_036834945.1 Steroidobacteraceae bacterium
GCTTCCGGCGAATCGATGAAGCGGCGCTCATCATGGGAACGATGCCCTTTGCCCTCACCGGGGGCATCTGGTTCCTGTACCTGAAGGGCTACAACCTGTCCGTCGCCACCGCGGTGGGCTTCATTGCGCTTGCCGGTGTCGCGGCGGAGTTTGGAGTTATCATGCTGCTCTACCTCAAACATGCCGTTGCCGCGCGGCTCGGTAGCGGCCGCGAGTTGACACCAGGCGCATTGGATGAAGCCATCCGCGCAGGAGCGATCTTGCGGGTGCGACCCAAGGCGATGACGGTTGCCGTGATTGTGGCAGGTCTGCTGCCCATCTTCTGGGGCGACGGCGCCGGTTCCGAGGTCATGAGCCGCATTGCCGCTCCCATGATCGGCGGAATGCTCACTGCGCCGTTGTTGTCGCTGTTCGTGGTCCCGGCGGCCTATCGACTGATGCGTTCGGACCGGAAGCATCCGTTTTGATGCGCTGCGGAACCGAACGGCTGCGCCATCGTTTAGCCCTATCTGGACTCGAGACTGTGCAATGCGCGCCAACGCTGGTCGCCGAGGGCGGCGGCGCAAACTCGTCCTGGTCGGGGCACGACCGCCGTGGCGACGTACTCACCTCGTGCCCGTGCCGGATTTCCTATCGCGGCACCTACGACTTGGGATGCGTTGGAGCGTGGTATCCGACCGGATGCGTTTTCTATCCGCAACACAATCAAGCGTCAGTGAAGTACGTCACTGATGGAAGTCACTCGGCGAGGAGCCGGAGCGTTATTGCTGGCGCATGGTTCGAAAGGTGACGGAATATCTCAGGGCAGCCACTGCAGGAATGCTGTGTTGCCACTCGCTGCGCGCGCTCCCCGACAACAAGTATATCGATCGCGGCTCGAGTCGCTGTGACAGTCGCTGCCATCGTCCGTCAACTTCCCGGCGGAAGCGCAATGTTGCGTCAGACAGTAGAGAGACTCCCACCACCCTGTCGTAGTGCGCCCGGTCGACATGCCACCCGATGGGCGTACCGGCGGTGTACTCGCTCACGAGCGCCTGCTTGAAATCCTCGACCGGCACGCCGGCGAAGGCAGCGGCTTTTGACCGCAGCTGCCGGAGGAATGGCGGCATCTGCGCCGTTTGCTCCAGGCGACGGGTGCGATAGTCATGCCTGAATCCGAACGAGATCACCCGACGCCGGGCCTCGACGCCACGAAATTCGTAGGGCGCGAGCTCCAGGCTCTCGATTTCGGCAACCAGGGCCAACTCCTCGGCGCGATCGATGACGTCGGCGCGGTATTGAAAACCCGGCGGAGTGGATGGCGGGCGGGTTTCCGAGAACAGATCGAGATTAAAGGTGGACACGGGGATGTTTCGATTGGGCCGCCCTCGAAGTGGGGGCTCGCGTGCCAGATTCAATTGTCGCGATCGACCTTCCGGCCTGCGCTCATGCGGGTAGGAGAAACCCGACAGGCAGCGCCGGCAACGGCGGATGGCATCAGAGCGGACGCGCGCGGAAACTCGAGAACACCCTGATGGAGGAGGAGTTTTCGCTATGGAGATCGGTAAACCGGTGGATCGACCCGACCAGGATGAGACCACCTTTACGGCCAAGCCTCGAGTGCAGGACCCTGGTACCGGCCGTCCGCGGGGCACTCCCCAATATGGCCTGGCTGACGCTGACATCAAGGCCAGAACCGGTGCGGAAACGGAGGAGATCAGGAACACGCCGCCCGCCGGAAAGTGGAATGACGTGGCGGGGAACGAGTAACACTCTCGCGCGGGCGACCTGCCGGAGTGTTCTAACGAGCTTACCGTCCGCGCGACGCCGTCGGCACGAGGCACACCGGCGTCGCGATCTGTTGGCCGCTGGCCAGTTGATCGGGATGGGAGCCCTTGAGGATCGCGGAAACGGAATTGTAGTCGTCCTCCAACCCTGCACCGACTTCGACGTGCAGCGCACGGACGATGGCTGCAAGATACGGCGCGGTGCTCAATGTATGGATGACCCGGCTCCGACCGATCGCCTCGGCAATGTCCGGGTCGGTCAGGGCGTGGTTGTAAGTGTCCGTGATGAAAACCGCGTCCAGCTTACTTCGCTCGATTCTCTCCACTGAAGCCGTCAACGCCTCGCCTGACTTCAGATCAGTCGTAAAGAGTCCGCTCGTCGCAAACAGTGTGACGGACCTGGCTCCCATATCCTTGAGCAACTCCGCCAGGTCACTGGCAGTCGATCCTGAGCCGATGATGTCTTCGAACACGACGACGTCCTTGCCCACAACGTTGTGACTGAAGCCTCTGATCCTGATCTTCCCGGTGGCTTTGTCCCGATCCTTGAGGCCCTGCGCCCAATCGTCCTGCTCAGCGTTGCGCGCGATTGCGAGTACCCGGTATATCGCGGCGCGGAAGCTCCGGCTGATACGTTTGGTGGACCCGGAGTCGGCGTGCGACAGGAGCAATCCGTCCGCCAGTATGAAACCGCTGTCGATCAGGCTCTTGAGCTGTACCGCGAAGAGAAATGCGAAGTGCGCGATGATGCAACTTCGCACCGGGCTGCCGGTGTCGAGAAATTTCTCGCGGGTGAGCCCGGCGTTGTGTGGGTCCGCGACGATCACGCTTTGACAATGCGCTCGGAGGGTTTCGATCGTGTCAATCAGGGCGGGTGCATTACGCTCATCCCAGATGTCGTCCGAACGGCCGTACCACATGTAGGGCAACAGCAAGGTGACTCGCCGGGCCCCTGCGCGGTTCGCGGCTCGCATGAGCAGCCTGGCTTCCTTCTCCTGCTTGTTGGGATCACCGGAGGCCGAGGCCACCACCACGACGTCGT
>DAITMW010000541.1:0-2803 GCA_036834945.1 Steroidobacteraceae bacterium
CGGCTGGTATGACAACGTCATGAACGTGGTGTACAGCAAGGACCTCGGGTTACGCTCGTCGCATCCTTGAGCCGCTACTTGCGCGGATGGAAGTCGGAGCCTCGTCCGTGATTTGAAGGAAAGCGGGTCACCGTCGAGGACGCCAGGGTCTCGTGTCCTGGATGGGCCAGCGTCTCCCCGCCTTCATGAACCTCCAGCATCGGCCTGCGACGCATCAGGTCGCCGGTCAGGTCATGAACGAACCGGCCGTACCAGTTGTGGATGTCGTGCTCACGCACAGCGGCCAACATCTGCTCGTAACGCTGCCGGCGCTCCGCGAGCGGCATGTTGAGAGCCGTCTGCAGCGCGAAAGCCATGCCGCGCTTGTCGTAAGGGTTCACCTGTAACGCGCCACCCAACTCCGGTGCGGCGCCCGCCATGGGCGAAAGAATCAACACACCCGGATCGTCGGGATCCTGCGCGGCCACGAACTCCTTCGCCACGAGATTCATGCCATCGCGCACGGGCGTCACCAGCGCCACGTTCGCGGCTCGCAGGAAGCCCATCAAGGTCGTGTGCGAGTAGTTTCGGTTCAGGTAGCGGATGGGAGTCCAATCCGCTTCCGCGAAATGACCGTTCAGGCGGCCCGCCGCGGCTTCCAATGCATGGCGGATCTCGCTGTAGGCGTGCACGTCGCCGCGCGACAGAGGGGCGATCTGCAGGAAAGTGACACGCCCCCGGTTGTCGGGGAATGTGTCGAGGAAGTGCTCGAATGCGGCAAACCGCTCGGTGAGTCCCTTGCTGTAGTCGAGGCGATCCACTCCGATGATGAGCTTGCGGCCTTGCAGGCTGGCAATCATCCGCTGCACTTTGTCTTGCGACAACGAGGCGGCTGCCGCCGCCCCCACCGCGTCGACGTCGACGCCGATCGGATACACGCCGATGCGGACACTGCGCCCACCCACTTCGAGGAGGCTCCGCTGTCCCGACAGCCGTGCTTCGGGATGCTCGACGCAGGAGAGGAACGAGCGCAGATCGTCGTCAGTCTGAAAACCGATGAGATCGTATTGGCACAGGTCACGGACGAGCTCGGCGTAATTCGGCAATACGCGCAGCACCTGCCGATGTGGAAAGGGGATGTGCAGAAAGAAGCCGATCGGGCCGCGAAACTGCGCCTGGCGCAGATAGCGTCCGAGGGGAATCAGCTGGTAATCGTGTATCCAGACGGCGTCGTCGGGCTTCAGTACCTTCATGAGCTGCCGCGCGAATTGCGCGTTCACGCTCTGGTAAGCGTGGTACTGGGATTCCTCGTGCGTGAAGCGATCCGGAAAGTAATGGAAGATGGGCCACAGCGTGCTGTTGCAGTAGCCGTTGTAAAACGCGTCGAAATCGCCGGGCTTCAGGTCGATCGTGGCGAAACGGATGTTGCCACGGACGAGCACCTCGGGCTCCGCGCTAGGCTCCTCAGTGGTCTCGCCACTCCAGCCGAACCAAACGCCGCCGGTATTCTGCAGGGCAGCGAGTACGCCAACCGCGAGTCCCCCCGGAGCCGCTCCGCGCCGGGGTAATGAAATTCGATTCGAAACACAGACGAGACGCTTCAACGCGCACCTCTCCTTCCCCCACGATCAAGTTAAACGCGTGAGGAGAGCCGAGGTTCCGTCAACGCGCCTGCACCCATCCCATGCTGGGGCGGAAGCGCAGCTCGCGTGGCGGGCCACTACCGATCTCTACCGGCAGGAGTGTAACGCCGCTGTCCGTCAGAAAGTGCTGCACCAGGGTGAGCGCCGCATCGCACACGGTCACCGCCATCGGATGATCGTCGAGATGGGCGAAGATGCGCGCCTGCAAATTGCGCGCGGCCGGAGCGATCTCGCGCATCGACTCGATGCAGCGATCGAGCAACAACAGCTCCGTCGCCAGGGTCGTGTCGGTCATGTCCGCGGCCTTGGTGACGCGCACGACACAGCGGAGATGCAGCAACGCTCCTGCCTCTTCGACGGCGTCATAAAGGCAGACGGCGATGGCGGAGCGCAGCTCGGCCACGAGGACGGCGTCCTCGCTGGTGAGCTCGAAGCGATCCGGAGCGACTTTGATTTCAGGCTGGGGCCTCATCGTCCGATGTTGTATACCGTCACGCGGCCATTGCATGTGACCCCTCCCTCAAACTTTGAACTCTCGCACGGGGCGGCCGCTAGGATATGCCAAACACTTCCTGTTCGCGCGCATTCAACTGACCTTGTAGGGCAACGCGGTACATTCTTCGTCACCCCTGTCGTCAATCCGCGTCACCAACATCTGCTCCGCAATCGTCACACTCCTGCCATAACACTTGCTGCCGGGAACGCGAAAGTGGCACTCGGGAGCCCGCCGCGCTAGTCTCGAAGCACGGGAATGCCCCGGAAACTGCTGGCAAGCGCAAGGGGACGGGCATGGCTACCGCGCGTCATCTGCTCGATCGCAAGGGTCGGGCTATTTTCTCCATCAGGCCCGACGAGCCGGTGCTGGAAGCGATCCGGCTCATGGCCGAGCATCACGTCGGTGCGCTGCTCGTCATGCAGGGCGAGGAGCTCGTCGGGATCGTGTCGGAGCGGGATTACGCCCGCAAGGTGATTCTCAAGGGGCGATCTTCGGCGGAAACGCCGGTGTCGCAGATCATGAGCTCACCCGTCATCACCGTGTCGATGAGCAACAGCGTGCAGGAGTGCATGCAGCTCATGACCGCGCGCCGCCTGCGGCATCTGCCGGTCGTGGAGGGCAGCAAGGTCGTCGGCATGGTGTCGATCGGCGACCTGGTCAAGGCCGTCATGGAGGAGCAGCAGCA
>DAITMW010000542.1:0-2793 GCA_036834945.1 Steroidobacteraceae bacterium
GGTGCGGACCTAGAGGATGGGGCGACGGCGGTCGGCGCGGACCTAGCGGACGGGCGACGGCGATCGGCGCGGACCTAGCGGACGAGGCGAAGGCGGTCGGCGCGGACCTAGCGGACGAGGCGACGGCGGTCGGCGCGAACCCGCGCACGATCTCGAGCGCGCGGGGTGTCGGCCCGCGCGCGATCTCGAGCCCTCAACCTTTCGGCTTCGACGACTCGGAGTCGTCGTCGCTCTTGTCCTTGTCCTGCGGCTGCTGAGGTGTGCCGCTGGCCGGTGCGGGTTGCGCCGGTGCGGGGGTGTTGGATCCGGCCGGCCGGGTGACCACGGACGCATTCTTGTCCGGCAGGTACAGCGGTCCCTTCTGTCCGCATCCCGCGGCAACAACACTGCCGCACGCAACGAGCACCCAGGTCAACATTTTCATATGTACATCGGCCTACGGTCGCGCAAGGCCAGCCAGCCGCGCGCCACTCTATAAATGATCCAGACGCCGAGGGCGACGAAGCCCGTGTACAGCATGGCAAGGCCCACCAACACCACGATGAATGGGAGGCTCACCACCCAGATGATCAGCGTCCACATGAGCGCGAACCAGAACGTACGGATCTGCCATCGGAAATGGGATTCGAGGAAGGTTCCGCGCGTTGCGGCGCGTCGCACGTAATTCATGATGACGGCGACGATGGAGGGAATTCCACAGACGAAGCTGAACACGATGGATGCCGCCGTCGTGATTCCGATCAAGACCGCCAGTGCATGCAGGGCATAAATGGCGTGGGTGTAGGTGATCAAGCTCTCGTCAACCACCGTAACGCCCGTCGCGCCCGAGCTAAGGTTGTCCGCCATGGCTTTTACCTCCGCTCTTTGCGTTCTACCACAGCCATCGTCAGCCGCGATATGCAAACGAGCTTGTCGTTTTCGTCGCGAATTTCGATTCCCCACACCTGACTACGGGCGCCGATGTGGAACGGTCGCGCGGTTCCGGTTACGAGTCCGGAGGACGCGGGGCGCACGTGGTTCGCGTTGATCTCCTGCCCGACGCACACGAACTTCTCGACGTCGACGCACAAGTTGGCCGCGAGGCTGCCAACCGTTTCGGCCAAAGCTACCGACGCGCCACCATGGAGAATGCCGTTCGGCTGGTGGGTGTGGGAGTTGACCGGCATGGTGGCCCGCAGGTAGTCCGGGCCGATCTCCGTCACCCGGATGTCCAGGTGCTCAGCCAGCGTGTTACGCGCCCGTTGCCTCAGCACTTCAGGGGTGGTCTCGTTGCGCCAGATTCGCGCGCGCGGGGTGTTCATGAGGAATAGTCTAGCCCATGGCGCTTTCGGCAAGGCGCCTTCAGTGGCAATCTGCGGCACCCCCGGAGCCTGCGACAGGCTCCGTCGCACGGAGCTCTCCGATGACCGAATTTGCGTTTTCCCCGGCCGCCCTCCCGAGCGCGGAGATTTCAGGTAGCCGCCAGCGATTTCCCATCCATCGTATCTACTGTGTCGGCCGCAACTATGCCGAGCACATCCGCGAGATGGGGGGAGATGGCGAGCGCGAGCCCCCGGTGTTCTTCACCAAGCCGGCCGATGCGGTCATGGCCAACGGCTCGGTCGTCCCTTACCCGCCCCGCACCTCCAATTTTCACCACGAGATCGAGCTCGTCATCGCCATCGATCGCGGCGGCCGCGACATCCGCAAGGACAGGGCGCTCGAGCACGTGTTTGGCTACGCTGTCGGTAACGACCTCACGCGTCGCGACCTGCAGGCCGCGTCCAAACAGAAGGGCTTGCCCTGGGATACCAGCAAGGCTTTTGACGCGTCCGCGCCGCTGACGGCGATCCGGCCGGTCTCGCAGGGACACGTGTCGAAGGGCAGGATCTGGTTGAGCGTCAATGGTCAGCTGCGCCAGGAGGCGGATGTGGCGGAGATGATCTGGGCCGTGCCCGAAGTCATCGCGGAGCTGTCGACGTTGTTCGAGCTCAAGCCCGGCGATCTCATTTTCACCGGCACCCCGGCGGGAGTGGGTGTGCTCAAGCCCGGTGACCGCATCGAAGGTGGCATCGAAGGACTGGACGTCCTGCGCAACACCATCAGTGAGCGCTGACCCGCGTCGTACTGACATCAGGCGTCCTGACATGACACCATCACCATGAAACTCTATACCTACTTTCGCAGTTCCGCGGCGTTTCGGGTCCGGATCGCGCTCAACCTCAAGGGCATCGACTACGATCCGGTTTTCATCGATATGCGCGCGCCGGCGTCGGCGCATCGCTCGCCGGAGTTCCTGGCGGTCAACCCGTTAGGCCTCGTCCCTGCCTTGCAGCACGACGGCAAGACCCTCACTCAATCGCTGGCGATCATCGAATATCTCAACGAGTTGTATCCACAGCCGCCGCTGTTGCCGGCTCCGGCGATGGATCGAGCCCGCGTGCGAGCGATGGCGCTCACGGTTGCCTGCGACATCCATCCCCTCGACAATTTGCGTGTGTTGAACTATCTGCGCGCGCCGCTGGCGCAGAGTGACGAGACGGTGAACTCCTGGTACCAACACTGGATTGCAACGGGTTTTCGCAGCCTGGAGGAGAATGCGAAGCAGGCGTCCGGCGATGGCCGGCACATGTTCGGTAACTCGGTGACCCTGGCGGATGTCTACATCGTGCCGCAGATGTACAACGCCCGTCGCTTCAAGTGCGATGTCGGGCCTTATCCGACATTGCGCGCCATCTGCGCGCATCTCGAGACGTTGCCGGCGTTTGCCAAGGCGGCTCCGGAGGCGCAGCCGGACGCGGCGGCTTAGCGCGT
>DAITMW010000543.1:0-2784 GCA_036834945.1 Steroidobacteraceae bacterium
GTTCCTGGCCGAGCCCAGCTTCCTGTGGCTCGGGCTGAAGATCAGCGCCTTCCTGTTCCTATTCCTGTGGTTCCGCGCGACCTTCCCGCGTTACCGCTATGACCAGATCATGCGACTGGGTTGGAAAGCCCTCATTCCCGTCACGATCGTCTGGATCGCGGTGGAAATGGTGATGTCCGCGTACAAGATCGGACCGTGGTCGCATTGAAGAGGCGCGTCAATGGCTAACAGTTTCGTCAAGACATTCATGCTTTCAGAGCTGCTGAAGGGCATGAGCGTCACCGCCCGTACCTTCTTCACGCGCAAGTACACGCTCAACTATCCGGAAGAGAAGACTCCGCAGTCGCCGCGCTTCCGTGGGTTACATGCGCAGCGTCGCTATGCGAACGGGGAAGAGCGTTGCATCGCTTGCAAGCTGTGCGAAGCAGTTTGCCCAGCCGTGTGCATCACGATCGATTCCGACGTGGCGGCGGATGGCACGCGCCGCACGACGCGGTACGACATAGACCTGTTCAAGTGCATCTACTGCGGCTTCTGCGAGGAAGCCTGCCCGGTGGATGCGATCGTCCTCACCCGTATCCATGAGTACCACATGGAGCATCGGGGCGAGAACATCATGAGCAAGGACAAACTGCTCGCCGTGGGCGAGCGCTACGAAGCCATGATCGCGGCCGACAAAGCCGCCGATGCGCCGTACCGGTAAGAAGAGTCGGGCGCCAAGGGGTAAGACTGGTGTTAGTTGAGGTTCTGTTCTACATCTTCGGGACCATCCTGGTCGCTGCGGCGCTGGGTGTGATCGTCTCGCGCAACCCGGTGTACTCGGCGTTGTCGCTCGTGTTGTGCTTCGTCACCTCGGCGGCGATCTGGCTGCTCATCCAGGCGGAGTTCCTGGCGATCGTGCTGGTGCTGGTCTACGTCGGCGCGGTGATGGTCTTGTTCCTGTTCGTCGTCATGATGTTGGATATCAATCTCGACGAGCTGCGTGCCGGCTTCACGCGCTTCGCATGGTTGGGCTGGATCACCGCCGCGGCGGTGATTTTCGAGATCGTGGGTGTCGTCTGGGCGCGTGGGGGCCTGGGACTCGACGCCTCGAAGGGTGGGGCGGATCTACCGGCTGACTACAGCAACACTCTCGAGCTGGGTCGCGTGCTTTACACGAAATACGTGTATCCGTTCGAGCTCGCCGCGGTGCTCCTCCTGGTGGCGATCGTGGCGGCCATTGCCCTGACGATGCGCAGCCGGGCCGGACACAAGGTGCAGGACATCTCCAAGCAGGTCGCGGTGCGGGCTTCCGACCGTATCCGCATCGTGAAGATGGATGCGGAGAAGCGCTCATGATCACTCTCGCGCACTTGCTGACCCTGTCGGGCATTCTGTTCGCGATCTCGGTGGCGGGCATCTTCCTGAACCGGAAGAACGTGATCCTGCTGCTGATGTGCGTCGAGCTGCTGTTGCTCGCCGCGAACTTCAACTTCATTGCCTTCTCGCGCTACCTGGGTGACCTCCACGGCCAGGTGTTCGTGTTCTTCGTGCTCACCGTGGCCGCCGCCGAGTCCGCCATCGGACTGGCGATCCTGGTGGTGCTGTTCCGCGAGCGGCGCAGTATCAATGTGGAAGACCTGAATACCCTGCGGGGCTGAAGCACGACCATGAATCCAACCCTGCTGGTTCTCATCCCCCTGTTGCCGCTGATCGCCGCCTTTCTGGCCGGCGTTTTCGGGCGGGTCATCGGGCGAGTTGGCGCGCACACGGTCACGATCGCCGGAGTGGCCATCTCCTGCATCCTGTCGCTCTATGTCCTGAAGCAGATCGTCTGGGACGGCGTTCCGACCTTCAACGCCCCGGTCTACACCTGGCTCATCAGTGATGGCATGAAGATGGACGTCGGTTTCCTCATCGATCGCCTGACGGCGCTGATGATGGTGGTCGTGACGTTCGTCTCGCTGTGCGTGCACGTCTACACCATCGGCTACATGTCCGATGATCCGGGCTACCAGCGCTTCTTCGCCTACATCTCGTTGTTCACCTTCTCGATGCTCATGCTCGTGATGTCGAACAACTTCATGCAGTTGTTCTTCGGCTGGGAAGCGGTGGGCATGGTCTCCTACCTGCTCATCGGGTTCTGGTACACCCGGCCGAGCGCGATCTTCGCGAACATGAAGGCCTTCCTGGTGAACCGCGTCGGTGACTTCGGGTTCGTGCTGGGTATCGCGGGTATCGCCTACTACACGAACTCGCTGAACTATGCCGACGCCTTCGCCGCCGCCCCGAAGATCGCGCAGGCAGTGATTCCCCTGGGCGCGCACTCGGGAGCCGAGGCGCTCACGTTGATCTGCATCTGCCTGTTCGTCGGCGCGATGGGTAAGTCGGCGCAGGTGCCGCTGCACGTCTGGCTGCCTGACTCGATGGAAGGCCCGACCCCCATCTCAGCGCTCATCCACGCGGCCACGATGGTGACCGCCGGCATTTTCATGGTGGCGCGCATGTCGCCGCTGTTCGAGCATTCGGAAACGGCGTTGTCGTTCGTGCTCGTCATTGGGGCGACGACGGCGTTCTTCATGGGATTGCTCGGTGTCGTCAACAACGACATCAAGCGCGTCATCGCGTACTCGACACTTTCGCAGCTCGGCTACATGACCGTGGCGCTCGGTGTGTCGGCCTATAGCGCGGGTATCTTCCACTTGATGACGCACGCGTTCTTCAAGGCGCTGCTGTTCCTTGCCGCGGGTTCCGTGATCATCGGCATGCACCACGAGCAGGACATGCGGAAGATGGGCGGGCTGG
>DAITMW010000544.1:0-2760 GCA_036834945.1 Steroidobacteraceae bacterium
TCGCTGAAGGACTGGAATTCGACGTCTGAGCGCAACAGAAACATGTCACCGGCAGTGAGCGCGATCGAGCCGCTGCGGTCGGTGAAGGTGATATTGCCGGCTCTGAGAAGATAGAAGTCGATTCCCAGCGGTCCGCCGACCACGGCTTGCGCGCGCAGTCGGTGCGGCGAGTTGGTGCAATGGATGGCGCCACTCAGGTGGCCGATCGCGAGCGGCTCCAGACTGGCCGCGAACGACTCCGGCGAGGCCGTCTCGACGTGCACGTCGACGGCCGTATCGAAAGCGGAGAAGTAATCGCGTAGCGCGCCTTCGTAACCCGCCGCTCGCTCCGCCACTGGTAGTAGCTCGCTGTGAAAATTCATTGTTGCGTGAATACAGCGCGACCCTTCGGCCCTTGCGCATAAGGATGAGCGTGGCAGGCCGCTATCGCAAGTCCGATGGCGCTGGCTGCCCAGCGAGAGTGGCGCGCAGTGCCGAGACCGATCGTGTGCGGGTCGCTAGTTTCGCGGCGAATTACGCGAAGAACAGGGGCGCAGATGGGGTCTCGTTTCGATTCCTGCCGCGGGGGACCGTCGGGTGCATTGGCCCGGGGTGTTCTGGCCGCTCTGGGCTTGCTGGCAGTCGTTGGTCTCGCGCCACAAAAGTGTCTGGGCGAAGCGGCGCGGTCCGGGGCTCTGCCCAAGCCCTATTGGGCGCGACGCGTCACCGGCTACCTCACGACTTCTGACGGGGTCCGTCTCAGGTTCAGCGCGCTGCTGCCGAAGTCCTCCGGCCGTTTTCCTGTGATTCTCAATTACAGCGGTTATGACCCGGGTGCCGTTGGCGGGCTCGCTTATCGGCAGGGCGACTCTGCGATGTCGCCCGGCCTCGATCGCACCTTGCTCGAGCACGGTTACGCCGTCATGGGTGTGAATGCTCGGGGCACGGGATGCTCGGAAGGGGACTTCGATTTTCTCGGGCCGAAATACGGCGAGGACGGTCGCGATGCCGTCGAGTTCGCCGCTCGTCAGCCCTGGTCCAACGGCTCGGTAGGTATGGCCAACTGGTCTTGGGCGGGAATGTCGCAGATCGCCACGGCATCCCATCGTCCCCCGCATCTGAAAGCTATCGCGCCCGGGATGGTGTTAGGTGATCCGCGGCTCGATAGTTGGGCTCCGGGGGGTGTACCCGCGCCCGCCTTCATCAAGGACTGGCGCGTTTTCCTGCACGGTCGTTTGGATGCCATCCGCGCAAGCGCCGCCGATGAGCGCGACGAGCAGTGCCTCGAGCAAATCAAGCGGAATCGGGTCGGCGAGGAGCAGCATGCGATCACCACCGAGGTCTTACGTCATCCGCTGCGGGATGAGTGGATTCAGACGCGGCAGCTTCGCGATCGGACGCATCTGATCCAGGTGCCGGTGTTGTCCATGGAGAGCTTTCAGGATGAGGCCGTGACCTCCAGGGAGGGTTATTACCAGGAGACGCTCGATCCGGGGCGGGTGTGGATGGTGCAGACCAATGGGGGGCACGACCTTTACGAATCGTTGGGATTCCGTCCCACGCTGATCGCGTTCTTCGATCGGTTCGTGAAGGGCGAGGCGAACGGATTCGAGCAACGTCCCCACCTCGAGGTGTGGATGGATACGGTGTCCGTACCGTCTGGGCCAGGCGAGCATGCGTTCTACGAGGCGGCGACACCGGGTTGGGTTTTTCATCGTCCACAAGTGTCGGTTCCAACGCGCGCCGTGGCGTATTTCCTGGGGAATGACGGCCGGTTGTCAGCCGATACGGTGCCGGGAGCGCAATCGCCGGAAACGCCGGACAGCTACCGCTATCCAGTGCCTGGGACGGCCGTGGACGTGGGCCAAAGTGAGTCGCAATGGGGGCCGCTGCCTGCTGACTGGAAGGCGGGCAGTCTAGCCTACACGAGCCCTCCCCTACAGAGAGACCTGCTCGCGTATGGTTCTGGAAGCGTTGACCTTTATGTTTCTTCGACTGCATCGGACGCGGACTTGCAGGTCACGTTGACGGAAGTGCTCCCCGACGGGCGGGAAGTTTTTGTTCAGCGCGGTTGGTTGCGGCTTTCGGATCGTGCGATCGACGTCGGCCGTTCCACCGACACTCGCCCCGTTCTCATGGATACACCTGATGCGATTCGTGCGCTCGTCCCGGGCGAGCCGGTGTTGGCGCGGGTGGAGCTCAACAAGTTTGCTTATCGGTTCCGCGCGGGGGCGCGGCTGCGGATCTGGGTCGATACCCCGAGTTTCTGGGGTGGCTATGGTTTTGCGTACGAGCCGTTGCCGGCGACGAATCGGATCTGGCACGACGCGGGTCATCCATCGCGGTTGGTGCTGGGCGAGCTTGCCGGCGTGGAGATGCCCCAGGCCGGCACATCCGTGTGTCGGCGTTTGAAAGAGCCCTGCCGGCCGGACCCTTTGGGTCATTGATCGTTGGCGGCATCACAATCTTCAAAAAAGAGAGAAAACATGCGGGATACCAGTGTGAGCAACACCCTGCGGCGCAGATGCTCATTTGTCACGGTGGCGGTCGCCGTCGAAATGGCCGCCGCGCAACTCGCTCTCGCCCAGGTTGGTGCGGTCGAAGCAGCACCGGGGACCGACGATGCCTTGCACGAGGTTATCGTGACGGCGCGCCGCACTTCCGAGAACCTGCAGCAGACGCCAATTTCGATCACTGCGCTGACATCGGAAGATATTGCCCAACGCGGGCTCAACAACGTACTCGATGTTGCTGCCGGCGCGCCCAGCCTCACACTCATGC
>DAITMW010000545.1:0-2755 GCA_036834945.1 Steroidobacteraceae bacterium
GCGGGGCGGGATATTCCTATTGCTTGAGCCTTCAGGCTGCGGTCGGTTGGCTGACGCGAGTGCCATTTCGATTGCCATGTCGGCAATCGTGCTTCAGCCTCTGATGGGGTCAGCGCTAGTCGCACCTCTTTTCTCGCAAGCGCGCGTTCGGGCCGCGAGCTCGCCGCCGCAGTCGCAGGTGCCTGACCAAACACCGTCTTGCCGCTGCTGTAGCCGCCCTCACGCCAATTGTCTCTATGAGCTCACGAGGTCACGCGCGATCACTCTCGACGAGGCAGTCGCTGAGATCGCTGAGGGGACACCTCATTGATTCATCCGGTTCAACTTTGCCCGGCGCGTCACTCGATCCGTGAGCGGCCAATTCCCTCATGCCTGACCGCCCTAGTTGGTTTCCCGAAGGTCTCGAATGTACTCAACCACAGGTATCCAAGGCCGCGCTCTCAGCCTCGTCTTTAGCGCCCATAAGCCGCATGTCATAGCTTGACGTCCTTTGTCGTACACTCGCCCGGTGCGGTAACGACCGGGCACAACGAGGCACAGGACATGACACGTGATGCCGCAAAACGGCGCATGGCAAAAAAGAGAGCATCGGCTGCCGGTGCAGGCCACCTGGAAGAGCAACGGCGACGACAGCTCGTGAAAGCCGTCGTCACATGCATTTCCGAGGAGGGATTTGAAGCCACGACCACGCGCAACATCGCGGAACGTGCCGGCGTGAGCATTGGCATGCTCAACTACTACTTCCGGACCAAGAAGGACCTGGTTGCTGAAGCCATCCGCCGCGCCAATGAAGGAGTCCTCGAGGCCCTGGCGAGCGTGGATTCCATCCCGTACGGCCCCGGCAGGCTCGAATTCATCCTCAAGCGCACATTGCGCAACGAATACCCGCAAGCGCTACCCCTGGCTTTCCGCCTCGCCGTCATGGCGGCGGCCGTCAATGATCCCACCCTGCGAGAGGAGGTCTGTCGCTGGATGGAAGATGGCCGCTCGAAATTCGAGCGCTCGCTGACGGCCGGAATCCGCTCCAAAACGTACCGCTCGGATGTGGACCCGAAGCTTCTGTCGGTGCTGCTATACGGCGCCATGACAGGATTGGCTGTCCAGGCTGCGGCTTGCCCGGAACATGTGACCCCGGACCGGGCGGTCGAGGCATCGCTCCTGCTCGTGCGGCTCCTTGCGGACCGGCCCGAAGTGACACGACAACGGGACCGACGCAAATCCGCCCATGGAGAAGCTATCGCGGAGCGCCTCGAGTCGCAATTGCTCGAAGATCCCGCTCTGGCACCTCCGGCCGCTATGGCCCTCGCCAGCGCCTTTCGCGCGATGTATCAATCCTTTGTGAGCCGTCCCAGCGCCGGCGGCCAGTAAATCCGCCGCCTCGCCGCGGCCCCCACCCTTCCCCGGACAAGAACCCCCCGACTTGACTCCCCGGCACCGGCGGGGCACAGTGCATATCAACTGTTCACAATGAATAGCAGATGTACGGCACAGCGCAGCTCCGTGCGCCGGTCGCAGAGGGGGAGATATGGTGTTTCGCAAGGGCATCGTTATCGTGGGAGCCGTTTGCGCGGCTGGCGTGGCCCTCCTGTCGCTGCGCAGTGCGCCGGCCCAGACCGCCGCCGGGCCCTACCGGGGCACCCCGGAAGATTTCATGGAGGTCAGCCAACTCTTCGCCCGCTACAACAACGACATCGACAATGACGACGGCATCGCTTGGGCGAACGACTGCACCGCGGACGGTGTCTTTGCAGACCCCTCGCACTGCGCCGTGGGCCGCGAGCAACTGATTGCCGTCGTAGGGCGCCACCCATCCCCTGGAAAAGACCAGCAATCGCACCATGTTCATTCACTCGGGCCGATCGTGTACCTCGACCACGATCATGCGAAGGTGCACAGCACTGTCATGGTGGTCCGGGAAACCGGATTCGGCAAAGCAGGCGGGATCGCTGTGACTGGCACGTACGACGACGAGCTACTGCGCACCAGAGGCGCGTGGCTGTTCTCCTATCGCCTGGTGCATCGGCCCTCGGATAAGCCACCTGTGACCTGTCCCGCGCGGAAGTAGGTTCACCGCGACCATTGGAGGGTCCAGCGCAGACGCTAAGAAACACCGTTTCTGCCGGGGGGGATCATGACAAAAACGGCTGCCGCCTTACGATGTGCCCATTTCGCGTGGCTCTACGGGCCGCTCGCCATCTGGGCAATGAGCTTCCCCGTCCGCGCCCAGACCGACTCCTCCACGGCGGCGGACACGCCAACCTCCCCTCTTGCGGAGGTGGTCGTCACGGGCACCCACATCACGAGCACCGGCTACCAGTCCCCAACACCCGTCACCAGCGCTGCGGTCGAGGATCTGACCAAAGGCGCACCGACCGACATCGCGGACGCCCTGAACAAACTGCCACAGTTCGTGGGCCTGTTTCACCCAGAGGCGGGATAGCCTCCACCGGTTCTCTTGTTGTCCACCATGGAAATCTCCATAGGTCATCTTGAAGAGTCCACGAAGCCGTGACCCGCCGTGTGACAGTGCGTTGATCGCTCCGGACATTCCAAATTCCGCCCGCAATCAAATTGCAATCAACTCATCACGGTTCGTCGCCACAGACCGACGCGCAATCACAGAACTCCCGCTAAATACTCGAGACGGACTGCGCACCCCAGGGATCCGCCCGAATCAGCGCTCACTATCGGCCTGAGTAGCCGTCGCTGGGTTCCACCCTGCCCCGCCGCCACTGCGTTCCATGCGGCGGGTCGT
>DAITMW010000546.1:0-2727 GCA_036834945.1 Steroidobacteraceae bacterium
AGGTCCTCGGTGGAGCCGTTGCCGCGCTCGAGCTTCAGACGCTTCGTCGGATGGAACGGGGTCAGGTTCTCGAACAACACCTTGTTGCGCGAGCTGTCGGGCGAGTCATAGTTGATCTCGCCTACCTTCAACAGCGCGAAGTAGCGCTCGCCGTCCTTCGGCGGACGGATGAGCCCGGAAATCGTGTCTCCGGTGCGCAGGTTGAAGCGACGGATCTGGCTCGGGCTCACGTAGATGTCGTCGGGACCCGCGAGGTACGAGCCGTCGGAGGAGCGCAGGAAGCCGAAGCCGTCCTGCAGGATCTCCAGCACGCCGTCACCGTAGATATTCTCCCCGTTCCGGGCATGCGCCTTCAGGATCGAGAAGATGATGTCTTGCTTGCGGGAACGAGCCAGGTTGTCCAGGCCCATCGACTCGGCGAGCTTCACCAGGTCGTGGATGGGTTTCAACTTCAGCTCGGTGAGATTCATCGAGCTGCGGGATTGGGTGAGCTCCGCGGGGCTTATGATTTCGGCGTCATCGGCGTCGAACGCCTCCGCCTCGTGCATCATGTCATCGACACGTCCCCCGCCATTACCGTTGCCGTTGGCACGGTTGCCGTCACGATCGCGATTGCCGCCGCCGTGACGCGGGCCCTTGTTGTTATTGGGCCGGTTGCGGCCCTGATTACCGAGATAGCCTCTCACAAATTACTGTCCAGAAATGCCGAGAGTTGAGATTTGGACACCGCGCCGACTTTCTGGGCCTCGAGCGTGCCATTCTTGAAGAGGATCAGCGTCGGGATACCCCGAATGCCGAATTTGTGCGGTGTCTGTGGATTTTCGTCGATGTTGAGCTTGGCGATTTTGACGCGGTCCTGGTATTCGCTGGCGATCTCATCGAGGATCGGGGCGATCATCTTGCAGGGGCCGCACCATTCAGCCCAGAAATCGAGCAGAACGGGCTTGTCGGACTTGAGGACGTCCTGTGCAAAAGTGGCGTCCGTGGTGTGCACGATGTGCGGGCTACTCACGCGGTTCAACCTCCGTCGAATGCAGAGCGGTAAAAAGGTTGTCTTGTTCGGATAGAGGGCTTAAACACGTCATGCGGGGTGGCAGATGGTGGCGAAAGGCCATGCCAGAAAGCCGTGCCAGAAACACCCGTCAAACGGTTACACTAACTCGTGAAATGAGTATGAGTTCGAGCCTAATGGCCTGTTTGGATAAACTTGGGAACTGGGTGGCAGGTGCGGGTACGAATTGCCCGCTGTCTTGGGCACTTTGTAGCGCTTCCGGGGCGCTTTTGCAAGGGCCGTCCGCCCATTTCGAACAACACTATAGACGCATTTGATGACTGACCCACACTCTAGTTCCCCTACATTCCAATCCCTCGGTCTGGCCCCTCCGGTCATGGAAGGCATCCGCGACGCGGGCTTTACCGTATGCACGCCGATCCAGGCACAAACCCTACCGATTGCGCTGTCAGGGAAGGACGTCGCCGGACAGGCGCAGACCGGCACAGGCAAAACTGCTGCCTTCCTGGTAGCGCTGTACCAGACGCTCCTCACCCATCCGCCCTCGGCGAGCCGCTCTCCTACATCGGTTCGAGCCCTCGTGCTCGCGCCGACCCGTGAGCTCGCGGTGCAGATTCACCATGACGGTGAGATCCTCGGGCGCCACACGGGCCTGAAGCAGGCCGTGGTCTACGGCGGAGTCGATTACGAGAAGCAGCGCCGCCAGCTCGAAGAAGGCGTGGATGTCCTCATCGGCACGCCGGGCCGCCTCATCGACTACTACAAACAGCACGTTTTCGACCTGCGGCATGCGCAGGCTCTGGTGCTGGATGAAGCCGATCGCATGTTCGATCTCGGCTTCATCGCGGATATCCGCTATTTGCTGCGCCGCCTCCCGCCGCCGGAGAAACGGCAGTCCATGCTGTTCTCCGCCACCCTCTCCTACCGGGTTCTGGAGCTCGCGTACGAGCACATGAACAACCCGGAGCTGGTGCGCATCGAGCCCGACAAGATGACGGTCGATCGCGTTCGCCAGCTCATGTACTACCCCTCGATGGAGGAGAAGGTTCCACTGCTCGTGGGCTTGCTGCGGCAGGCCGAAGCCCGCCGCACGATGATCTTCGTGAATACCAAGCGAATGGCTGAAAGGCTCGAGAGCACGCTCAAAGCCAATGGTTTTCACGCACAGGCACTCTCCGGTGACGTGCCGCAAAACAAGCGGCTCCGCTTTCTGCGCGACTTCCACAACGGCGATCTCGCCGTGCTCATCGCTACCGATGTCGCGTCACGCGGATTGCACATTCCCGATGTCAGCCACGTCTTCAACTTCGACCTGCCACAGGATGCCGCGGATTATGTTCATCGCATAGGCCGCACAGCCCGGGCCGGCGCGGAAGGCGACGCGATCAGCTTCGCGTGTGAGGAGTTCGCTGTGTCGCTGCCGGAAATCGAAAGCTATGTGGGACACAAAATCCCATCGGCTTCGATCGCTCCGGAAATGCTCGCCCAGGAGCTCGTCGCGGGTGCCGCGCCAGAGGGCCGCCGGCCGCATCACCGACCGCATGGGGGCGGCAAGCGCCATGGCCATGGTGGTGGTGGTGGCAAGCGTCATGGCCACGGAGGTGGCGATGGCGGCAAACGTCATGGCCATGCCAGTGGCGACGGCGGCCAACGTCATGGTCATGCCAGTGGCGACGGCGGCGGGTCCTCCCCGGCTACCGGCCGATCCGGTGGTG
>DAITMW010000547.1:0-2697 GCA_036834945.1 Steroidobacteraceae bacterium
GTGCGACGCGGCTCTCCGCCGTGTCGACGATGATCTATCTGCTTTTCAACGAAGGCTATTCCGCCAGTGGCGGGACGGCGCATGTGCGGGTCCCTCTTTGCGAGGAGGCGATCCGGCTCGGCCGGTTGCTGCTGCGGTTGTTTCCCAGTGAGCCGGAGATCATGGGGCTCAATGCCCTGCTCCTGATCCAGCACTCGCGGGCCGCCGCGCGACTGGACGCGGATAACAACATCGTGCTGCTCGAGGATCAGGATCGCGCTCTTTGGGAGCGCGAGCCGATCGCCGAGGCACTGGCGCTGGTGGAAAAGGCACTGCGCCATCGCCGACCAGGACCTTTTCAGCTTCAGGCTGCGATAGCGGCTGTGCACGCGCAGGCGCCTGCCGCCGCCGATACCGACTGGGCGGAGATCGATCGGCTCTACGAGATTCTCGAGTCCCTCCAACCTTCGCCGGTGGTGACACTCAACCGTGCGGTCGCGGTTTCCAAACTTCGCGGGCCGGCGGAGGCGCTGGCCATGATCGAGCCGTTGGCGTCCAAGCTCGGCGGCTACTTCTATTTCTTTGGGTTGAAGGGTGCCTTGTTGACGCAACTCAACCGGCCTGACGAGGCTCGCACGGCGTTCGATCGCGCGATTGCCCTGGCCAACACGGCGGCCGAAGCCGCGCATATCCGCATGCATCTGGATCGCCTGCAGAAAGACGGCGAGTCCCAGCAGAGCGCTTAGGGACTCACAAGAAATGGCCTTCTGCAGGCCCTATGTCCGCTTGTGGGAGGCGCGCTTGCGACCTGCTCATGTCGCTGCGAAAAGCTCGGCGATCGTGCTGACGGCGCGCTCCGCCTCGGCCCGATCGGGAATGGCGGTTGCATCGTCGAAGCCGTAGTAGTCGTCCTCACCGACTACCTGAAATACCATTCCATCGCGCCGCGGGACAAAGCTGACGTCCTTGTAGAACAGTCCGTAGTTGACCTCCGGCTGTGGGATCATGCGGGCGAGCTGACCGCGCACCGGGATGATCGACTGATCACCGAATAGAGCGCGTGCACCGTACCCCGTCGCATTGATGAGCGTCTTCTGCGGCAGATCGGCAAGTTCGGCAGGCGAGTGAAACTCCGTGATCTCGATACGACCGCCGTTGGCAAGGAAATCCGACACCAACATCCGCGTGTAGGCGGAGAGATTGAACATCAACAAGCTGTTGCGGCGCAAATGGCGGGCGCCGAGCGAATGGCTGCCAGGTCCGAACTCCTCGGGGCGTGGCAGCAGGTCGTGAATGAGCTCGCGTTGCAGCGCGGCGAACGGCGGACGGTCGGGGCGGCCTGACGGTGGACGCACGGCGCCTTTGTGCTCCTCGGTGACAAAGTAGTTATCGATGAATTCGACCGGGTTGCCCGGCAATCCCAGGAATGTTTGATACGTTTGGAAGGAGCGTCGCGCCATGCGCTCCCATGTTTGCTTGAACGCAGGGGTGGCGTTCTCCTCCAGACAGATCCGCGAGTCCGGGGTCCACAGACCGGTGGCCAGGGACGAGCGGACATTCGGCGGGAGCTCCTTCGCATATATCGTGACACGCGCACCGGCCCGCTGTAGCAGTAGGCTCGAGGTCAAGCCCAGCGCACCACAACCGATGACCGCGATATCGCGCTCGCCCGTGGCCAAGGCCTTCTCCACAGCAATGCTGCTCGACCCCCAGGAGAGCGACCAGCCGCTGCCGCCATGCCCATAGTTGTGGACGACGATCTTCCGCCCGACCTGCTCAACATCGAGCCGTGGTCCTTGCGCGCGAAAGGGTCGAGTACAAACCGTGATCGCAGTGATGCGATCGGGACTAGCGTGAAGGCGCGGGAGCTGCAGAGTCGGTGCGGATTCGGGACGTCGTCGCTCATGGAGCGGAGACACACTACAGCCCGCGAGAGCAGTGACCGTCGCAAGCGCGCCTGCTCCAACCAACACCCGGCGCCGTCCGAGCAATTTGTCCAAGACCAAGGCCCTCCTCATCAGCCGGGCATACCGGCGAACTCGCCACCCCCGATTGAATTGCGGTGGGAAGGGCGCGCCTGGCAAGAGCTGGAGCATAAAGCGCGCAACCGAAATTTCAAAGGCCCTGAAGGCGCGGTCTCTGACATTGCGCCGATCGCCGACCGGGCCAATGTGTTGGCAGCACGTACGACTGGCGGGCGCAAAATTCGCGCGTAACAGGAGCTACACAACTCACGCGATACCTCACGCGGATTCATCGAGAGAATCGGCGCGCATTCCGGAGGTGGCTGAGATGAATAATCAGGCGTTTTGTTGAGATTCAGGGGGTTACCTTCGGCCATCGTTCATGTTTGAATGGAGAGAACACGGGTGATCCTTGCGAAGGATCTGTGTCGAAGCAGCTCGCCAATATTCACGACGGTTTTTTCAAGCAGGCATTGGGCAATCCGATGCTAGCCGGCACGTTCTTGCGCGAGCACTTGCCTCCTGAAGTGGCGGACCTGCTCGGCCCCGAGGCGCCTGAGCCGGTTCCGGGGTCTTTTGTGGATGAGGAGTTGCGACAGCACCATTCGGACTTGCTATTTCGCATTCACCTCAAGGGTCGACGCGAGGGCTATGCGTATGTGCTCCTGGAGCACAAGAGCTCGCCCGATCCGGGCGCACGTTTGCAGTTATTACGCTATGTCATCCGTGTGCTGCTCCATGAGTTCGAGCGGAA
>DAITMW010000548.1:0-2688 GCA_036834945.1 Steroidobacteraceae bacterium
GCGATCGATTTGCGGCGTACGAATCCCGTGTCGAGCACGGTGTCGCGCATTTCCGTATAGTTTTCCAATGCCATTTCGGCGATCGCGTCCGCATTCGGGCGCCGCGTCACCGAGAACTCCTCGAAAAGGGGGGCCCAGTCCGTATGGCGATCCAACAGCGAGTCGAGCACGGCGCAGTCTTCGAACGCGGCGTTCATCCCCTGACCGTGGAAAGGGACGATCGCGTGTGCCGCGTCGCCGAGCAGCAGGACCTTGCCTCCGACGTGCCAGGGTGTCAGGTGCACGGTGCCCAGCTGGCCTTGAGGGTTCGCTGCGAAATCGCGGGTCAGATCGGGCATCAATGCGAGAGTGTCCGGAAACTCCTTGCGGAAGAACGCGCTCACGGCGGCGGCATCTGTCAGAGACGCGAAACTGTTGGCGCCGGTGCGGGCCAGGAATAGCGTCGCGGTAAAGCTTCCATCCGTGTTCGGTAGGGCAATCAGCATGAAGCCGCCACGCGGCCAGATGTGCAGGGCATGGGCGTCCAACACATTTCTGGCGGTTTGCGCGGGGATGGTCAGTTCCTTGTAGTCGTGATCGAGCCAGTCTTCGCGTACCGCGACGTGCTCCGAGGCCGCCAGGCTTACGCGGACGGCTGAGCCGGCGCCGTCGGTGGCAATGGTTGGCGCCAGTGGGATGTCGTATTCAGGGGCACTATCGGCATTTCCGGCGCTCTTGCGGAAGCGCAGGGTGCCGCGCTCAGGGTACGCGCCGATGCAGGTTTGGTTGAACTGCATCGTGACGGTGTTGTAGCGCGCGGCTTCTTCTATGAGGACGCGGTTGAGGGCCGCTCGGCCGACGGAGTAGATGACCTCGTGTTCGCGTTGGCCGTAGGGCTGCAACGTTGCTGTGCCTGACAGGTCGTGCACCATGCGGCCGCGCATTGGGATCAGAAGAGGTCGTATGCGCTCCATGACTCCGGCGAGTTCGAGGGCGCGGATGCCGCGCGCTGCGAGTGCTAGGTTGATGGAGCGGCCGCCTTCTGCGGCGGTCTCTCGCGGGTCCGGGCGGCGATCGTAGAGTGCGATCTTATAGCCGCGGCGCGCGAGGAGTACGGCGAGAAGCCCGCCTGCGAGGCCGGCGCCGACGATGTTGAGAGCTTGCTGCTTAACGCCCTGACGGGTGCCGGGCGCGCTGTTGTGATCGCTTGGGCTCACTTCGTCTCTCGCAGCACTTCGGCCAAATGCTCGTTGAAGCGGAACACGTCCTCGAAGGTGTTGTACAGCGGCACGGGGGCGACCCGAATGACATTGGGGTCGCGCCAGTCGCAGACAACCCCACGCTCGCCGAGGCGCTCGAATACTCGCCTGCCCCGGTTGGGAGCGCCGGTGATCCGGATGGAGATCTGACACCCGCGGGCGTTGATTTCTCGCGGCGTGATGAACTGCGCGTCGGGCCTGAGGCGCTCGATCAGGAACTCGAGGAAGCCGGTCAGCTCGATCGACTTGGCCCGGAGCCGCTCGATGCGGGCCTCCTGGAAAACGGCCAGGGAGGCGATGAGCGGCGCGGTGGCCAGAATCGGCGGATTGCTGATCTGCCAGGCCGCGATACCCGGTCCCGGGCGAAACTGGGGCTCCATCCGAAATCGGGTGGGCTCCTCGTGACCCCACCACCCCATCAGGTGAGGTTGGGTCGCCAGGTGGCGCTCGTGCACGAAGCAGCCGCCGATCGCCCCCGGGCCTGCGTTCAGATACTTGTAGCTGCACCAGACCGCAAAATCTGCGTCGTAGTCGTGCAGCGCGAGCGGCATGTTGCCGATGGAGTGTGCGAGGTCGAAACCGACAATGCATCCTGCACGACGTCCCGCGCGGGCGATGCGCGGGAGGTCGAACGCCTGGCCGGTCCGGAACTGCACTCCAGGCCATAACAACAGGGCGATATCCGGGCCGTGCTGCGCGAGACACGCCTCGATGGCGTCTTCCGGGATGGAGTCGCTGCCGGGGGGAGGCGTGAGTTCGATCAGGTGTTGCGCGGGATCGAGGCCGTGCCAGGCGAGCTGAGAAGTGACCGCGTGTCGATCTGACGAGAACGCGCCGGTCTCGATGAGGATCTTGGTCCGTCGACCCGTGGGGCGGAAGAAACTCGCGAGCATCAGGTGGATGTTGACCGTCAGCGAGTTCATCGCGATGACTTCACCGGCCTGTGCGCCTGTCAGATGCATGAGGCCTGCGGTCAGGTTCTCGTGATACGGAATCCAAGGACGGCGTGCGTGCTCGTGACCCAGAACCGCGAGACGTGACCAGTCGTCCAGTTCCTCAGTAATGAGAGTACGGGCCGCAAGCGGCATCAAGCCGAGCGAATGACCGCAGAGGAACAGTGTTGGTTGTCCGCGGTCGTCATGGGGCAGCGCGAAGCGCTGGCGAAATGTGCGCAGTGGATCGGAGTCGTCGCGACGTCGTGCGTGTTCTAGAGTGGCTTCGTAAGTCATAACAGCGGATAGAGCAGGGGGCGACTCGGTACGGCGTCTCCGCCGAGGGCGGGCACCTGTAGCTCGAGCAGGTAAGTGCCGTCAGATGCTGTGTCGGGAATATAGGCTAGCTCGGTGACAGTCGAGCGCGAGCGCGTCGCCTGAGCCAACGTTGTTGAGCCGCGCGGAAGGCCGAAAAAAATCCGGTGGGCTGTCAGGCGTCCTTCGTCGTGCGAGCGGTC
>DAITMW010000549.1:0-2686 GCA_036834945.1 Steroidobacteraceae bacterium
CCGGATCACGCCGCGCCCGATCCCTGGCGCCTGAACGAGTTGTGGGATACAGGGCTAGCCCAGAAGATCGATGACCTCGCACGGCTGCACTTCGCGACCCCCGCGGTGTCCTGGCCGGGTCAGGCCAGGCGCGCCGCCGTCCTGCCACTGATTGGCGCCGGACAGGACCGGCTCGTCGGCTTGCTCTTCGCGGGCATCAGCCCGCGGCGTCCGTTCGATGACGCCTATGCGGGGTTTCTCGACCTGGTCGCGGGTCAGATCGCTGCCGCGATCGGCAATGCCCAGGCCTACGAAGCCGAGCGCGAGCGGGCCGAGGCGCTCGCGGAGATCGATCGGGCGAAGACAGCGTTCTTCTCCAACGTCAGCCATGAATTCCGTACACCGTTGACCTTGATGCTCGGGCCGATCGAGGACATGGTGGCCGATGCGTCTCTTCCCGACGTCGTGCGCGGCCGGGTCGAGCTCCTGCATCGCAATTCCCTGCGTCTGTTGAAACTCGTGAACTCATTGTTGGAGTTCTCCCGCATCGAGGCGGGCCGGGTGCGGGCGACCTATGTGCCGACCGACCTGGCTGCCCTGACGAGCGACCTGGTGAGCACGTTCAGGTCCACGATCGAGCTGGCGGGCCTCCAGTTGCGGGTTGACCTGCAACCCCTGACCGACCCCGTCTATGTCGATCGCGATATGTGGGAGAAGGTGACTCTCAACATCCTGTCGAACGCCTTCAAGTACACGTTGCAGGGAGAGATCGAAGTTCGTCTGCAGCGTAGCGACGCGCACGCTGTCTTGAGCGTACGGGACACCGGAATCGGCATACCAACTGAAGCCCTTCCGAGGTTGTTCGAGCGATTCTATCGCGTGGAGGGCGCGCAAGGTCGTACCCACGAGGGCTCCGGAATAGGGCTGGCACTGGTGAACGAGCTCGTCAAGCTCCACGGCGGAACGGTTTCCGTCGAGAGCGAGTTGAAGAAGGGTACGCTGATCAGTGTGCGCATTCCCATGGGGAAATCCCACCTTCCGGCTGAACGGATCGGGATTGCCGATGCACTTCAGGCACCCCTGGTTACGGCTCGTCCTTACGTGGAGGAGGCACTGCGTTGGCTGCCGGAGTCGAAGACTTCGCCCGAGGGCTCAACGCTGGCAGTGAAGATGCTGCGGGCACCAACACCTCGCGATGCGCACCCGCGCTCGGCGGTTTATGGCTCGAGAATCATTGTCGCGGACGACAACGCGGACATGCGAGCCTACGTTCGCGAGCTTCTCGACAGCCGTTACGAAGTCGAAATCGTCCCCGACGGAGACGCGGCGCTCGAGGCCGCACGTCGCGAGACCCCGGACCTCATCGTGTCGGACGTCATGATGCCGAAGATGGATGGTTTCGCCTTGCTGCGCGCGTTGCGTGCGGACCCCGAGCTACGCGAAGTCCCTGCCATCCTTCTTTCGGCCCGTGCGGGTGAGGAGGCGGTCGTGGAAGGCCTGGACGCAATGGCCGACGACTACCTCGTCAAACCGTTTTCGGCACGCGAGCTCATCGCGCGTGTTGGAGCGCAATTACAACTGGCCCGGTTGCGCAGGGAGGCTGCTGCGCGCGAGCACGCATTGTTGACTGCGGCTCCCCTGGGATTCTATCTCATCGATTCCGACTTCAAGATCCGCGACATGAATGCCACCGCCCGTCCGGTGTTTGGCAACAGTCCGGACCTGATCGGCAGTGATTTCGCCGACGTCATGCGAACGAGATGGCCCAGCCCGCAGGCGGAGGAGGTGATCCGCCTGTTCCGGCACACCTTGCAGACGGGCGAGCCCTACACAACACGCGAGCGCACGATCGCGGGTGAGGGCGGAAACACCCGTTTCTATGAGTGGCAGATCACCCGCGTTCCTTTGCCCGATGGACGCTTTGGCGTCGTTTGCTACTTCCGCGACATCTCGTCGCACGTGCATGCGCGCATGGCGCTCGAAACAGCCGACAGGCAAAAGAACGAGTTTCTCGCCATGCTCGCTCACGAGTTGCGAAATCCGCTGGCGCCCCTGCGTAACGCCGGCGAGATCCTCTCGCGCACACTCCCCGCGCAATCCCCGGGACATGCGGTGGTTGGGATGCTCAAGCGCCAGGTGGCCCAACTCACGCGACTCGTCGATGATCTGCTCGATGTCTCGCGCATTACGCAGGGGAGGGTCGAGCTGCAACGGCGGCCGATCGAGTTGGGCAGCGTCGTGAGCCAGGCCATTGAAACCGCGGAACCCCTGTTCCAAGCCGGACGGCACGAGGTCACGGTCCTCGCCAACTCCCGCGCACTGTACGTTGACGGCGATATGGCTCGGCTCGTGCAGTGTGTCGTGAACATCCTGACCAACGCGGCGAAATACACCGACACGGGAGGAAAGATCCGCATCGAGACCCGTGCCGTGGGACACGATGCCGTCGTCACCATCGCCGACTCCGGGGTCGGCATCTCACCGGCGCTGTTACCCCGCGTGTTCGACTTGTTCGTACAAGGTGAGCGTACGCTGGATCGCTCGCTCGGCGGGCTCGGAATCGGCCTGTCGGTGGCGCGGCGTCTCATCGAAATGCACGGCGGCCGGCTGACGGCCTACAGCCCTGGCCTGGGCCAGGGCGCTACTTTCGAAATCCGCCTGCCCAGACTCGAGCGATCGCACGAGACAGACGGACAGATCCAGGGGG
>DAITMW010000550.1:0-2655 GCA_036834945.1 Steroidobacteraceae bacterium
AACGGGCCTGCGACGTTCGTGTGGATGAACAGGTCGAGCTGGTCGTAGTCGAGTGTGCCGAAGTGTTGCCCGGCGTTGCCGAACCTGTCGGTCAGGGGGGCCAGGCGGGTCAGTGCCGCGTTGTTCAACAACACATCGATCGGCAGGCCTTTGAGCCGGGCGGCGAGGGCTTTGATCTGGGCGCCATCCGTCACGTCGAGATGCTCGATCCGCACCTTGTTGGGGTACATCTGTTGGAGCCGGACCAACTCCTCGGGAACGGAGTCACGGCGCTGTGTGGCGATGACGGTCCAGCCCCTGGCGGCATATTCCTTGGCGAACTCCAGGCCGATTCCCTGGTTCGAGCCGGTGATGAGGACGGTCTCGGCCCGCGCACCCGGTAGCGCAAAAAAAGCTGCGAGCAGCCACGCCGTGGCGCACCGGGGAAATCTCGTCATGGGTACCTCTCGATGTTTGTGCGGCGGCAGTCTGCCAGAAGCGGCACGCGATCGTGGCCGAGCGCCCTCGCGACGCCACTGTGCGAACGCCATATTTGGTCTCCCGTAGGCCGCAGGCGTAATATCAGCAGGTATATTGAGGAGTGCCCTATGAAGCTCAGCGCCCGCAACACGCTTTCCGGCACCATCCGCCAGGTTGATCTCGGAGCCGTGAATGCCGAGGTAACCATTGAGGTTGCGCCAGGAATCTCCATTGTGTCGATCATCACCCTCGATGCGGCCCGGAGTCTGGGCCTGAAAGAGGGCCAGAAGGCTTACGCCGTCATCAAGGCGTCGAGCGTCATGGTAGGCGTGGACTGAGCAGATCCGAGCGAGGACATGTGGTGAAAACGCGCAGTGAAGAATGGTTGTTCGGCGCCATTGCCGGGTTGCTGGTCCTGGGGTTCGCCGCCGTTTTCTCGAGTGTCGGCAGCGGGTTGCACGCGGCGGAAAAGCCGACTGCCGTTCCCGCTCCGGCGCTCGACAATCCGCTCGCGCCCGGGGCCTTGCAGACGGCCGTACTGGCGGGCGGTTGCTTCTGGGGAACCCAGGGCGTGTTTGAGCACGTCAAGGGCGTGCACAAGGTGCTGGCGGGTTATTCCGGCGGTTCGAAGTCTACCGCGGACTACGAGACGGTTAGCTCGGGAACCACAGGGCACGCCGAGTCCATCCAGGTGCAGTTCGACCCCGCGAAGATTTCCTACGGCGAAATCCTGCGCGTGTTCTTTTCGGTGGCCCACGATCCAACACAGTTGAATCGCCAGGGACCTGACTTCGGCACCCAGTATCGCTCGTCGATCTTCTACGCCGACCCGACGCAGGAGAAAATTGCCCGCGCGTATATCGACCAGCTACAACATTCGCATGCCTTCAGTCGTGCGATCGTGACGCGGGTCGATCCCTTGCAGGGCTTCTATCCGGCCGAGGGATATCACCAGGATTACCTGGTTCACAACCCGCACGTCCCGTACATCGTCTACAACGACCTGCCGAAGATCGCGAACCTGAAGCAGGCACTGCCGGACGTGTATGTTGACCAGCCGGTGCTCACCGCGTCACGCTGAGCGTTCGAGGCTGTCATCCCATCGCGCCAGCCGGGCGCCTGCGTCATAGGTACTCTGGAGGAAACTCCGTAGCGTTCTGCCAGGGTCGGGCTGTGTACGAACCGCGTCGTAGGGCAGTAGGAATTCGGAAAGATCGCGGCTGTAGAACGCTTCCGGCGGGGCGACGGTGGCGTCCTTGAATCCCGGTGGCTCCGGCGCGGCATAGGCGTAGAACGCCGCCGATTTCACGGCGCCGCTCCCGGGCCAGAATCCGTGGCTGATGACTTCGTGAGAGTACGCTTCGCGCGTGATCGGGTCCGCCCCCGGTCGCTCGGGTGCTCTGCGCCCTGAAAAACGCGTGACCGCAAGATCGAAGCTGCCCCAGAAGAAGTGCACGGGGCTGCATTTGCCGACAAACTCTCCCCGGAACTCCTGCATGACGGGCGTGATCCGTACGAGGATCTGCCAGAAACGATGCGCATACTCACGGTCGTACGAGGCGTGCGTCGTATCCAACTCGAAACGGATCGGATCGGGAATCTCGACGGGCATCGTCCGGATCCTCACGTCGATTCCCAGGTCATGCAGCATCCGCATCGTGTCCTCGTAGAACGCGGCCACAGTGCGCGGCGCCAGGGGAATGCTCCGGATGCCGCCATCCGAGCATTTCGCGATCAGCTCGTGACTGACGAAGTCGAATGTCATGTTGAACGTGCGGGAGCCACCGCAAGGCATGGCGGGCGTCGTCAAGCCGCGCGCGCATACCTGGAAGGCGATATTCCAGAAGTGGTTCACTCTCGGAGTGAGCGCCAGGCAGATCTTTCCGACAATCTGGGTCCACATGTGCAGGGTGGCATAGGTGTCACGCCAGAGCTCCAGTGGAAGCTCCGGCCAGGGCTCGTTGCTCATGAGTACTCCGCAAGTGCGTTACGTACGATGGAGGCGATCACAGCGCGCTTCTCGGGTCCGCGCAAGTCCAGTGTCAATTCCAGTTGCGCACCTCGGCCGCGAGCGCCGCGGTTGCAGATGTTGAGGCGGTTGCGTCCCGGATATTGGTGGCCGGCGGATGTGGCAGGAAAACCCGCCATGTTGAGCCGCTCGGTGAGCAGTACGGTCAGATCTTCGTCGAGTCCGCC
>DAITMW010000551.1:0-2617 GCA_036834945.1 Steroidobacteraceae bacterium
GCAGTGCAGGCGTGGCAGGTGAAGCCACCCGGCTTCGATCCGAGCCGGAAGTATCCCCTGTTGTTGCTCATGCACGGCGGTCCGGAAGGTGCGTGGAACAATGAGTTCCACTATCGCTGGAACGCGCAGCTGTTCGCGGCAGCGGGTTACGTGATCATCGAGCCCAACTTCCACGGGTCCACCGGCTTCGGGCTCAAGTTCATGGACGCGATCAAGGGACAGTGGGGTGGGGCACCGTATGAGGACCAGATGAAGGCGGTGGATACCGCGCTCACCTGGCCATATGTGGATACGACGCGTATTGCCGCTGCGGGTGCGAGTTATGGCGGGTACATGGCCAACTGGGTCGAGGGCCACACGGACCGCTTCCGCACCATCGTATCCCACGACGGCCTATATGATTTGATGGCCGCGATCTATTCCGCGGATTTCGTCGGCGGCACGCTGCAGGAGTTCAAGGGTACCCCCTGGCAAAATCCACAGGCACTGATCGAGCAGGCGCCCGCCACTTACGCGCGCAACTTCCACACGCCGATGCTGATCATCCACGGGGGCAACGATTACCGGGTTGATCCGAGCCAGGGCCTGTCGATGTTCCAGGTGCTGCAGGCCAAGCACATTCCGTCGAAACTCCTCTACTTCGAGACCGAGAATCACTGGGTGCTCAAACCCGCCGACAGTGTTCTGTGGTACCACACGGTGCTCGACTGGATCGATCAATGGGTGAAGCCCGATCGCGAGCAATTCCAGCGGCAGCTCACTGCGACGCCGACTTCCGGGACGCCCATGACCTAGTGTGATTCACCTGGTCTCACTAAACCAGTACCTCGGCTGCGCGTAATATCAACATGAAGGCTATCAGGGGAATGCTGATGAAGCGGGTGCTGCTGCTGACAGCAATTTTGGGCCTCCAGGGCGCTACAGCACCTGCGCCGGTCACATTCACCAACTATGCGGGCGCGTTTGATGTTTTTGAAGCTCATACGAGTGGTATGCCGCCTGAGCGTCGCGTGGCCGAATTTCGCGCCAAGTTCGACGCACTGTTACCTGGCCTTTATGAAGATCGAGACGAAGCACGCCTGGACAGCCGGATCAACAAGGCACTGCTGGGGTTCCCGGCGATTCGAGCTGACTATCGTCTCGTCGAGAGTCGATTCCCTGCCGCCCTGGAAATCGCTGTCCGACGTTTCCGCGGGGTTTTTCCAGAGTTTGTGCCGCCGCTGCCAATCTATCTGGTGCACTCCCTTGGGACGCGCGACGGCGGTTCAGACTATGTAGGCGAACGGAAGGTGATGCTGTTCGGAGCAGATGTTATCGCACGAATACACAACGACGACTCGTTGCAGCCTTTTCTCATTCACGAACTGTTCCACCTGGAGCATGCCCGTCATTTCGCCGATTGCGACCAGCTTTGGTGCCCCCTCTGGCAGGAAGGACTGGCGACATTTGCGGCCTCGGCCATGACCCCTGGCGCCACCGACCACCAGTTATTGCTTGATCTACCGTCGCCGATTCGAGCGCAAACGGACGCTCACTGGGCACAGGCACTTTGTTGGATCGCAACTCGGTTTGACGTCACGGACAATAAGGATATCGACGCTGCCTTCACAGGTTCCGCCCAGCCGCCCGATCTGCCGTCGCGGTTCGGCTATTACGTCGGCCTGCGCATCGCCTCGGATATGGCGCACGCAAGCGAACTGCTTGCGATCACCCGGCTCAGTGATGAAGAGGCGCGGCCGGTGGTGGCAGCCGCGCTGGCCTCGCTCATCGCGGCAGCGCACGCTCCTTGCCAGCCACCCAACACGCGGGGGCCGATTACACACACTAGTCCACGTCCAGCGTGAATACCTCATTGGGTCTAGTGCAGTGTTGCGGCTGAATCGGGTTCGTGGCGAACGCGACAGAAGCGCTCACTCTTTCAACAGGCGACAGTAGATTGCGCCTAACGATCCTCGGCGCGCCAGCGCGCACGCAACGTCTCGCGCCGCTCGGGTCGCGGGCCTAGATTCGGTCCCTCACCAGCTGCTCGAGCTCGCATGCGCCAGACTCGATGTCTCGCGTGAGATGCTGCAGGCCCACGAGTACCGGTGGGCCCTGCAGATGTTGGAGTGACTGCGTGCCCTGGAATGGGACTCGGCGAGCGCCCGCGTTCGCTTTCGAATCGCGACCAACCTGGGGGCCGCATACGTCGGCCTGGGTGAGTATACGAAGGCGGGCGAGTGGTACATGCAGGCTTTCGCTTTTGACCCAACCAGCGCAAAGCGCTCGCCAATTGCACTCTGGGTCTTCGCCTTCGGCGGGCGGCACTCGTCACCGTTGCAAGAGAAAGCGGCTGTGTCAGATCTTGTCAGCTCGAGGGTCATTCGGAGCGAACGCGAGGTGCGAACTGTTCTCACGCTCCTGCGGCCGGTGTCAGCGTGCAGCCGGTCGTAGCGCCCGTTCCGATTTTACCTACAAGGCCGGCTGGGTTTCGCGAGCAGTGCGGGAGCGACACACCTCCTCGGCCTCCCGCGACTCGTCGCAAAGCCGCACTCAAGTCCGTGGATGCAATCGGTCCTGCGCGGCAGGACTCGCCGACTCGTGATGAGGTTGTGTGACCCCGAGCACGTGCACGAGC
>DAITMW010000552.1:0-2616 GCA_036834945.1 Steroidobacteraceae bacterium
CCGGGCGGGGACGCTATCGGGCGTGGGGCGTCCTGTAGCGGCGAAAGTCGGTGCTGTAGATGCTCGGCAGATAGGCCGCCTCGCCGAGGTGAATAAGATACCAACAAAAACGCCGCCCGCTTGAAATCCAGCGCAGGCGGCGGCCTTTTCCAGCCCCGGGAGGGTGTGACGCAAAACCCCGGTAACGCTGGAAACACCGGACCGAGGCCTTTATTCCACCGGAGGACGCGCGCAGAAATGAATGGCTTGAAGATCTTATTTAGTTTGACATCACTTATCGTAGCTTGACTACGATATAAGCGTCAAATCCAAACTTGCGGGACTTTGGAGTAATCTATATTATCGTAGCATGGCTACGATTCAAAGGAACAAACTAAAAAAGCTCTATACCCACTTGGCGCCCGCGACGCCGCTGACCTCCGATGATCTCGCCGCCCTCGGGATCTCGGCCGACCTTGCCGTCCACTATGTCCGTGCCGGCTGGTTGCAACGGCTGGCCCGCGGCGTGTATTGTCGGCCGAACGATCCGCCCGCCTTGCATCCGAGCCTCGTCCTGCTGCAGCGGAGCTTCGAAGGATTGCATGTCGGCGGCAAGTCCGCGCTCGACTGGCACGGCATACGGCAGTACCTGTCCCAACGGCCTGTCCTCCACCTCTACGGCTGGAAAGCAGGACGCCTTCCGGACTGGTTCACCGAGCGCTTCCCGGCCGAGTACCACCGCAAGCGGCTTTTCAAGGAAGAGCCTGGTGCGCTACTTCATGTCCGGCCCTTCGAGAACCGCAAGAGCGGCCCGCTCGTCTCGGCGCCGGAACGCGCGTTGCTGGAGGTGTTAAGCGAAGTCGGCGTCCGGCAACCGCTGCAAGAAGCGCGCGAGCTGGTCGAAAGCACTTACAGCCTGCGTGCCGATCTGCTGCGAGACCTGCTTAAGCGGTGCACCAGCGTCAAGACCGTTCGCCTGTGCTTGCAGCTCGGCCGCGAACTCACCCAGCCCTGGGCCGGCAAGCTCGATCCATCTCAGTTGCCCAAGGGCAGTGACAGGGCCTGGGTGTCACGCTCCGGTGACGGACTCCTGGTGCTGAAGCCATGAACCAGGTCTACCTCGACAGCGCACGGTTACTGACACGCGTGGCGCCGCTGGTGCTCATCGAGGATACGTTCGCACTCAAGGGCGGCACCGCGATCAACCTGTTCGTGCGCGACATGCCGCGGCTCTCGGTGGACCTCGATCTGGTGTTTCCCGACCACACATTGCCGCGCGACCAAGCGCTACAGCACATCAACGAGGCCATCCGCCAGTCGGCCGCGCGCCTGCGGAAGCAGGGCTTCCAAACCCATGCGCCGGCCACAACGGAGTCCGGTGAGACCAAGCTGCTGGTGCGGCGAGGGGGCATCGAAGTGAAAATCGAGGTCAATTTCGTCATGCGTGGCACCGTCCATCCGGTGCATATGGCGTCACTGACGGACGCTGCGCGCGACACGCTGCAGGCGGATCTCGAAATCCCGGTGGTGTCGTTCGAAGACGTCTACGGCGGCAAATTGGTTGCGGCAATGGACCGGCAGCACCCTCGCGATCTGTTCGACGTCACAGAGCTTTTCGCGCACGAGGGAATTACGGCCGGCATCCGCCGCGCTTTCATCGTCTATCTCGCGAGCCATAACCGGCCGGTGCACGAAGTCCTGTTTCCGTCCCTGCGCGACATCCGCCAGGATTTCGAGCACAATTTCGCGGGCATGACCGCCGAACCCGTTGAGCTCGATGCGCTCTTGGCAGCGCGCGAGCGAATGATGAGCGAACTGCAGAAAGGTCTGAGCGCCGATGAGCGCCGCTTCCTGCTGTCGCTGGTTGCCGCCGCGCCCGAATGGTCGCTACTGGGCGTGCCGCACTTGGAGCAACTTCCCGGTGTGCGCTGGAAGCTGCAAAACCTGGAACGGCTTCGAAAGACTAATGCCCGAAAATTCGCCGAGCAATCGGATGCGCTGGCTCGGCTATTTGGATGAGCAATAGGTGAGCATCAGCCTGAAACTCACCCCTGTACGCGATGGGCCGTCGCCACGGGCCCCAGGTGATGCAGCGTGACCGCCGACGAGGCTCTACGCGGTCTCGCCATTAGCTTGAAGCGATATAGGCGGGCGATGAGGTAGCTGCCAACTTTTCGCGCACGTTCAAGACCTTGCATAAATCGTTCTCCGTTCCGCCTACGCGAGAAGGCCCCGCCTGGCGGCGGAGCCTCTACGCGGCGCCTCAGTCGCGACTCGGGCGAGACCAGATGAGCGAGAAGCCTTCCTCGCCTTCGACCTCGACCAGCGTTGCGTAGATCGGAGCCGGGAAGCTCGGGTCGTCCAGCTTGACCGAGTGGTACTCGCGTCCCGTATCCTGGGACTTCTTCTTCCACATGGCGCCAAACTCGATGTTCGCGCCCGCGAAGATGCGGTAGTCCGGGGCCTTGTCCGAAGTGCGCTCGGCCGGAACGATCTTGGTCTTGACGGTGCCCAGAGCGAGGGTCTTGACGGTGCCGACGAAGCCGTTGCCGTTGACGGTGAAGTTGCCGATGGTAGCCATGTTCGTGTCCTCTTTCGTTCTCGGGCCGCGACCATCGCGACCTCGATGGCTGTCGT
>DAITMW010000553.1:0-2612 GCA_036834945.1 Steroidobacteraceae bacterium
AGATCGGGGCTGATCTGATCGTCGCGGAGCAGCACGCCGGGCGCCACACCGTGGCGGGTCTGATGCACCTGACCGACTGGGAGCTATTGCGTCTGAGCCCGGTTCCGGTGCTCCTCGTGAAGACTTCGGGAACCTACCGTAACCCGGCGGTCCTGGCGGCCCTCGATCCGGGTCACACGTTCTCAAAGCCTGCCAAGTTGGATCAGCGCATCCTCGCCGTGAGTGCGACGCTATCGCGTGCCCTGCGCGGCACTCAGCACGTGTTGCATGCTTACGTACCATTCCCGTACAGGGCCGACCCCGAGACGATGGTCAACCGGGAGATCGTGGAACGTCTGAAGGAAGAAGCCGCCGCCGCCGCGGGAAAGGCGTTGGACCGGGAACTGCGCACGGCACGGATTCCGAAAGCGCAGCGTCATCTCGTTGGTCAGCACCCGGCGGATGCGATTCCACAAACGGCACGTCAAATCCACAGCTCCATTGTCGTCATGGGCGCGATTTCGCGCTCCGGGCTGAAGCGCCTGCTCATCGGTAACACGGCAGAGCGAGTGCTCGATCTGCTGCCCTGCGACATTCTGGTGGTCAAGCCGGCCCAGTTCACCGACCGGGTGCCCCGCGCAAGCCGCGGAGTGCGAGTCGTCGCGGTTGCTCCGGCTGCGATGCCGTTCTAGGCTGTTACGCTGCATGCACTCAGAACAGGAATTCCAAGCGCTTCTGGATGCCGCCGTCGACGGCGTCGTCCTCATCGATCGCGATGGGCGAATAGAGGCGTTCAATCGCGCGGCGGAGCGATTATTCGGCTATCCCGCTTCAGAGGTCATTGGCTCCAACATCAGCATGCTGATGCCCGAACCGGACCGCAGCGACCATGACGCCTACATAGCGCGGTTCTTGTCGACGAAAGTTCCACACATTATTGGGCGCGGACGTGAAGTCGAGGCTCGTCGCAAAGACGGCAGTCTGTTCCCCGTTTTCCTTTCGGTTGGGATCGTGGAGGGAAGCGAACCTCCCCGGTTCATGGGATTAGTGCAGAGCATCACGTTTCGCAGGCATGCCGAAGAAGAGGCTCACCGGCTCCAGGAGCGCCTCACTCATGTTTCGCGCCTGGCCACCGTAGGTGAGATGTCCGCCGGCATCGCGCACGAGCTCAATCAACCACTGACTGCGGTGGCCAACTACGCCCAGGCGTGCGAGCGCTTGCTGAGGCTACCCGACCCGGACATCGGGGAAATCCGCGAGGCGCTGGTCCAGATCACCGACCAGGCGGTCCGTGCGGGCGACATCATCCGCAGGCTGCGCGCGCTCGCCCGCAACGATGTCATGAGGCCCGAGCCCACCGACATCAACCGGCTGGTGAGCGAGTTGACGGACATGATTCAGCTCGATGCGAAGGCGCACGATGCTCAGTACAAACTCGAGCTCGCCTCACGGTTGCCCGAGGTTGAAGTCGACCGGGCTCAAGTTCAACAGGTCGTTCTCAACCTGGTGCGCAATGCCCTGGAGGCGCTCGCGGAGACTGGCCGGACGCCACGCCGGGTGAGCTTGCGAACGACTTCGATCGACGGGATGGTCGAGATCGCGGTTTGCGACAACGGTCCGGGCGTCTCATCCACCATTGCATCCCGCCTGTTCGCCCCGTTCGTGACGACGAAAGCTCATGGAACCGGGTTGGGGCTGGCGATGAGCCGCACCATCGTCAGGTCGCACCAGGGGTCGCTGGAGTACCGTCCCAACACTCCCGTGGGTGCTTGCTTTGTCGTGCGCCTTCCTCTCATCGGGCAGGACGACCTATGAAAGAGCGCAGTTACGGTCCAGCGGGCCGGACCTCGCGGGCGAGCACCAAGCGCGGCGCGCGACCATAAGCGCAGCTGTCAGGCTCGCAGCATCGTATTCCCGCGACGTTCCATCTCTGTGGGGTCGAGGTCTTCCTTCCACATGAGCAACACCCACACGTGGCCGTACGGATCGCGGACACTCGCGCTGCTGGCGCCGTAGAACATGTCTGTAGGCGGTTGGATCTGTTCGGCTCCTGCTTCAACAGCGCGTCGGAGTAGTGTGGCGTTGTCGTCGACGAAGATATGGAGACCTGCAGTGCAGCGCCCGAGCTTGCGCGGCTCAGCGTAGAGTTTGTCGTCCGGATCGCCGATCATGACGATGGAGCCGCAGATCGAGATCTCGGCGTGGAGAATCCTCCCGTTGGGATGTGCGATACGAAACACCTCTTCCGCGCCAAACGCGCGCTTGTAGAACGCAATAGCGTCGGAAGCACCCTCGACATAGATGTGCGGGACAATCGCGTTACGGTAACGGATGGGACGTTCCATGGTGGTTGGCACCACGCATATTGCGTGCCTGCCGACGCGGTAGCTGCGTCGCATCATCCTTCAGGAGGCGTGTCACAGCTTGCGCGGTTGATTGCACTGCGAAACACCACTGTGGGTTGATAATGCGCCGTTCCATCTTGATGGCAGTTGTCAGGAGATAGATCGCGCAACGCTGCTCCAGGGAAATCGTATGACGGGTACCTACAACCACTGGCTCGTTCTTCTTTCCGTTCTCGTGGCGGTCGTCGTCTCCTATACGGCGCTCAATCTTGCGGCCCGCACGTCGAG
>DAITMW010000554.1:0-2594 GCA_036834945.1 Steroidobacteraceae bacterium
CCCGATGCGGCCGGCATCAAGGCGTTCTATTTCCGCGACCCGGACGCACACAATCTGGAGGTTCTGGAATTCCCCGCCGGCAAGGGTGCGGCCAGGTGGCATGCCCACGATGGACGGCTGTTTCTCGGTATCGATCACACAGCCATCGTGGTCACTGACACGCCAGCCAGCCTCGCGTTCTACCGCGATACCCTGGGTCTGCGAATCGCCGGAACCAGCGAGAACTATGGAACCGAGCAGGAGCACCTGAACAACGTTTTCGGGGCCCATCTGCGCATCACCTCCTTGCGCGCTTCCGAGGGACCGGGCATCGAGTTCCTCGAATACCTGACACCGCGAAACGGCAGACCTGTCCCGCCTGACACACAGGCGAGTGACCTTTGGTCATGGCAGGTCGTCATGAGAGCTGCAAGCCCACGTGAGGTCGAGGGTCTGTTGCGCCGATCCCACGTGCCAATCGTTTCCACCAACACGATCCATCTCGGCGACACGGCCCTGGCCTGGCAGGACGCGTTGATCGCACGCGATCCTGACGGGCACACCACCCTGATCAGACAGGAGTGACTCATGTACAAGAACCTCATTGTCGTCGGCGGCGGTTTCGCGGGAACCAAGGTCGCCCAAGAGCTGGAGCACACGCTGCCTCCGGAGTGGACCCTCACACTCATGAGCCAGGAAAACTTCATCACCTTCAACCCCCTGCTTCCCGAGGTGGTCGGAGCTTCGATATTGCCTGGTCATGTGATCGCCCCCCACCGCCAGATGCTCCATTGCAGCCTCGTCTGCATGGCACAGGTGTCGGAAATCGACACCGTTGGCAAGACAGTGCAATACCTCGGGGAGGGTCCAGGCAGTATGCGCTACGACCAACTGGTACTCGCGTGCGGTACGAACGCGAATCTCGACCTGGTCAGGGGCATGGGACAGTACGCCCTGCCGTTGAAAACACTCGGTGATGCACTCTTCCTACGCAACAGGATCATCGCGCGCCTCGAGCAGGCCGAGCTTCAACCGGATAGGGAGCAGCGGCGCTGGCTCACCAGCTTTGTCGTCGTCGGAGGCGGGTTCAGCGGCGTGGAGACGGTCGGCGAGCTCGTGGATTTCCTCCAGGCCAGCCTGAAATACTACAAGCGCGTGCGACTGGATGACCTTCGGGTAGTGTTGCTTCACAGCGGCGACCGTCTGTTGCCTGAGCTATCGGCCCGGCTCGGCGCCTTCACGCTGCGTAAGATGCAGTATCGCGGTGTCGAAGTACGCCTCGGAGCCCGCGCCGCGCGCGTGACCGACCGTGGTGTGCACCTGGATTGCGGCGAGATCATACAAGCCGGCACGGTGGTCTGCACGATCGGCACTCAGCCCAATTCGCTGGTCGATCAGATACCGGCACCGAAGAGTCGCGGCCGGCTGGTCGTGGACCCTGACATGTCGGTTCGTGGAGTCGACGGTGTCTGGGCAGCGGGTGATTGTGCCGCAGTCGTGAACGCCCTCGATGGGAAGACGTGTCCGCCAACGGCGCAGTTCGCGGAGGCTCAGGCCAAACAGCTTGCGGCCAACATCATCGCCCGGCTGGATGGCCGGCCGACGCGGGCCTTCCGTTACCGCCCCAAGGGCCAACTCGCCTCGGTGGGACACAACAAGGCGGTCGCCGAGATTGCCGGATTGAAGGTGTCCGGATTTGTTGCCTGGCTCATGTGGCGCGGGCTCTACCTGCTGCGCATCCCCACGCTCGCGCGCAAGTCGCGCCTGTTTCTCGAATGGAACTGGGCGATGTTCTTCCCGCCCGACATTGCACATTTCGGCTATCGCCGTACCCAACGGCATGCGCCGGCCAGAGTTTCTCAAAGTGACAACACCACACCCGTGGCTCTCAACTCCGGAGGATCAAACGTATGAGCACTCGATCATGCACCCTGACCGGCGCCGTGGCGCTGGGCCTTCTTTCCCTGACCGCCGTCACGATGCCCGTGCTGGCGGATGACATTGTCTCATTTGGTACAGGAGGTTATGCCAGCGCTCTGCGCACGACGGACATGGTGCACAAGATGGATGCCAACGCCGACAGCATGGTGTCCAAGGACGAATGGACGTCGTTCCAGGAGCGCACCTTCAGTGCCCTCGATAAGGACGGGTCGGGCTTCATCGATGAGGTGGAGTTCACCGCGACATCGGACGCGAACTTCGCTTTTGCCACCGCCGCCTACGCCCGCGGATTGATGTCGAAAGAGATGTTCATGAAGATTGATGCGGACGGCGACGGGAAGATCTCGCGTGAGGAGTTCCTTTCCTACCATCGAAAGATCTTCGACATGCTGGACAAGCAGAAGAAGGGGATGGTGGGTCTCGTGGACTTCATCCGGCCGGGCGGTGTGTAGAGACAGCATCTCTCGCAGGATGTGGCATGTCAGCCAGGAATAGCCGCTATTCTGGCTGCCCCACTTCAACCCGCGCGCGATCCGCCTCAGATTGTGCCTCTGTCAGGCAGCCGCACCGCATCGGTGCACTGTTCTCAAACCAGAGGATCAATTCATGTCGAAGCTCACGGGCAAGGTGGCCGTCATCACCGGCGGCAGCAGTGGTATCGGACTGGCTACCGC
>DAITMW010000555.1:0-2585 GCA_036834945.1 Steroidobacteraceae bacterium
GACTGCCTGAGCCGTCGGCCCGGCGGATCGAAACGTACTGGATGTGATAAGGCTCGCCAATCTCCTCGAGAAGCCATAGAAAAGTCGTGGAGCGTGAGCGCGGCGCGTGTATCAGTGTGATCATGGATGACATCCCTACAATCCAACAGCGGCGTTGATGGCCTAATCTGCCATTGGCACACGCGAGTGTCCATGCAGTACAGCATGGCCGCCGATACTGTATAACCTGATCACGCGACCCCAGGCCCTATCCCGCGGCCAGCACCAGCGTCTGTCCTCTCTCGAAACGACTCAGGCGGTGAGCCAGTTTGAACCTGGCAAAGACATCAGTGAGCTGATCCTGACTTTCCTTGAGGTGCGCCCAGCCCTCGTTGTGAACGGACACGAGCGTAGCCTGCGGAAACGCGGCCGCCGCCTCCAATGCATCCTCACTACCCATGGTCATATGAAATCGCCCGCGAGGCTCAGCGGCACCGGTGAACAACACGACGACCTTGGGCGAAAAGCTACGCGCAACCTCCGCAGTTCCGTCGAACCAGAGCGTATCACCGGTCACATAGATGAGGTCGCCGGGCCGATCGACACCGAGCGCGAATCCGATGACATCGCCTACGTCAATGCCGATGGGCCCATGCCGGGCAGGCGTGGCCGTGATGAGCAACTTCTTTCCATTACGACCCTCCAGCGTGCGAGTCTCGAACGGAGAGATTCCAACCGCATTGCCCCGCAGGCGGCCGGCACCGGATTTCGTCGTAAACGTCGCGCCCGCACTGGGCAGCAGAGCGCGCCCTGCGTTGTCCAGATTGTCGAAATGGTGATCATGGGTCAGGAGAACGGCGTCGAGCCTCCCAATCTCCTGCACCGACAGCGCCGGTCCGGTCGTTTTCACAAACCTGACCGGACTGTGCGGTCCTTGATACTGACCCGGCGCATCGAAGGTAGGATCCGTCAGCAACCGAATGCCGCCATACTCGATCAACACGGTCGGACCACCGACCAGGGTGAGAGAAATGTTCGAGGTGGACATGGAAGAGCTCCCGTATTGCGATCCGCGCTGCCTCAGAAAAGCCTAAGGGAATGCCTGCCTGCTGAAAATTCACGATTTATTCCCAATGACTGTGCAAATTTGCACAAGCCTGAACTGCTCACTATTCTTCTCGAGATGACCCAGCACAATCGACCGGCGGCGGATTGGGAAGACGTACGAGTCTTTTTAGCGCTTGCGCGCCACGGCAGCCTGTCCGCGGCAGCCCGTGCGCTGTCGATCAACCACGCCACCGTGGCACGTCGCATCAAGTCATTGGAAACAGCCCTCAATACAAAGCTGGTGGATCGTCGTCGCGATGGTTACGTCCTGACAGCTGCCGGGACGCGGGCTCTCACCGCGGCGAGCGATATGGAAGCCGCGGCCGGAACCCTCGGCCGACGGGGCTCGAATGACGCGCCGGCAGGTCTCGTTCGAGTCAACGCGCCGCCTGCTCTCGCCCAAAGCTACCTCGTCCCGCGTGTCACAAAGCTTCCCTTGCAATATCCCGGGTTGGATCTCGATCTTGCCACCGACCTTCGCCCCGTGAGCCTGGAGCGGCACGAGACCGATATCGCAATCCGCTTGGGCCGACTGCAGGACAGGCACGTGGTCGCACGACCTCTCGTGGCCATGGCATTCGGCTTCTATGGCACGGCACCCGTATGCCGTCGGATCGAAAAGGGGACGGAGCCGGTGTTCATCGGCTTCGACGAGGCCAACTCACAGATCCCCGACGCACTCTGGCTGACACGCCATTTCCCGCGGTCGCGCATTGCCTTTCGCACCAACAACCAGTTCGCCCAGGCAATCGCCGCCGGTTCCGGCTGCGGGCTGGTACTGCTGCCCCATTTTATCGGCCGCACCACTCCGGGGCTGCGGACCTGCCGGTTGGATCCGGTCCCGCCACCACGTGAGATCTGGCTCCTGACACGGCCACAAAGCCGGAACGACATCCCGACGAGAACCGTCGCCGACTACATCATTCGTGCTTTCGCACAGGACCGCGCGCTGTTCGAGTGACGGACCGTAATCGAACGTTCACCAAAGCTTAATTGATGCCTCGCACCATCGCGCCTTCCCATGAGGGGTTCGTGAGGACGTCGCGTTCAGATACTCAGGCAAGTTGGGCGCCGTGCGCGCAGCGCTCGCGGGTGCCTGTGTTCTCGGTGCCGCCCTGGCCCATGCGCAGACCGCCCCGGCTACTCCGACGACGCCACCAACCCGAACGGCATCAGCGAAAATGGACCTGGTGGCGGTTTGACCTGGGACGGCCGCGCGAACACGCTCGCGGAGCAGGCAGCCATCCCGTTGCTGTCCTGGAAACGCTGACCGACGGTTATGTCGAGGGCGTGACCCCGCAGGATCCGAACTGCGTGGATTGTTCGGCCGCTGGTCCGTTTTTTCCAATACATCAGGGGTGCCCAGGGCTCAAAATTCCAGCTCCATCCGGCGATCCACGGCCCCTGATGAGTACGAAACCGCTCCTGCAACACGAGAGCCCGTTGCAATTCGGGGCCTTCAGGTTGGACCGCCACGCCCGTGTAGTTGATCGGGCCGG
>DAITMW010000556.1:0-2578 GCA_036834945.1 Steroidobacteraceae bacterium
CAAAAAGCCATCCGCCGGGTCACAATCGCCGCCTCATGTATCCCAAACGCGGCGATGGAACACCCCCGATGCTCTACTGGCTGGACTTGCTCGGCGTAGCCGTATTCTCAATCAGTGGCGCATTGGCGGCTGGCCGCGCAAGGCTGGACCTCCTCGGCGTCGTAGTGATCGCATCAGTGACGGCCATCGGCGGCGGCACGATCCGCGACGTCCTGCTGAACCGCCACCCCATCTTCTGGATCCGCGATCCAACCTACCTGATCGTCATCGTCGCCGCGGCGCTCCTCACCATCGGCTACACACACCTCACCGCACCGCCAGGGATAACACTGCAATTAGCCGACGCCCTGGGCCTCGCCCTGTTTGCACTCACCGGCGCGCAAACCGCGGAAGAACTAAAACTCTCTCCCCTCATCATCGTGTTGATGGGAACCGCAACAGGCACCGCCGGCGGCGTGCTGCGCGATGTGCTCACTGCCCGAGTGCCAATGATCCTGCGAGGCGATATCTACGCCACCGCCGCGATCATAGGCATATCCCTCTACCTGTTAGCCCACCGCCTCGGCACCCCCCGACCCTACGCCTTCGTCGTCGGCTTCGTCGCCGTAGTCCTGCTACGCCTCGCGGCGATCATCTGGAAACTGAACCTTCCCGTGTTCCAGGTCCAATGAGGTGGCGCCTGCGCTCCCCGACGCGGCTCCGGCAATTATCTTGAATTATCTCCGAGAGGATAATATTATCTAACGCAAGATAATTATGGATAATGACCCTATCTATCACCGCCCAGAGCTGGCCCAGCGCCTGGCCGACATGCTTCTGGGCAACGATCCCTTGAGTGCCGCAGGTCGATCGGGACTGTTCCTGTCGGCTCCGCGTCGCACCGGCAAGTCCACGTTCCTGCGCAACGATCTGATCCCTGCGGTCGAAAGCACCGGAGCAGTCGCCATCTACGTGGATCTATGGGCTGACAAGACGCGCGATGCGGCGGAACTGATTGCCGAAGCCATACGTGATGCCCTCGCTGCGCACACCGGCCGGCTGGCTCGGGGTCTGCGCGCCTTGCAGCGAATCAAGAAAGCGGGCGCAAAAGGCGAGCTAGCTGGATTCAAAGGAGAGTTTGGGTTCGAGCTCGAAACGATCGGCCAGCCGCATGGCACCACGCTTGCGAAAGCATTGGAAGCACTCCATCGCCGTGTCGGCAAACCCATCGTCCTCATCATAGATGAAGCGCAGCATGCGCTTTCCAGCGAGTCGGGCGCGGACACCTTGTTTGCTCTCAAGGCTGCTCGTGACGCCCTGAATCTTGCGGCAAAAAAGCCTCAACTCGCCATTGTCGCCACAGGATCCGCACGCGGCAAAATCGCCGACATGGTCATGCGTAGGAACCAGGCTTTCTACGGTGCGAGCGTTGAGACCTTCCCACCACTCGGTGAGCCTTTCGTTCAGCATCTGGCCAACGGTATGTTGACGCGCCGACTTCCGCCGGATCGAATGCCGTCCGCCCATCGACTGATGCAGGCTTTCCAGACCCTCGGCAGTCGCCCCGAGGATCTGCGCAAGGCCATTCATGATGCACTCATTCGGCCAGAAGCGGATTTGGGCAATGCGATCGTGGCGGCCGCCCAGGAGCAGCGGGCGCGGAAGCTCCAGGAACTGCGCAAGCAACTCAGTGTATTGAGCAGCCTGCAGTTAGCCATCCTGAAACGCATGGTGAAGCTGGGCGATGGAACCCAACCGTTCTCGCAGGACTCCGTTGAGTTCTATCGAGCAGAGACGGGCAACCAGAAAGTGACTCCACCTTCCGTACAGAAGGCACTCGATACTCTGGTCACCAACGGCTTTGTCTGGCGCTCATCACGAGGGGTATATGCCCTCGATGATGTGACCGTGGCGGAATTCTTTTACGACGAATCCATTCAGGAGACGCTGCTACGCGAGCTCGAGACACGTGGGGATTCAAAATAATCCCGCTGCGGCGTCAGCCACGAAACACCGACTTAAAAATCTCGCAAAAACAGCTCAAACGACCTGGGTGCCTTCCCCGTAGCCTCGCTCACCCCGAAGTGACCTCCGCCGCCTCACCTCGCCGATAGTGCGCGTTAACCTCAACCAACCCCTCCGCCTGCCACCACGGCCTGTGCAGCTCTTTCAGCCCATCGAGCATCTGCTCAGGCGAAATATCAACATACCGCACCGCCTTACCCAGAGCCCCGGACAATCGATCCGCAATTCTCCGAATGTGACAAGGCCTCAGGTCCGGTAAGCGAATAGACGCGCCGCTCATGCCCCGACTCAGTCAGCGCCGCCGCGGCAGCCGCCGCATTGTCGCGAACATCGACCGGCTGACCTTCCCATCTTCGGCACAGGCATGAAAGCGCCCCTCGGCCTGTATCGTCTGCTTGAACAACAACAATCCTGCATTGTCCACGGATCGCACCGTGCGCGAAATCGCGCACCGCGCTCAGCCAACGCTTTGCACCTGCGTTCCAGCGGATTCCGCGAAAATAACTGACCTGTCGAAAGATCGTTCCCTGGAGACGCAGGCACCCGCTACACCGTCACAGAAAGTAACCACAAA
>DAITMW010000557.1:0-2544 GCA_036834945.1 Steroidobacteraceae bacterium
CATGCGCTTGGGTTTATAGGGAGTCACGGGCAGCCTCGTCGTCATGTCGGGAGAGGTAAGGATTATAGCCAGCTGCATTTGCGAAACCATCTGAAACTGGTGTAGCCTCACTGGTCATGTAATCCTTTACATGCGCGTGCTGGTAGAGGGGGCTTCATGAGATCCCGCAGGCAATTTCTGATCGGGTCCGGGCAGGCTATGGCGTCACTCGCATTGGCCTCAGGCAGCATGACGCGACTCGCCAGGGCCGATGCTCTGGACAAACGTCCCGGCATCCAGCTCTACACCATCAACGACGCCATGAAGGCCGATGCCCGCGGTGCGTTGAAAAGGTTGCGGGAGATCGGTTATGTGGAGGTCGAGTCCGCGGGTTACGGCAAACTGTCGGCCAAGCAATTCCGCGGCCTGTTGGATGAGGCGGGGCTTTCCTGTCCCAGCGCCCACCTGCAATTCGACCCGGCGCATCTGGACCAGGCGTTCGAAGAGGCCCACGCCCTGGGTGCGAAGTTTGCGGTCATCTCCTACATGCGCCCTCTGGTGATCCCAGCGGATGCGCCCAAGGACGTCCTGCACACGGGGATGAGCCTCGATGAGGCCAAACGGAGCGCCGAGCTCGCCAATCGGATCGGCGAGGCCGCGCAGCGTGCCGGCCTGCAATTCACCTATCACAACCACAATCACGAGTTCGCCGATATCGGCGCGGGCCAGACCGGCTTCGACCTCATTCTGAAAGAGACCGATGCGAAGCTCGTAAAATTCGAGATCGACTGCGGTTGGATGATTTTCGCCGGCCACGACCCGGTGACCTACTTCAAGAAGTATCCGCAGCGATTCCCCATGATCCACGTGAAGGACTTCCTGCCCAAGGAGAAGGGCGCCACCGACATGCAGGGCGCCGAGCTCGGCCACGGCAGCGTCGATTACAAGCCGATATTCGCGGCCGCGGTGAAAGCCGGTTTGCAACACTACTTCGTGGAGCAGGAAGGGCCGTTCGCCAGGATGGGGACAATCGAGGCCGCTAAAGTCGACTTCGACTATCTGCGCTCGATCGGCAGGGCGTGAGACATTCAGAAACGGCGGCGAGTCCATGGCTGGCAATTCATACGATGCGATCGTGGTCGGTACCGGCATTACCGGTGGCTGGGCCGCCAAGGAGCTCACCGAGCACGGGCTCAAAACCCTGGTGCTCGATCGCGGCCGAATGGTTCGCCACGGCGAGTACCCAACCGCCCTGTTGAATCCCTGGGAGTTGCCTTATGGCAATCGCCCCACGCGTGAGGATCTCCACCACCAACCTGTCGCGGCTCGCACGGGGTATGTCAATGCCCAGGCGTCCAAACATTGGTTCGTGGACGAGCTGGATAATCCCTATATCGAGAAGCAGCGCTTCGACTGGATACGCGGGTACCAGGTGGGAGGACGCTCCATCACCTGGGGTCGCCAGAGCTATCGCTGGAGCCAGATGGATTTCGAGGCCAACGCCCGCGATGGCGTTGCGGTCGACTGGCCGATCCGTTACGACGACCTCGCTCCGTGGTACGACCATGTCGAGAGCTTCATTGGAGTCAGTGGCAGTGCCGAGAATCTGCCCCAACTGCCCGACGGTAAGTTCCTGCCTCCGATGGAGCTCACCTGTGTCGAGAAAGAGTTCAAGCGAAGCGTTGCCGAGAAGTTTGGTCGCGCGGTGATTATCGGGCGGACCGCGCATCTGACCGCGCCCCTGGCGCACAGCCCACAGCGCGCGACCTGTCAGTATCGCAACATGTGTATCCGCGGCTGCCCTTACGGCGCCTACTTCAGCAGTATCACGAGCACCCTGCCGGCGGCGGAAAAGACCGGCAACATGACTTTGCGCCCGAACTCGATCGTCTACGAGCTGATTTACGATGCGAAACAGGGCCGGGCCAGCGGTGTCCGGGTCCTCGATGCCGAGACCGGTGCGCACACCGAGTATTTCGCGCGCGTCATTTTTCTTTGTGCCTCCACCTTCGGGTCCACGTTTGTTCTGTTGAACTCCCGTTCCGACCGCTTTCCAAACGGCTTCGGCAACGACAGCGGGGAGCTCGGCTGCAACATCATGGATCATCACCTCGAAGTGGGTGCGAGTGCGTTGGTTCCTGGATTTGAGGATCGCTACTACAGCGGGCGGCGCCCCACCGGGTTCTATGTTCCGCGTTATCGCAATGTCGGCAAGGACAAGAGGGACTACTTACGCGGTTTCGGCTACCAGGGCGGTGCCAGTCGCGCCGACTACCCCAGCCTCTTGCGCGATGACGCGCTCGGTGTGGAGCTGAAGAAGAAAGCCGCGAAGCCGGGTCCGTGGCACATTTCACTCGGCGGTTTCGGTGAGACGTTGCCGTATCACGAGAACCGTGTGACTCTCGATCACAGTCGCAAGGACAAGTTCGGGCTGCCCGTGCTCGCCTTTGACGCGGGGTTGAAGCAGAACGAGCTCCGGATGCGCAAGGACATGGCTAATGATGCCGCTGAGATGCTCGCTGCCGCCGGCTATCGGGACGTGCGAACCTCTGATAACGTCATCGG
>DAITMW010000558.1:0-2524 GCA_036834945.1 Steroidobacteraceae bacterium
CCCGTGTTGGAAATGCATTGAATGCGAGCGTTGTCAGGCGGCTGCGTTGGCCGCGCCTCGCATGTATTCCTCCAGCGCTGCCGCCTCGCCCGGCGTCAGCTTCAATCCCAGTTTCGTGCGCCGCCACAGCACGTCCTCGGCGTGCCGCGCCCATTCCTGCGTCATCAGCCACTTGACCTCGGCCTCGTAGAGATCGGCGTAGGCCTGCAGCACCCCGGACAGGCTATCCTCCAACTGACTGTCGAGTCCGGATGAAGCTGCGCGAACACCGGCCTTGGCGCCGCGCAATCCCGCAATGTCACGCCCGCTATTCATGATGTTCCAGCTCAGGCTGACGGAGCCATAACCGGATCGGGTCTGCGGACCACCCAAAACGTTGTTGCCGATGACGACGACGGGCCCCCCCCCGTTCGCCGGGACATATTTTTCGTCCATCACCGAAAGAGCGGCGCTCGGCAGGAACGGCGCCACCGCGGCACGCACGTCCGACTGCGACTCGACCAACTCCTGTTGGGCAATGATCAACTGGGGCTGCGCGAACAACGATTGCCGAATCGCGTCAGCCAGCTCCATGGGTTGCGGCGCCTGCGAATCCCCGCAGAGGGTCATCGCTACCCGATACTCGCCATCCAGTGGAGCCGGATCCGTGGTTGTCGCAATGGCGACGGCACAGAAAACACTACACACGAGCCCGAGCAGTCTCGCCGGAGCCACTTGGCCTACGGCCGGCGAGGAGCGATTGGATCTCATCCACGATATTGTCGGCAACATGCCCAGGATCAAAACCTCGATGATTTTGGGCGAACGCAGCGGCGCGCGCCTTGAAACGGGAATCGTTCAGCAGCGTATGCAACGTCAGGGCAACATGTTGCTCGCTCACTTCACCGTGCAACACCATGCCCGCACCCATACTTTCCACTCTCTGCGCCGTCATCTGCGCCTCGACGTGAGCCGGCGCTAACAACTGCGGCACGCCGCGAAGAAGCGTCTCGGTCACCGTTGCCGCAGGGGCATAGGATACGCAAAGGCTGGCATCCCGCAGCAGTGGCGCCAACTCGACAGGGCGTCCTGTCACTGCAAAACGGGGGTTGGGAAGCGTCCCCGCCTGCACATTGGAGATGCCGGGTCCATAACATACAACCGCCGCGCCGGATGCCGCCAATGAACCCAGCACGCCTCTCAAGCTCGGCATGTCGGGACGCAAGTATGCGAACACGCGGTGACCGCTCCCAGCGGGCCACCGGATAGATGCGCCGTTCGGAACCTCACCGATCGGTCCGACATACTGCTCGCCAACGCGTGCTCCATAATGATCGAGCTCGGCGAAGGTCGTGAGCCAGCGGCGATCTGCTCGAAACAGGTCGCACAAGGATTGCAAAGGTGCGCAATGTACGGCACTCAGGCACAGATTGGCGTGCTCCAGTACTTCTGCCTCTTTCCTGGCGGCTTTTTCGAGCGTCGCTCCCGCGCATCCCGGATAGGTTGGCAGCGGCTGCCGCAGTGGGGGTAGCTCGAATCCCGTGCCGATCAGCCCGGAGCGGATCCGGGTGCACCGTGCCGCCAGGAGCGCGGTTGGGGAATGATCAAACACCGCAACATCCGGTCCGAACATCCGGAAGACGTTCACCCAAGCCTGCACCAGCGCCCAGAGTTGCGCCGCGTCCGCCCACCCGGATTGCCATAGCAGATCGGCATAACTGGCCTGTTCCTCCGGAGACTTCGGGACGCCGCTCATCCGTGGAGCCTGGATGAACGGAATACCGGCCGGCCCGAGCAAGCTCGCGGCGAGTGCCAGATCACGAACGACCGCCAGCACGCCATGACCGCGCGCCCGGAGTCGCTTGGCCAGCGGGAGCAACCTCGAAACGTGCCCGAGGTTACTCCCCAGCTCCCAGCCTAACAGTACCCTGCTCACTCGCCTTCCCGACTGTCTACCTCAATGCCCCGCGAGGAAAGACTGGAACGAGGGACTGACCGCCGGATTGAAGAAGCTCGGGTCATGCTGCGTATTGGTCAGCTCCCCGTCGTTCTGCAACCCGACAAACCCACTGTCCGTCGTCGTCCCGGTCAGGGTGGCCGTGATAGCGGAGTACCAGGTGAGACTGGTGACTCCCGTCATCGCATCGTACTGGCGGATACCGTGATCTCCAGTGCTGTCGCTGTACGTCTCGGTAAATGACACGCCACTACTGCCCGGCGAGCCGCCGGTCGCATACTCGTAGTCGTCAGTTGAGTTGGAGCCATCGCTGTTGTACCAGGATGCCTGATACTCCAGCGTCGAGGCATTCCACCAATAGCTTCCAGAGCTGCCATCCGACTTGTCCCACGTATCCAGATAGGAACCACTCACCGCCGTGTAACCGTTCCTGCTCAACCGGTCACCGCTGCTGTCGTAGTCCGAGACCTCGGTTGTGCTGGGCCCGCCATCTTCCGGGGTGATCAGCGTGGTCCCAACGCAAGATCCGTCGGGGTTGTAACTGTAGGTCGTGTCATAGGTCGTGCCGTTCGAATCCGTTTCGTTCTG
>DAITMW010000559.1:0-2499 GCA_036834945.1 Steroidobacteraceae bacterium
AGGCCTCGAGAGCGATGCCGTCTCGGCACACCACCGCCTCAGGTACACTGGAGAGTGTACTTTTGAGCAGGAGGTGCCATGTCGCTCGATTTCGAGGGGAGCTCCATTGATCGTGCGGCTCTCGTCGTCATGCACTACCAGGTCGACGTCTTCGCCATCCTGTTCGGGGAGCAACCGTCGCCGCTGCTGGAGCGGTGCAATGCGCTGATCCGGCGTTGGCGCCTCACCGGCCGGCCGGTGTTGTTTCCCAACTTTTTTCTGGGCGACAACTACCAGCACGCCGCGAAGAATAACCGGCTGATCGCATCGATCCTGCCGACCGGACGCTTCCGTAGCGCTCTGCCCATGACCGGGCTCGCCGTCGAGCCGGATGATGTTTTCTATGCTTGCCCGCGGGCGAGTGTCTTTCATGGCACAACGCTGGATGCCGATCTTCGGGCCCGCGGTATCAGCACGCTCGTCATGGCCGGGATCAGTACTACCGGCGTGGTTCTTTCCAGTATCACCTGGGCCAGTGACGCGGATTATGACGTGCGCCTGGTTCGGGACTGTTGCCATGACCCGGATCAACTGGCGCACGACGCTCTCTTTCGTACCGGTTTCGGTGGACGCGTACAGGTCGTGTGAAAACGGAGCCAACCCATGCCAGTTCCCTGGGGACAGATTGTCCGACTCATGCCCTCCATTCTCGAGCTTTCCCACGAGCTCCTGAAACGCACGCGGCGGGTCGCGCCGAGCGAAGCGCCCGCTCCGGACCAGATCGATCCGGTCGTCGCCGCACTCGAAGGACGCATCAGCAGACTGGAGGAGAACGAGCGGAATCAGGCGGAACTCGTGACGAACATGGCGGAGCAGCTCGAGCAGCTCACCACGGCTGTTACTGCGCTACATCGGCAGTGGCGCATGTTAATCGTTGGGTTTGTCGCTACGGGTGCGGTTGCCTTGGTCGCGCTGATTATCGCCGTGCGGTTGAGTCTCGCAGCACCGTGAGCGTTGCACGACATCGGGCAACGTTCTGACCGATCAGTTGGAGGGGCCCTTTTTCCCGAACAATTCGAGGGAAGCGGTCACCAGCGTCATGATGCCGGTCTTGATGGCGGGCTCGGCGTCCGGCGCCCACAAGGGCGAGTGCGGGGACCAACCGCTCGACCAAGGCCGGATCGTTGTAGGTGGCTGGCGCCGAGATCCCGAGGCCCTTGCCTCAGCGGCCAGGCGCTTTGCCGTCTGTAACTCCTGGTTTGACAGCTCGGGGTGACGATGGAGTGTTTGGTACAGCATCTGCAGCGATGGGTACGACCGATCTATGTCGGAACGCAGATCCGCGGCATGAGTCGCGGTGGACAGGGCTGCGAGGAGGCCGGCTGTCATCAGGTGGTCATATCTCATCGTGGCAATCCTCTTGCTCGCGCGCGAGGTTGATGAGCGTACCGGAAATCAGCCGAACTTGACGAACTCGCGCTCGTCGGGCTTCCCCGCGCTGGTGTCAGCGGCATTGGAGCTTTTTGTTGGGGCTTGCGACGGGCGTGGGGTGCGCACGTTAGCCCGCTTACGCCCGCTGACGCCTGACCCTGCGTGAGCGACCTTGAAGAACGACATGGTCTGCTGGAGCTGCTCTGCCTGTCCGCTCATCTCCTCCGCGGTCGCCGCCAGCTCCTCCGAGGCGGAGGCGTTCTGCTGTGTGGTCTGACTCAGTTGCGCGACCGCCCCGTTGATCTGTCCCACGCCGGCGGATTGTTCCTGGGAAGCCGCCGAGATTTCCTGAACGAGGTCGGAGGTCTTCTTGATACTCGGCACCATCTCCGCAAGGAGCTCTCCGGCCTTCTCTGCGAGCTCTACACTACCCGTGGCCACGGTGCTGATCTCTTGCGCCGCGACCTGGCTGCGCTCTGCGAGCTTGCGTACTTCGGCGGCTACGACCGCAAACCCCTTGCCATGCTCGCCGGCGCGAGCGGCCTCGATCGCCGCGTTCAGCGCCAGCAGGTTGGTCTGGTAGGCGATGTCGTCGATGATGCCGATCTTCTGGGCAATCTGCTTCATCGCCGACACGGTCGCTTTGACCGCTTCGCCGCCCTCGCCTGCTTCCTGGGCCGCCTTCGTCGCCATGGTGTCCGTGACCTTGGCATTTTCAGTGTTCTGCGCGATGGACGCGGTCATCTGCTCGAGGGAAGCGCTCGTCTCCTCGACGCCCGCGGCTTGCTCGCCGGCCGCCTGAGAGAGCCCCTGTGACGTACTGCTGACTTCTTCCGCGGCACTGGTCAACGCGTCCGCCGCCGAGTTGACTTCGGTAATGACGGCTGAGAGCTTGAGCACCGTTCCGTTCGCGTATTCCTTGAGATCAGCGAAGGCCCCCTCGTACTCCTTGTCGATGGTCTGGGTCAGATCCCCCTCGGCCAGGGCCTTCATGACCCGCACCACATCGTCGATGCTGGCGCCTGTCGTCCCGGCCAGCTTGTTCAGGCCTTCGCCCAGGTCTTTCTGAAATCCCGCCAGCCCCGCAAG
>DAITMW010000560.1:0-2407 GCA_036834945.1 Steroidobacteraceae bacterium
GAGAGCGACCGAGATGACCAGTACCACGCTCATCACGGCCGCGCCCGTAATGGTAAGCGTTTGTTGCGCGGCTTCGGCTGACGTCGCCGCGTATTCCGCGGCATGAAGTAATCCGAGGCGTGCTGGGTCCTGAAGCTGCTCTTCGACCGCGGCTGTCAGACTGGCGCTGTCTTCCAACAGCGCGTGACGGGCAGGGCCGTTCGCCGCGTCGAAGCGCTCGATTGCGACCCGCAAGCGCGCGGCCGTCGCGAAATCTTCGCGAATCAGGTCGAGCCACGCTTTGCCGGGCGAGCGTTGCAACTCGGCCGTGTGCGCGGTCAACACGGCGGCGAAGTCCCGCTCCCGGCGGGCCATGACCGGCCCGGGAGCGAAGTTGCCCCGGATGGCGGTGATGGCCACCTCGAGCTCGGAGAGGGAGCGCTGGGCTATGACTTGTGTGCCGTTGATGGCCAGGCCCGCTCCGCCAGCGGAAACGATGTAGTGGTAGACCCGCTCCAGGGCCGAGTTGCGCTCGTCCACCCACTGTGCCCGTTGCGCGGCGCTTTTGGCGAGTTGCTCGCCCTTGTCGATGTGGTTGGTGAGCAGGGTGCGAAGTTGCAAACCGGCCGCCGAGATGACGGGCGCCGGTTTGCTGTCGTAGTAGGCGGCCACCGTGGCTTGCAGAGCCCCGCCGGCGGCGGTGATGGTACGAAAGTCTGACGAGCGTCCCGCCTGGAGGTACTCGCTGATGGACCGGTCATAGGCGACGAGCTTCTCGAGCACGGCGTTCGCCCGTCGGGCGAGCGGCTCGCTTTCGGCCTGCATGCGGCGGACCGCTTCGGAGGCCTGGCGCGTGGTTTGGGTGCCGAGCGCGTGGCCGATGACGATCACCGCCGCGACGGCGGCCAGGCCCATGGCGAGGCGGCTACCGATTCCCAGGCGTGGCTTCAGGCCTCGCCAACCGCGACCTGCCCGCTCCGGGTGAGCAGGGAGTAGCGGCACGGATGGCGGCGTCTCGGGGAGCATTTGCTGCATATGACATAAGCCGCTATTCCAGACGTCCTATGTCTTGGCATGGGCGGCCGAGAACTGGCGGCCATGATGCCCGCGATCCGGGCGCCACTTCCGTGGCGGGCATCGCATAAAGCGTGGCAGTAGCGGTAGATTTGCGCGCTGCGAGGATTTCGGGCGCAGGAATGGCCTGGCGGCTGCGTGTGTCGAGAACGGCGCGGCCTTGTTTGCCTTATACTAGACCCATGACCGAGAAAAGGGACCCATGAGCGAGATCGCCGACACTTTCGACTCGGCCTTCACCAAAGCTGTCGACCTGGGCAATCGGCTCGCGGACAAGGACAAGGACGCGGACCTCTGGGACATCGCCGACGGATTGCTTGCGGGTGCCCTGCAGTACTGGCTGTACTCACGCCAGCCCTGTGGTGATCCGCGGTGTCAGGATTGCATGCCGATCAGCACGGCCGAAGGCCGCATGGCCGAGCTCAAACGCCTGATGGAACAGCTCGCCTCCGAGAGCGAGTACTTCCATACCCCGACCGACGCGAACGCCGGTCGGGCGTAACAGGATTCAGGCAGGCACTGCTGCCGACGCCGTCCTCGAGACTTCATCCAGCGCCTGCTCGAAGAGGTTGAAACCCTCTTTCAACAGGGCGTCGGTGATCGTCAGTGGCGCGAGAAACCGGATGACGTTGCTGTAGATCCCGCACGACAGGAGGATCAGGCCGCGACGGCCCGCCGCCTGTACCAGCGCCTTGGTGAGATCCGCGTCTGGTTGCTCCGCGCTGCAGTTCTTCACCAGCTCCACGGCCACCATCGCCCCCAGCGAGCGTACTTCGCCGATGGCGGGGAATCGCACGGCCAGGCCTTTCAGACGTGAGGTCATGAAATGACCGATGTGCTGCGCCCGGCTCAACAGTTGCTCCTCGCGGATGGCTTCCAACACGGCCAGGCCCGCGGCGCACGCCAACGGGGCGCCGGCATAGGTGCCGCCCAGTCCGCCCGGTCCCGGCGAGTCCATGATGTCGGCTTTGCCGATCACGGCTGAAAGAGGCAGGCCGCCGGCGACACTCTTCGCGATCGTCATGAGGTCCGGCTCGACGCCCGCGTGCTCGATGGCGAACATGCGGCCGGTGCGCGCAAAACCCGTCTGGATTTCGTCCACGATGAGCAGGATGCCGTGTTGGTCGCATAGCGCGCGCAACTTGCGCAGCAACTCGGTGGGGGCCACGTAGAAACCGCCCTCGCCGAGCACTGGCTCGATGACGATCGCGGCCACCCGGGCCGGATCCACGTCGGCTTTGAACAAGTGCTCCAGTGCCTGCAGCGATTGCTCCACGGTGATGTCGTGATAGCTCATCGGGAAGGGCAGGTGGTAGACCTCCGGCAGCATCGGGCCGAAGCCGGCCTTGTAGGG
>DAITMW010000561.1:0-2401 GCA_036834945.1 Steroidobacteraceae bacterium
CGATTGCGGCAGTAGGCTATGCTCACACGCTCGGGGGTGCCATCGCCTCTGTGATAGGCCCCTTTCAGTTTCTGGGATCTCTACGGCGGCGGCATCCCTGCTTGCACGTCTGGGTCGGCCGCACATACCTCGTCTGTGTCACTGCCGGCGCCCTCGCGGGCCTCTACTTGTCTCCCGGCAGTTATGCCAGCAACACGTTCGGCATCGCCTTTATATTCCTCGCCCTCGCTTGGCTGTACACCGGCGCCAGAGCCTATCTCACGATCCGCAGGCGCGACATCCAGGCACACCGCCGCTGGATGATACGCAATTACGCTCTCACGTACGCCGCCGTAACGCTGCGACTGCAGATGCCAGCCTTGATCGTATGGGGAGGGCTCTCACCCATACTCGCGCTCAACATTGTGGGCTGGACCTGTTGGGTACCCAGCTTGATCGTCGTCGAGATCTGGATGCGACGCCGTGGCGCAGGTGGGCGGTCGAGCGCACCGCAAGTCGGAGCCGGATGGGCTTAGCCGTTATCGCATCTCCGCCCGCTGCCCTGATTGGGTCATGTGAGAAAGCAGTATCCCCGAACTTCGATACTGTGGCGGGTCGGAGCGCCCGGTGGGCAGTCCGGGTTGTCAAACGCGGTATGAGGCGCCGCGGAGAGGCCGGTGACACCGTCATCCTGGTTCGAGAACAGAATGACCTCGTCCCGAGTCATGTCCGACCACCAGCAGAACCGATGCCCCGGATTGTGCTTGAGCTGATATCCATACCAGGTGACGTGGGGCAGCGAGATTTGCTCCCGGATCAAGTCGCTCTGCTGGACCGTCCGACGGTCCAGGAGCGCGAGGGGTTTGTCTTGCGGCGGCGCGGATATTGCACGCCATGCCGTCAGTAGCAGCAGGCGCCCGCGCGGTCGCTCGGCAACACCTGCGTCGGCTAACGTCCGCCTCGTCCACAAGTCCGCGGACGGGGTGTCGAAATCCATGTGCAAAAAACCGCCCGTCTTCATGCTGTGGTGGGCGTGCTTGCCGCCAGCAATACTCGTGACGTTATGGTGTGGCTTGGTTTGCGCACGTAAGACCCAGTTGGTTTGCATGTACACTTCTGATGCACCCGTCACCGAGCGCATCAGCTCCCGAATCTCCGGGAGGTAAACCTTGGCAATCTGCTCACCATCCTCGAAGTTTTGAACGCCCGTCGTATGGTTGACGAGCGCGAACCCTTCACGTTGCAGCCTCGGCTGATCCGCGACGCCGCGCTGGTCGTGGTACGTCACGAGCCGCTCATCCGGGGGAGCCTGACCGAAGCCCTTCAGCGTACCGTCATCGAGCCCATAGCGGACAGGTGCAACTACCAAGATGTGCCTCCGGGGTTCAGGCGCTCACGCGCCGTCGGTCAGATATCGTCCGCGCGGAAATGACACTTTGTCAAGAAATCAAGAAACGGGACGCCGCAGGGGTCTGGCCGGAGCCGAAAAAATGGACACTGCGTTCAATTGGCATAAAATCCGACCCACCCTGGGGTGCGAGCACAATGGGAGCGGATCGGATGAGTCCAGCGGGGCAGGCGCGAGCGGTTCGCTCAAAAGGGGCTACACCCCAGCGAGGCGCGGATGAAATGAGCGGCAAGCGCAGCCGCACCCGCCGGCGCATCTTCGAGGCGACGTTCCAGCTCATCGGTCATGAGCGAGGCCTCAATACCCGCATCGAGGAAATCTGTGCGGCGGCGGGGGTATCCCGGGGCACGTTTTACAACTATTTCTCCAGCACGGAAGAGCTCTACCAGACGCTGGCGGTGGAACTCAGTCATGGTTTCAATCTCGCAGTTGTGGCAACCCTCGAGAAAATCGAGAGCAATGCCGTGCGTACGAATGCAGCGATTCAGCACTATCTGAAACGAGCACGGCGCGATAGTGCATGGGGTTGGGCCATGGTCCATCTGAGCGCCGCAGGGCCGTTCTTCGGCGCGGAATCCTACGAGGCCTGTTACCTGACCGTCGAGCGGGGGATCAAGTCAGGTGAGTTCGACGTGCCACACCCCCAGTACGGACGGGATCTGTTGTTGGGCACGATCCTCTCGGCCATGGTCACGACGCTTCGTGAGGGAGGCACCCGAACGCAGCCTCGGATCATCGCCCATCATTTGCTGCGTGCTCTCGGAGTACCCGATCGCAAGGCTCGCGAAATCGCGGACAGTCCGCTACCGGAAATCACGGCAGCGCCATGATCGACCTCACGCCATGATCCACCCCACCCATAATCGCCCCCACCCCATGATCGATCCAACCCGACAGCCATTGGTTGTCCCCGACGGCGGCGCCAGGCCCGAATTCTGGAGTACGCGCCTGGCCAAGACCCACCCGTTCCGCTATTGGCAAGACGTCGTCTGCCGCGAACTGGTGGAGCTGCGT
>DAITMW010000562.1:0-2395 GCA_036834945.1 Steroidobacteraceae bacterium
TGATCCAGAACGGCGGCGGCGACGCGCAAGGCAGCGAGCGCGGGCTCGAGTACGATACGTTGTCAGGTCGGTTCGCTGAATTCATCGAGCACGAAGTGCTTCCACAGGTGGAGTCGCACTACCACGTCCAACTCACACACAGCCCAGACGGACGTGCCGCAATGGGGTGCAGCTCAGGTGCCGCGGTCGCCTTCACGATGGCCTGGTTTCACCCCGAGTGGTATCACCGCGTCATCAGTTACTCCGGCACCTTCACGAACCAGCAATGGCCTTTCGATCCGGCCAATCCGGGCGGCGCCTGGGACTATCACGAAACCCTGATTGCCGGCACAAAGCCCAAGCCCATCCGCATCTGGATGCAGGTCGGCGACCGGGATCTTCTGAACCCCAACGTCATGCGAGACGACATGCACGACTGGGTCGTGGCCAACCACCGCATGGCCGCGGCTCTCGCCAGCAAGGGCTATCAGCATCAATATGTCTTCGCGCTCGATGCCGGGCACTGCGACCCGAAGGTGCGGGCGCAGACTCTGCCGGAGGCGCTCGAGTGGGTATGGCGGGGCTACAAGGCCCCGCGCCATTGACCACCGGCCGCTACGCGGTGGGTCGCGAGCCGGCGATCAGAATCTGCACTAGTCGGCGGGCGCTCGATGGCCAGTCAGGTATCGACGACACGTTGGAGACGCCAACCAACGCCCGCAGGAGATCGAGCGGATCCAGATCCTCACGGATATCCCCGCTGGCAATCGCACGCTCCACCAACGAGTGAATGGCCTGCTTGATCATCGTGCCGGAGGATTGAAACAGCTTCGCAGGCCCTTCCACGAGCGTGTTGAGCGCGGGAGCGATGAGCTGTTTGGTCGCGATGTAGTCGACAAACAGTAACATCCACGCGCGCAATGCCTCGATCGGCGGGAGGGTCGCGGAGAACTCCTTCTCCGCCGCCGCAAGTCGCTCCACCTCGGTGCGATACACGGCTGCCAGGAGGGCATCACGAGTCGGAAAATGCCGGTAAAGGGTTCCAGGACCGACGCCGGCATGTTTGGCAACCTCGTCGAGGCTGATGTCCACCCCCGAACGGGTAAAAGCCGCCTTCGCAATCTCGAGAATACGCTCACGGTTACGCTGTGCGTCCGCCCGCGGTTTGCGGGAAGTGGGCGCAGCCTTTTTCTTCGCCATCCGCCTGCCTTGAAATCGGAGACAGTCTCCGCATAATGTATAGCGGAGACATTCTCCGCTTTTACCGCCCAGGAGATCAATATGACCCGGCTATTCGATGCGACGTCTACCGCTGACGAGGTGCTGTCCGGCATTGACCTGCGCGGTAAGCGAATTCTCGTGACAGGGGTTTCCGCCGGCCTGGGCATCGAGACTGCCCGCTCGCTCGTCGCTCACGGGGCGCACGTCATCGGCGCGGCACGTGATCTCGGTAAAGCCGAAGCTGCCACGGCGCAGGTACGGAAGGACGCCGCTGCAGGAGGTGGTCGCTTCGAGTTGGCTGCGCTCGACCTGGCGAGCCTGGCAAGTGTGCGCGCTTGCTCGCAGGCCCTGTTGGCCAGAGGACAACCCTTGGATGCCGTGATTGCCAACGCGGGCGTGATGGCGACGCCGTTCGGTCATACCACGGATGGATTCGAAACTCAGTTCGGCACCAATCACCTGGGACACTTCCTCCTGATCAACCGGATCGCACCGCTGCTGCGCCCGGGCGGCCGGCTCGTGAGCTTGTCCTCCGCGGGTCACCGTTATTCCAACGTGGATCTGGACGATCCGAATTTCGAACGAACACCCTATGACCCTTTTGTTGCCTACGGCCGCTCGAAGACAGCCAACATCCTGTTTGCGGCGGCTTTCGATCGGAGGCACCGTGAGCGAGGGGTTCGCGCCGCAGCCGTGCACCCTGGCGGCATCCGCACGGAGCTGAGCCGCCACATGGACCCCGCCCAGCTGCAAAGGGTGATGGACCAGCTCAACCAGCGACTCGTGGAGGAGGGCAAATCCCCGTTTCAATACAAGTCCATTCCCCAGGGAGCCGCAACATCGGTCTGGGCGGCAGTGGTCGCCTCGGCCGAGGAAATCGGCGGTCGTTATTGCGCGGACTGTCAGGTCGGCCACGTCGTTACCGACAGTGCCGGGATCACCGCCGCCAGCTCTGACGTGCGCGACTATGCGCTGGATCCGGCGAATGCCGCAGCGCTCTGGAAAAAGAGCGAGCAGATGGTCGGCGAGACCTTCTAGCGCGGGCGCGGACAGTCGTGCTCGCCGGAAATTTGACTCCCATGGCGTCAGTGTCCAACCATTGCCGCCATGGTTTCGAAAACCTATTTGCTGTCCCTCCCGGAGCGGGTGATCCGCTCCGCGCTGGGCCTCGGCGCCGGCTTCCTACATGAGGTTG
>DAITMW010000563.1:0-2392 GCA_036834945.1 Steroidobacteraceae bacterium
GCAGGCCGGGTTGAAACGTGAGGGGGATGCGCATGGGCGCGAGGATTCGGATAGCCGTACGGAAGTTTGAGCCGTTTGAGAGCGCCATCACCAGACAGTTTGCCGATTTCACCCGCGCCAGCGGTGTCGACGCAGCCCTGGAGATCGAGTCGCTGGACCTCAACCCCCTGCACGACTCCCTGTTCACCCGCCAGGGGCTGGCGGACGGAACGTTCGACCTGGCATTCCTTTCCACCGACTGGCTGGCTGAGGCCCAGTCCGGCGGGCTCATCCGCGACCTGACTCCGCACCTGGCCGCCGCGCCGATTCCGGACTTTCCCGCCGCGTGGAGTCCATCGCTGGTGAATCTCCAGCGCTTCCAGGGCGGCTTCTGGGGTATGCCCTATCACGACGGGCCACAGTGTCTGATCTATCGGAAGGATCTGCTCGAGGCGGCGTCGATTCCCGTGCCGACCACGTGGACACAGTTTCACGAAGCCGCACGCCGCCTACAGGACCCCGAGCAAGCTCGCTACGGGACAGTGCTCGCGCTTTACCCCGACGGGCACAACAGCTTCTACGATTTCTGCATTCATATCTGGACGCGCGGCGGTGAGCCTTTCGGTGTCGGTGGGCAGCCTACCTTTATGACACCGCAGGCGAGGGCGGCGTTGGACTTCATCCGCACGCTCGCTCGCGATGACCGGGCGATGGCGCCCGAGGCAACCACCCTCGACAGCGTGAAGTCAGGCGTCTTGTTCTGCGAGGGCAAGATCGCCCTGATGACCAACTGGTTCGGCTTCGCGGCGCTGGGTGAAACGGCACCCTGGAGCCGTGTGCGTGGATTGGTTGACATCGCGCCATTACCGGCGGGCGATGGTGCAGGGGGTCGCAGCGTCTCGCTGAATGTGTTCTGGGTGTTGGCCCTGGCGGCTGGCTCCGCCAACGCCGATCTCGCATGGTCGCTCCTGCGCCATGTCGCGACCGCGCCCATGGACAAGCTGACGACACTCGCCGGCGCCATCGGAGTCCGGCGCTCGACCTGGGCCGATCCCGAAGTGAATCGCAGCATTCCCTACTATCACAAGCTCGATTCCCTCCATGCGCTGGCCCGCGAGTTACCCCTGCAGCGGCGACTGGCGGAGATCTCCCACATAGTGGACGAGATGCTGGGGCGTGCGCTATCGAGTGACATCCCGAGCGCAACTCTGTTGGAAAAGGCACAGCGTAAGGTACAGGAGCTCGTGGCGTGAGCCCGGCGCTTCGCCAACAGCATCCTTTGCCGTCGAGCCCGCGGCCCATTGTCATCATTGGCACGGGTGGCATTGTCACTGACGCCCATCTGCCCGCATACCGGAAGGCTGGATTTGCCGTGGCCGGTGTGTTCGATGTCGATGCCGGCAAGGCGCGCGACGTGGCACGGCAGTGGAACATCCCCATGGCGTTCAACTCCATGGACGAAGCCGTGAGCGCCGTTCCGAACTGTGTGTTCGATGTCGCCGCGCCCCCGATAGTCCATGCCGACATCGTGGGTCAACTACCCCGAGGCTCCGCGGTTCTGCTGCAGAAGCCCATGGGGCTCGACCTGCAGGCGGCAACGCGTATCCGCGGCGCTTGTCGCGAGCGCGGCCTGATCGCGGCCGTCAACTTCCAACTGCGCTTCGCCCCCATGATGTTGGGCGTGGCGGATGCACTCCAGCGCGGCCTGTTGGGCAGGCTGGTGGATGTCGAAGTGCATCTGAATCTCGTGACACCCTGGCACCTGTTCCCACACCTCAAGCCCAATCCGCGCGTCGAGATCGTCTCGCACTCGATTCACTACCTGGACCTGATCCGCGCCCTGGCCGGTAATCCCGGAGGCGTGCTGGCGAGAACTTATGGGCACCCGGCGACGGATCTCGCCCAGACGCGGACCTCCGCCATCCTCGACTACGGCAGCGACCTGCGGGTTACCCTGTCCATCAACCATCATCATGATTTCGGGCGGCGCTTTCAGGACGCCTCGTTCCGCTTCGAAGGGGACCGCGGCGCAGCACTGGTAAAGCTCGGACTCCTGTTGAATTACCCGGAAGGGGAGCCCGATGAGTTGTGGCTGGCCCCCAGGGGCGGCCCGTGGGAGCAGCTGCCACTCGCGGGAAGTTGGTTTCCCGATGCATTCATCGGTACCATGTCCAACCTGCAACGGTTCGCCGCGGGTGAGGACACGGTACTGCAATCGTCCGTCGAGGATGCCTGGCATACGATGGCACTGGTGGAAGCGTGCTATCAGTCCAATGCGGCCAGGTCCACGCCGGTTCCTGTGAGCGAATGAGGATCCCCATGAAGAGTTTGCAAGGCAAGACAGCCCTGATCACGGCCGCCGCGCAAGGCATCGGCCGCGCGAGCGCCGAAGTACTGGCGCGCGCCGGCGCCC
>DAITMW010000564.1:0-2326 GCA_036834945.1 Steroidobacteraceae bacterium
GCCTTCGTCCCCCGCGGCAGCATGAATGGCTTCGGTGCCCGCCCCACGCCGGCGGTAATGTCCGCCAGCGACCGCCCGGACGCCACCGACCGATCTTCCTCCAACAACGTGTCGTGATCGCCCGTCCGGGCGTAGTCGTCGCGATGTTTGATCAACAGCCAGTTGGTACGGCTGCCGCCAAACCGATCTCCCTTCATCCGCACCAGCACCCAACTGCCGTGCAGCTTGTCACCCTCCAGCACGAACTTCAGATCGCCCTTGGCGAGCGCTTCCTCGGCCGACAGGTTACCTTCGGGCGCCCAGTAGCCGCGATCCCAGAGCTGCACGGTGCCGCCGCCGTACTCGCCCGCGGGGATGGTTCCTTCGAAATCCCCGTAGGCCAGCGGGTGATCCTCCACCTCGACGGCGAGCCGCTTTTCAGCCGGATCCAGGGACGGACCGCGCGTCACCGCCCAGGACTTGAAGACTCCGCCCAGCTCGAGCCGCAGATCGTAGTGCAGCCGGCGGGCCGCGTGCTTCTGGATAACGAAGCGCAGGTGCTCCGCCGGTGCGACGTCGATTGCGCCACTGGGCTCGGCCGTCCTGGTGAAATCACGCTTGGCGCGATATTTCGAGAGTTTCCGGCTGCCCATGCGCTTCTCGTAGCGACAAATGTGCCCATGAAGGGCACACCAGCGCTCACTTCTTCCGCAGCAATCCTTCCGATGTCAAAGCCTCGACCACGTGCGGCCGCGCGGCGACCCGCTCCTGAAATGCCTTCAGATTCGGCCACGGACTCAAGTCGACGGCAACATGACCTGCCCAGCTCAACACGACGAACAGGTAAGCGTCCGCGACGCTGAACCGCTCGCCCATCAGATAAGGCTTCGACCCCAGCCGATCCGCCAACCAGCCCAGTCTCTTGGTAAGATTGGCGCGCGCGTGCTGCTTCGTGTCCTCAGACGCATTCGGCGTGAACAGGGGCGAAAACGACTTGTGCACCTCCGAGTTGATGTAGGCGAGCCACTCGGTCAACCGGTACCGCTCGAGCGTGCCATTGGCGGGCGCCAGCTGCGCCGCCGGATTGAGATCGGCTATGTAGGGCAGGAGCGCGGCGTTCTCGGTCAACAACTCACCGTTGTCGAGCACGAGCGCCGGGACATAACCCTTGGAGTTGATCTCGTTGATGTCCACCCCGTCGGCGGACTTGTGAGTATGGTGACTGATCTTGACGACATCGAACGGAACCCCCGCCTCGCGCAGCGCAATGTTTGCCGCCAGCGAGCAGGCACCAGGCATCGTATAAAGGCGCATGAAATCTCCATGAAGACGGAACCGGCATGGAACTGCCGGCGCACAGGGCTAGTCAGAGGCTACTAGCGACCGCCATGCTAACGTCGCCGCCAGGGAGCGCAAGGGGCGACCCAATCGTTATCCCTTGACCAGGATGCCCTTGGGATACCCCGGCACCCAAGGGATAATCCACGCGGCCTCCCCGGATCGACGGGGGCGTGCTCGCATCAGGAGAGGGCTATGAAATCCATAGGCGTTGCCACCGCGATTCTTGCCGCAACCATCGTCCTGGCCGGCTGCAAAAACCGCAAGGAAGAGCCGATCCCGGGCCCCAAAGCCGCCAACCCCGCCGCCCAGTCGACCCTGACCGCGCGGCCCGGCCCGGCGGCCTCACCCTCCGCCCCGTCCCCGGACGCCGCCGAAAACCCCGGTGGCGGCGCCCGACGCCACGGCTCCAGCGGAATATCCTGGTTCCAGGGAGCGGTCGATGAGGCCTTTTCCACTACCTGCGGCAAGTGCACCGCCATGTTCTGGCACGAAGCGCTGGACACCGCCTTCGATCGCTAGCCGAATATGAGCTTGCCAGCGCGGGCGAGCGGCCGGTGTTAGGAGCCACAACCGATCGCGCCAGCATCGAATACGCCCCAAGACGGATGGAGAGCCAATATCCACGGATTTGGTAGAATGGTCTTTCGTTGGGCCTGTAGCACAGCGGTTAGTGCAGGGGACTCATCAGACAATGGTGCCTTCGCGCGGAAACGCACGAAGTGAACGGGATGAATTCAGGGAACCCTTCGGGAGCTCGAGTCCCATGGCAACCCTGAGCCGAGCCGCCGGTACACCGGCGGAAGGTGCAGAGACTACCTGCGGGCTGGCAGCCCGGCCCAAGGGCCGGACTGCTTAGTGCCCTTAATAACAGGCTGGAGCATCCCGCACCCACACGCACGGCGACGTGCACGGGTGAAGAGATAGTCCACTCCCGGCGGAAACGCCGGGGCCGAGTGAATCCCTTGGTCGTGGGTTCGAATCCCACCGGGCCCACGCCTTCCCTTCG
>DAITMW010000565.1:0-2292 GCA_036834945.1 Steroidobacteraceae bacterium
ACCAGACCGTCGTCCAACAAGCGACATTGCTCAGTTACCTGGATGCGTTCAAGGCGATCGCGGTGATCTTCCTGTTTCTGCTGCCACTGTTGCTCCTGGTCAAACCGGGCGTCGCCACGGCGAACGCCCATGGAGGAGAGTGACTGCGGGTGCTCTTCTTGCTCGCAGATATGCATGGCCCACCGGGATATCGTCGTGATTGGGGCGTCGCTGGGCGGCGTGGAGGCTCTGCCTCAGCTCGCGGCGGCCTTGCCGCAGGATCTTCCCGCTGCGGTGCTCGTGGTCCTGCATATGGCGCCCGATGCACGGAATTACCTCGCCGAACGACTCGACGCCGCCGGCCCACTGTCGGCAAAGCCTGCGGTCAATGGCGAACCGTTGGAATCCGGGCGGATCTACGTAGCGGTTCCAGATCATCATTTGATGATGGAAGGCGATAGAGTGCGACTCACTCGCGGACCGCGCGAAAGCCACGCCCGTCCCGCCGTGGACGTACTGTTTCGGTCGGCGGCGTACTACGGGGGCCCACGGGTTATCGGTATCGTGTTGACCGGAATGCTCGATGATGGCACCGCAGGGCTATGGGCGATCAAGGATCGCGGCGGGGTCGCGATCGTGCAGTCTCCAGAGGAGGCGCGTTATCCTTCGATGCCTCGCAGTGCACTCCGACATGTCAAGGTGGATTACACCCTGCAGCTTGCCGATATTCCCAACGTTCTTCGATCTCTCACGCGTGAGCGTATCGAGGTCCAGGGGCGCAGCATGAATGAAAAGTTGAAAGTGGAAACCCGTATCGCTCTCGAGGAACACGGCTCGGAGCCCGGAGTGCGGGCCCTGGGCAGCCCCTCTTTCTACACCTGTCCGGAATGTCACGGCTCGATGGTCGCGATCGTGGAAGGCTCCATCAAGCGGTTCCGCTGCCATACAGGGCATGCCTATAGCGGGGCGGCGCTCCTGCATCAAACGCTGCCGAACATCGAAGCGACGCTGTGGGCCGCGTTGGCCCAGGCGGAGGAGAGACAGGCTCTCCTGAAAGAGCTTGCGAATGGGACGTCGTTGCCAGCGGAAGGCGCGCAGGACTACGACCGGGAGGCGCGCGACATGCAGGCGTTGGCCGGAAAAATCAGGGGCCTGGTGGGGGACCCGCTCTTCGACAGGTCGGAGCGGGACGACGGTTAGAGTCGGCGGAACGGCGTTTGCTTGTGTTGGTCGACAGGGTGAGGCTGGAGACTTGCACATGGTGACCCACCATCTCGAATCCGCGGACCGCGAGACGCAGTCGGTACCCACCCTGTTACGTCGGCTGACCCACGAATTGTCGGGTTTGTTCCGCCAGGAGCTGACGCTCGTCAGCGCCGAGCTCACCCAGACACTCGGCAGGACACTGGCAGCCATCACCACAGCGGCGGCCGGCGGGGTTGTGTTGTTTACGGGAGTGCTCGCATTGGTTGCCGCGGCAATACTCGGCTTGAGCCTGGTCATGGCCGCGTGGCTCGCCGCGCTGCTCGTCGGGATCGCATTGAGTATTGCCGGAGCCGCGGTGCTGCTCGCAGGCAGCCGCCGTGTGCCGAAAACGATGAAGCCGAAGCGCTCCATTCGTTCGTTGGAGAAAGATAAAGACGTCCTCTCGAGGAAGACACCATGAGCACCGCCGAGCAGGGTTCTCCAGCAGAACTGGAGCAGCAGGCCAATGCCACTCGCGCAGAGGTCGATCGTACGCTGGATGAGCTGGGGGACCGCCTTTCCATCAAGCGCAAGGTGGGGGCGGCGTCGCAGGCGATCGGAGCGGCCGCCGGACGCGCCTCCCGCCGGGCGAGCCCGGAAATCACGACCCTGATCCGCCTGGATCACACTCACGTGCTGGCGGCGTTTCGCCGCTATCACGGGCATTCGTCGGCCGCGTACAAGCAAGCCGTGGTCGCCAACGTGTGCCTCGCGTTGGATATCCATGCCCAGCTGGAGGAAGAGATCTTCTACCCAGCCCTCTTTGGACAGGACGACAGTACCGGGGAGCTCGACAAGAGCGTCGCGGAGCACCAGCAGATGCGGCTGCTGATGCAACGCTTGCGCCAGATGACACCTGGCGACACCCGTTACGATGGCACGTTCTACGAGCTCATCCGCACAGTGTTGCATCACGTGGCCGACGAGGAGACGATACTTTTGCCGCTGGCGGAAACAGAACTCCATGATCAGCTTCGGGAACTGGGCTGGCGGATGACCGTGCGTCGGTTGCAGCTGGTGAAACCTCACGCGGCCGAGGTTGCGAGCACAACTGCGCGCACCTTCCCC
>DAITMW010000566.1:0-2283 GCA_036834945.1 Steroidobacteraceae bacterium
TGCACAAACCGGGCCGCGACACTGTTGCGCTTGCTGTTGGCCAGGACCAGGTCGCTCCAGTCGTGCCTGCGCATCACGAAGGTGGCGAGTGCCTCGAGAAAAACCTCCTCGAACCGGCGGTCGACCACGAAGTCCAGGTACTCCGAAAAGGCGCCCGTCGCATCCCGCCACGTCGAGCCGATGATCTCCAGGCGCATCGCCGAGAGTGGCTTGCGGTGTGCGGCGCGGTGCAGGTGCAATGGCGCCAGTCCGACCAGCTGGCCGTCCCGGGTGTAGGCGGCGATGAGGTAGAGGCGGGACTTCAACAACCCGGCGTGATGGCGCCACCACAGCCATTGCCAAGCCCACGACATGAACAGGGGATCCGCGTCAGACCGCGCCAGGAGATCCTGCCATTCGGCCTCGGAGCGCCTGAATGTCTCCTCGGTCCACCAGCGCAATTCGGCGATGGCCAGACCAGGCCAAGCCTCGGACAGGGAGGATGCAGTATCGGTCGGTGTCAAAATCTGGCCCCTTTACGAGGTTCTCCCTTTACACTCCACCATATCACTGTTGCATGCAGAATTCCCCAGTGAATCCACATATATCGGCCCGCCGACGCGTGTTTCCCGGTGTCGGCTTTCTTGACAAACTCGTGACACGGCCCGGCGATTCTCGAGCGAAGCGAGCGCTATCAGCGTTCCGGATGAGCTCTACCCGGGCCTTGTAAACAGCACCCCCGCAGTTGAACATAAACGACGTGCATTCGCAGCGTTCCCATAAAAATTCCATGCCGCGGCCATGAACAACAACTACACATTCCGCACCCGACAGAAGGTCAACGTTCGTTCCGCCGAAGAGATCCTGGCGACGCTCGACTCCGATGGCACCCTCGACGGGTTGCCGTTCATGCCGGAGATGCTCCACTCCTGCGGCAGGTCCTTCCACGTCCAGAGCCAGGTCGTCAAAACGTGCGTCGACGGGCATCCCATGCGTCAGTTTCCAGATGACGACGTCGTCATCCTGGACGGTCCCCGCTGCGACGGCAGCGCCCATGACGGCTGCAAGCATGGTTGCCGGATTTTCTGGAAGAAAGCCTGGCTGCGCCCCGCTGACGGCGGCAGCCCTCCCGTAGAGCAATCCTCCACGGCACTCGAGTCACTGCGCGCCCGGCTCAAGTCGAAAACTGACACACAACGTTACTACTGCCAATCTACCCAACTGTACGAGGCCACACGGGCGTTTCCGGACGCACAGAAGCACCAGACGGTGCGTCTCGCCCTGCGCGCTGTGCGGGTCGGCGATCTCTCGCCGGCGGCTGTCATCAAGATGACACTCAGGTGGTTATGGCTGAAGGTATGGCGTTGGGCGGATGGCGATCGTTGGCTCCGCGGTACGCAGCAACGCACGCCCACCCAGTCGCTCGGCCTGCAGCCTGGCGAGCGGGTCCGGATAAAGAGCCGTGCCGAGATCGCACAGACGTTGGACAACCGGGGACGCAATCGTGGCATGGGTATCTGCACCGAAATGCAGCGGTGCTTCGGGCACGAAGCCGAAGTGCACTATCGCGTCGATCGCCTCATCGAGGAAAGCACCGGCAAGATGCGCGAGCTCTCCGATAGCGTGGCGCTGAAGAACATCAACAACAGCGAGTCGCTGGCGGAGGAATGCCTGTGCTATGGACAGCTGGGAGACTGCCCGCGGGGTGAGATCATGTATTGGCGCGAAATCTGGCTCGAGCGCGTGGGCGGAGGACAACATCACACCCAGAACCAGCCATCATGAAGGCGAGCTGTCTCTGCGGTGGCGTGACTTACGAGATCACAGGACCTGTCCAGCGCGCGAGATATTGCCATTGCGCGAATTGCCGTAAGTTCTCGGGCACCGCTCACGCCGCGTGGGGACTGATCGAGACGGCTCACCTCGTAGTCGGTCAATCCAACGCCGGCATCAGCAAATACGACTCGGGCAATGGCCTGCGGGCCTTTTGCAGCTCGTGCGGCTCTCCCCTGTGGTACGAACCAACACACCTGCCGCAATTTCGCGGCATTCCACTCGGAGTGCTCGACGACGACGGCGTCCCGCGGCCGGAAATGCACGTCTGGATGAAATCCGCGGTGCCCTGGGAGTCGATTTCAGACGGGCTGCCGCAGCATGAGACCCATCCGTAAGCCAACGTCGGTAACGCCCTCTCCGCCTAGGGCGATTTCCAAATGACGGCGAAGTTACCAGCCGACGTCTGCATCGAGCCCAACACGTAGGTACCGCCCGCATCGTGCCGAACCGCGACGGCGGTCGACGTGT
>DAITMW010000567.1:0-2254 GCA_036834945.1 Steroidobacteraceae bacterium
TTCCATCGCGGTGCTGCCGTTCGTCAATTTGAGCGGAGATCAGGAACAGGAGTACTTCTCAGACGGGCTCACAGAAGAGCTGCTCAATTCCCTGACGCACATTGAGGGATTGCAGGTCGCAGCTCGCACCTCATCCTTTTCATTCAAAGAGCGCACGGATATCGCGGACGTGGCCCACAAACTGAACGTCGGAACAGTACTCGAAGGGAGTGTGCGGCGTTCGGGGCAAACCGTCCGCATCACCGCGCAACTCGTCAACGCGGTGACGGGCTTTCACCTGTGGTCGAGGACCTACGACCGGGACCTGGGCGATGTGCTGAAACTGCAGACCGAGATCGCGACCGAAGTGGCAACGGCCCTCGAGGTGACGTTGCTCGGCGACCTGGGCGCAAGGATAGAGCCAGGCGGGACGAGCAACCCCGCGGCGTTCGATGCCTTTCTGCGCGCCTCAAAGACCTGGGAGTTGGGCTACACCGCGCGAGATATCGAGGCTGCAATCGCGGCCTTCACCGAATCGATCCATCTCGATCCAACCTACGCGCGCGCTTTCGCAGGCCGGTCGACCGCGTTGACCTACTATGCGGCGACGTATGCAAAAGGGGCTGCGATACGCGATGACCTCAACGAAGCACTCGCCGATGCGCGCCAGGCGATCACTCTCGCACCGGAGCTTGCGGAGGGCCACCTCGCCTTGTCTTATTTCCTCCGGGACGGAGCCCTCGACTTCGCACAAGCGGGTGTGGAGTTGGAGCGCGCTATAGCGCTCGCACCCGGCAGTGCCCTCGCCATCGGAAGCTACGGGCGGTTTGCCGTGTTGACGGGTCACCCCGATGCAGGTATCGCCGCCGCCCGTCGTGCCGTCCTGTTGGATCCGCTCAACTCCGAAAGTCATTACAGATTCGGAGAGACGCTGTATTTCGCACGCCGCTATGCGGAATCAGTAGCGGCCTTCAACGACGTGCTGGTACTGGATCCGAAAGATACCGACAGCCCGGGCGGTCGTGGCCTCGCTTACTACGGGCTCGGCGATTTTCAAAAGGCACGCGCATCGTGCGAAGCGGGTCCGGACAACGAGGCCAGTCAATGGTGCCTGGCGCTCACCTACCACAGACTCGCACGTCCGGCGGACGCCGAAGCTGCCTTGAGCAAACTCAAGATGGCCGCCGGCGATCGCTGGGCGTACCGCTGCGCAACGATCTATGCACAGTGGGGCAGGGCGTCGCAGGCGCTCGAACAGCTCGATACGGCTTTGCGCAAGCGCCTTCCGGAACTTCGGTGGCTGAAAACGGACCCGCTGCTGGATTCACTGCGACAGGATCCCCATTTCCAGGCGATCGAGCGGGCGCTGAATTTTCCCGGCTGAGGATCGAGCGCGGCGTCGTCACCGTGGTGAACTCCACGCAGAATCCGCGTGGGCGCTGCACGGTGATCAATTTGCAATAGCAGAAAAACGGAAGGAAAATAACAGCTGACCTCGCGCCGAGGCGGATCAAACACCGGAGCAGGGCTATGGCAGTGCTCAAGCGAGATAACCAACACCACACTTACGCTGACTACCTTGTGTGGTCCCGCGCCTACGGCGACGAGCTGATCGAGGGTACCGCCTATGTCAGAGAGCCATCCCCATCGTGGTCGCACCAACGGATTGTGGGAGAGCTGCACTATCAAATAACGTGCGCACTCAGAGGTAAGCCTCGCCGCGTCTGCATCGCTCCGCTTGACGTCCGGCTACCCAAGTCCACCGAAGAAGATGATCAGGTCGACACAGTAGTCCAACCCGACGTATTCATTGTTTCCGATCTTCAGAAAATCGATGCGCGTGGCCTGCGCGGTGCTCCCGATTGGCTTGCCGAGGTCCTCTCACCTGGCACAGCCAGCCACGATCGAATTGTCAAATTGCGCGCTTATGAGCGCGCTGGCGTCCGCGAAACCTGGCTTATCGATTCCATCGAGCGGACCCTGACCGTCTATCGGCTCGAAAAAGGACATTATGGATGCCCGACCGTTCGAAAACTGACAGGGAGAACGCCACTCACTGCCGTTCCCGACGTCAGCATCGATTGGGACCTGGTGCTCGCCGAATCAACATGACTCACCGTCAAAGGACGGGGTGCTTCACGCCGCGGCGGGCGAGTGGCTGTAACCGTAATTGCTTCAGGGCCCGGCGCCGGGCGTCCCGACCGGCGCGGTCTCAGGGTGACTCGAGATCGCGGCAGTCGCGGGCATGATCGCCTTCCCGCCACCCGCAATATAT
>DAITMW010000568.1:0-2207 GCA_036834945.1 Steroidobacteraceae bacterium
TTCGGCGTCAGTTGATGGTCACCGTGGTCGTTGCGCTGCCCCCACTGACATCGACCGGCGTGGGGATCGACTGGTAGGTGAACGGCTCATTCGCGCTCGCCGAAGCCGAATTCCAGACGATCACGGACAGGTAATACGAATTCCCGCTGGGCAGTCCGCCCACCGCTACCGTACCGCCGCCTACGAGGGTGCTATCAAGCTTGGCGCTGCCCACAACTGCACCGTTGCGGCTCACGAGCAGCTCGCCCTGGTTATATTTGCCGGGGGAGGCGGGGCTGATCGTCGCGGTGATCGTCGCCGCGGACGCCCCATTGGAAGGCGTCAAGCCGGAGATAGCGACGTTGACCGGCGGCGTGGGGGTGTCCACACCATTGGTTCCCAGTGCAGCCGCGGGTGCCGAGACAGACGCGGCGCTCGACGTGATGCCGTCCGCATAGAAGGGTGCAGTCGCAGCGACCGCGTAGGTTCCAGTTTTATTGGCCGGCTGCGTACTGGTGATGGTAATCGTGGCCCCGTTGCTGCTGTATGTCCCCGTATCAATGGAGCCTGCGGACAAAAGCTCCGGGGTGTGCAGCAAGTTTCCGGAACCGTCGGTATTGAAGGGATCGATGGCCACCTCGTCGATAGCGTAGGGCGCGGCGTCCGAAGGCAGCGACTGATAAAACGTGACCGCGGCTCCCGCGGGAAGCACGCCCGAACCCGACGCATTGGACGTTACCGTTACGCCGAATTCCGTAGTCATTCTTGGAATGAGAGACCCGAGCGATACGGCACCGCTCGCCGTCGTCGTAGCGACCGAGCCTGCCGTCGATGCGGCGGCCGTGATGTTTGGCGTCGTCGTCGTCACCACCACGTTCTTGATGATGATGGTCGCGATTTTCGGGCCATGGATCACGACGTCATAGTTGACCGGATTGCTGGAGTCCGAAGGCAAGGGGTAGATGGTGAAGGTACCATCCGTCTGCACAGGCGCGCAGGCCACCACGACGCGATGCGTGCCATCGGAGGTGAGCGACTCGGCACAAGCCTGGATGTTCAGGCGGCCGGAGGCGTTCGTGAACGGCGTCAAGGACGACGTCAGCGAGGTCAATGAAAGAGTGCCCGTGATGCCGCCGGTTTTCGAGAGATTGGACGCCTGCGGGCTCGCGCTCAGGAACACGCCGGTCAGTTGGTTCTGGCCGCTCAGGAAATTGTAACCGAATGTATGCAGGTCGCGATTGCCGTCGAAGCTCGCGCCGAATGACACGGTGACCGTGTTGTTGGTCGTCGACGTTCCCGTGGTCGAGGTCGGGTTCACCGTCGTCGGGTTGCCGAACAGGGTGCTGGCGTTGTTGGTTGTGCTGGTGTTGTTCGAGTTGTTCGTGTTGTTGGTCGAGCCGATTGGCAGGCCGCCACCCGTGCCGCCCACCGGAACCGTGAGGCCGGAGCCCGGAATCACGATGCCCTTCTCCTGATTCGGCAGGATGAGCGCAACCTGGTGACTTTCCCCATTGACGTCGACGTAGTCGGCCTCCTGGTTCTGGCTCGCGCCGAGCGCGGTCGCGGAATCGGTCAGCGCCATGCTGGGGTCGACGGGGAGGAGCAGGATCGAGTTATAGGTCCCGGGAGCGACGCGCAGGTCGTCCGCGAGCTCGCCGAGCGAGCCGTTCGACTCGGTCACGAGGTCCACGGTCACCGGGGTCTTCAACTGGAATTTGGCCCAGCCGGAGTCATCGGGACTCGCATTGGCATTGGTGTTGAACCACACGGCTTGCGCGGTGATGAACACGTGCGTGAATTGCGCGGGGGTGCTGGCCGTCGCGGAGACGTTCGTGCGGGCGGAGCAGCCGGCGAATGCGGCGCAGATCGCCAGCAGGAGGCTGCCGGTGGTTGTGAATCGGGTCATCGTCATCTGAGACATGTGGATCCCTGTCGAGGCTGGAGCCTGGGCCGTGGCCGCGCTGTGAAGGACCGCCCGGGCGCCGCTTTGGTTCCTGCGATCTTCGCTAATGATCGTGACGGCCGCAATCATTGTGTGGTGGGGGTGTCGGGTGTGCACGACAGCGCTGTGGGGCGGGGGCTGCGGGGGGCCAATTTGTAACAATGGGGCTACAAATCATTGCCTTACGCGGTTACGAGAGCCGATGCCGCGATCGAGAGGAAAGGGTTCCTCCCGGGGGACGCCGCAAGTACGCCTTTGCCGGACTGCGCGGACGCTTCGTCCGGCA
>DAITMW010000569.1:0-2153 GCA_036834945.1 Steroidobacteraceae bacterium
ACATGGGCCGTGTGCGGGAAGTGCTCGACAGCAACGTCGACTTGAACGCATTCGACGCGAAAGGACGCACCGCTTTGATCCTAGCGATCGGCCGTGGCCATGCGGATGTCGTCAAGGCACTGCTCGCCAAGGGTGCTGACGCCAACAAGGTGGATTCGCACGGAATGACACCCAAGGCCGCGGCCCACTCCCGCGGCAACTTCGAGATCATCTCGCTGATCGACAAGGCCACCAAGCACTGATGCGATGACCGGAGCCAGGAAATCCCGCGAAGCGCCAACGGGGCGACGCGGGATTCACTAACCGTGAATCGCCGTCCATTGCATAGCGCTGATTTCCCTCTCCAGCACCGCAGCCGCATCGGGCGAGTCCGCGAACTCACCGAGCAACGTCTTCGCCTCCTCCGCGAACTGCGGCGCGCCCGGATCCAGACCTCGCATCGCGATCAACCCGCGCGCGCCCAGCATTCCCAGGTCAGGCTCTTCATTCACCCATTCAACAAACTGCTTGCGCCAATAAGACGCCGTGGGTGATTGCGCCATCAGGCGAGCCACCTGCGACCAGCGCCCAATCGACAGCGGCAACTCGCCGTCCGTGTCACCGGGCAGCAGGCCAGCCAACTCCCGCAACCAGGACTTGAGGGTGTGCGGGACGGCGACCGCAAAAATAGCCACGACGGTCGCCAGCTTCTCGGTGTGAGGCCCCTCTTGCCACGACAGAGCGCCGCCGTGAACCCGAAGAAGCTTCAGAAGCTCGCCCGACAGGGTTCGCATCTCGGGACTGGCCTCCTCGCCTTCCGGCGCGGACAATACATGACCTCCCCAGCGGGCGAACGCATCCAGACTCAATTCCCACAAGCGCTCATCAGCCGGGCGCGTGGGAAGAACGGTGAACACCGCGGTCAATCCGGGAGCGAGAGCCGCCGGTGCCGCGTTCAAAAGCGCCTGCGCGGATAAGTGAACGACGCTCGTGTCGTCCATCTCCAGCGCCTTGGACACCATGACCCTCTCAGCCGCGTCCAGCTCGTTGGCCGCGCACAAAGCGCGCAACTCCACTTCGAACAAGCGCGTACCGGGTAGCGACTTCTGAATCGCCTCTTGCCAGCGCTGCGTATCCTGGCGGCGCAGCTCAACCAACAACGCCGGGAGAATCATCCCCAACGCGCCATTGGCGGAGTCTTCCGTGATGAACGACCAGGCCGCATCGCTATGCCGCCTCACGAACTCCGCGACGTAAAGATGTGCGTGGCGTTGTAGCGGTTGCTTCGGTGGCGCGGTCAACACCGAGGTGACGAGTGCAGACCACGCAGCCGGGTCGCTACAGGTCGGGTCCAGCTGATCGAAAAGCTCCTTGGCCAGTTGCTGCGTGCGCTCGGCCGACGGCTCGATGAGGGTTGCGAGACGGGCACGGCGCTGCCCGAGCTCGATAGTGTCATCCAGGGGGACCGGAAAGAGTGGCAGCCCTTCATCGTGCAGGCCTTTCCAGAATGAATACGGTTTATCCTCCGGCAGCATCTCGAGAAGGCGTCGCGCGCCACGCTGCGCCAGGGAGTTGAGATCCCCGATCCACCAACGCCAGCCCTGGTGCTCGATCGCAGCGCGCACGGGCAGATGAGGCGTGGTGGTGCCGAGCTTGCTGAAGCTCTCCGCCAGGGTATCCAACTCACGGTTGAGTTGTGGCAGCCAGCGCTCACGTAGCTCGTCCGCCAGATTGCGATAGCCGCGAGCCCACTGCCTCAGCGAGTCGGCCGCTGCATATTGGACCGCGGGTGCACTATGGCGAGAGCAACGAGCCAGGATATCCAGGGCGCGATCACGGAGTTTCCATATCTCGTCGGTCGGAGCCAGGCTCACCGGCACCGGAGTGAGCGCGCCCTCCTCCCATCGCTGCGTGCGCATTTCGAGTTGCAGGAATCCGTTGACGAGCGCAGCGGCCAGCGCTGTTGTTTCGACATCCGGACCGTCCGCCCAGGCGCTCAGGACATCGATGACCGCTTTCGCATGTGCGAGCGAACGCGCGACACCGAACTGACACGGGGCGGTCAGATTCTCACGCAGGGATTGATAGCTGCGGGCCTCCTTGCGAGCCATCGATACCAGGCGGCGTGAATACTCCATTGCTCGTGGCACGATAGTTGGGTCGTGCTCACTTGC
>DAITMW010000570.1:0-2148 GCA_036834945.1 Steroidobacteraceae bacterium
GTCCGCTGGTGCAGGTCGCCGTGGAGGCGCCGAATCCGCCGAACAGGGGATTGCCTTGCTGGCTGAAACCCGCCCCCCAGTTGGGGGCCGAAACGACCGCGCGGAAGCGCTCGAGAGAGGCGACACCGGTCAGCAACGAGTTGGTCTCCGATTCGCCCTTGGATGTGTACAGCTCCCAGGTCCAGTCACTTCCCGGAATCTTGCCTTCGAAGCCGCCCTGCATGTTGTAACTATACACATCGGTCCTGGCCGCGCGGTTGCCCAGGACGTTGTTGAGATAGTAGACGAGCTGGTATGTGTCGCCCGGCTTGGGCCGGCTGGCGAGCAACGTCTCGAGATCGTTCGGAATCGGGCGATCGTCATGAGGCACGATGACCGACCAGCCGTTCACCGACGGCGACGGCTGTTGCACCGTGTGAGTCTGCACCTTGCTGAACATGCCCTGCGCGACGAAGCTCACCCAATCGTTGATCTCGTAGCTGCCGCGGGAAAAGATGTTGTCCCGGTTCAAGGGCAGCACGGCCAGTGCGTCCTGGAAGCTCTGCGTCAACGCGCCATTGCTGTTGAGCTTCCACTTGGTACCGGTCGTGTCGCCCTTGAAAGCATAGGAGCCGTTGGGCGAGCTCTGGAAGAAGCCGGTGAAAGCCGAGCCGTCGGGGTTGAAGTAGAAGCGCTGGGAGTTCGGTACCTGCGCTGTGCCACCGTGGAAGATGCTGTCTACCGCGGCCTGCGACGGCAGGTTGGTGAACGGGTCGTATCCCGAGAAGTCCGGGAAGTATTCGATATCGTTCTGCGCCAGTCCGGCGTTGGTGCCGCCGGTATTGGGGTTCTTGTCCTCCGCCACGAACCAGGGCCGGTCGATGTGCCTGGCCTCGTGGCGGTCATTGAGCGAGAACGCCAGCATGACGTTGCCGCGGTTGTCGGCGAAATTCGAGCCCATGATGCCGCCGATCTGATACTCGAAGGCGTCACCGCGCTGCGATTCGCCTGCCTGCGCATCGAACTGCAGGCCTTCGAACTTCTTCTTCATGATGAAGTTGACCACGCCGCCCACGGCATCCGCACCGTAAGTCGCAGACGCACCGCCGGTGATCGTCTCCACGCGATCGATGGCCAGCACTGGGATGGTGTTGATGTCCACCACCTCTGAGGCGTTGCCAGGTGTGGCACGGCGGCCATCGATCAGGAGCAGGCTGCGGTTGGCACCGAGGCCACGCAGGGAAACTGTAGCTCCTCCGGGGGTGTCGGTCGCGGTCGGCTGGATGTCACCGCCCTGCGCGGGGGTCTGCACCGGATGGAACTGCGGCAGCTTGGTGAGGGCGGTCTCAACTGCCGTGGTGCTCGAGTTTTTGAGGAGGGAGTCGTCGATGGTCAATATCGGGCTGTTGGCTTCGAAGTCGCGCCTCTGGATGCGCGAGCCGGTGACCACGACTTCCTGCAGCGTAACGTCGCTGGAGCTATTGGGCGTCGGTGGTCCATCCGCATCAGCGCCATAACTGCTTGCACTGCAAGCGATAGCGAGCGCGGCTGTGAAGATTCCCCATCGTCGGGTGCAGTGAGCACGCGCCTCCGGCTGCGTGGCCAAAGAAATCAATCGCGAACGATAACCGCCCACTATGTGGCCCCCCTCTGGCTTTGTTCGGTGCGTTGGCCGCGCCGATGTAAAGAACACTTGCTAGATACGAAGCATCCTTTGCATTTATTAACAAACTATGCGCGCGAGTTTAAGAAGTGTCAACGCGACATGCAGGCGTTGCGGGCCGCCAACAAGGGATATTGGAAGAGGCTTGAGCGCTACGCGGAGTGGAGAGCGCTTGCGCTCTCCACTCGGTTAGTTCGACGCGGCAATGAAAGCCGCGTCTTCGAGCACTTCGATCATGAATGGGCGATCACCGCCCGCGGCTTCGCGCAACAAGGCATCGAGGTGAGTAAAGCTGTCGGCACGTTCGGCACGGCACCCGAAACCCCTGGCGATCAGCAACAAGTCGGGCGTGTAGATGTCCACGCCGATTTCGGGAATCGAGCGGTTGCGCATGTAGCGCTTGATCTCACCGTAGCCGCGGTTGTTCCAGAGCAGGATGATGATCGGCGCGTTGGCTTCGATTGCCGAGGCAAGCTCCGGTAGCGTGAATTGAATTCCGCCATCGC
>DAITMW010000571.1:0-2088 GCA_036834945.1 Steroidobacteraceae bacterium
TTGTGTTCAGCGAGTCCGCGCCGACGATCGTCTGCGCGCCGCTCAGGATCTGCGATATCGAGCTGGAGCCGGGGGAGGTCGTGCAGGACGCTCCTCACATCGGCGATGGCGTGCGCTGGAGGGTGGCTCCTGCCGTCTCTGGTAGCGGTGATCGCAAGGTGACACACCTGATTGTGAAGCCGACGGAAATCGGTCTCGATACCAACGTGATCATTCCAACCGATCGTCGCACTTATCACCTGCGCCTGGTCTCGAGCGCGGATCACTATGTCTCGAGTGTCGGATTTGACTATCCGGAAGAACAGCAGCAGGCCTGGCAGAGCCTGGTGAAAACCAGCTCGCGTAGCGACAGCAGCGTCACCACCGGGGAGATGCCCACCGTCGCGGTGGACCGGCTCAACTTCAACTACAGGATCAAGGTCGTGAAGGGGAAGCCGACGTTCAGGCCGCTGCGCGCGATGGATGATGGCTATCACACCTATATCGCGATGAACGAGGACCTGCCCGAGGGAGAGGCGCCGGTGCTCATAGGGATCTCACCCGCGGGGGAAGAGCAGATGATCAACTATCGGCTGAAGGGCAATCTTTACGTCGTTGACGGGACGATCTTCAAGTTGGCGCTCATCTCCGGGGTGGGGAAGAAGCAGGAACGCATCGAGTTGACCCGCGATCCCTGCAAGAACCGCGGCTGGCTCGGCATGTGCTGGGATCCCAAGGAGTAGGCCATGGCCGACGACAAGGTCCCCTCATCGCCCGACAGCCTGCAATTGCGGGGTGCGCCGCTTGCGAGCGCCCGGTTGAGTAAGAAGGCTGCCTTCATCGCGATCGCGGCGCTGGCGGTCATTCTCGGCGTCATCATTGCCAACGTCTCGAAGGACAACAGGAAGAAGGGCGCTTCGGAGGACGCGGCTTCCCAAAAGAAGCTGGAACCCGCGCTCAATGCGGCACAGACATTGACACGGGACGTTCCTGACACAGTGCCGCTGCCGATGCAGAACCGACTACCGCCAGCGCCTCCGGAACTACCCCCATCGGGCCCAACCGCTCCGCGAGCACCGGTCAGGAACCCTGAGGATGACGCGCGCCTGGCTAACTCGGCTATTCCAAAGTTCTCTGTGCAGGAATACACGCGTCCCCAGTCCGTCGCTGGGGCATCTCAAGCCGCTGGCTCGCCTCCAGCGGAAGGTGAGTCCAACGTGAGCCCCGGAGGCGGAAGTCTGCGTCGCACTGCCAACGGCTTGTATGGGGCCGATAACGAGCCCGCCAACGAGCCGGATCTGAATCGCCAGGCCGACAAACTGGCGTTCATGCAAAAGAGCCGTAAGACCGCCTATCTCGGTAGCCGGGTGACCCGGCCCGTGAGTCCGTTCGAGCTCAAGACCGGCACAGTGATTCCAGGGATTCTGATCGGTGAGATCAACTCCGACCTGCCTGGGGAGATCATCGCGCAGGTGTCGAAGAACGTGTATGACACCGCGAGCGGCAACTATATTCTGATCCCGCAGGGCACGAAGATCTTCGGCCACTACGATTCCCAGGTGGCCTTCGGCCAGGAGCGAGTGCTCGTCAGCTGGCAACGGCTGATTTTTCCAGACGGCTCCACACTCGAGCTCGAAGGCATGTCGGGTCACGATCAGGCGGGCCAGTCCGGCTTTGGTGATCGGGTCAACAATCACTACGGTCGCATTTTCGGCGGCGCGTTGCTCACCTCGCTGCTGGCGGCGGGTTACCAGCTATCCCAAACGCAGCAGCAAAGCGCGCTGGCCGTGCCGAGCAACCAGCAGATCGCCGCCGCAGCTGTCGGGCAGCAGGTTTCAGAAGTGGGCGTGGAGATCGCACGGCGCAACCTGCGAATTCAACCGACGCTCGAGATACGGAAGGGTTATCGGCTGACCGTGATGGTGAACAAGGACGTTGTGTTTCCGGGTGTGTACGAATCGACGGTCGGAGGGTCTCTCCGTGGCCAGCATTGACGATCACCATGGAACAGTCCGAGTCGCCTGAGTCGTTTTCCTCGCTTCCCTATCTTCCGGCCGCGGCGGACTGGATGTTGTCGATCCACAGAGAGCAACGGAGGGTTGATGAGTC
>DAITMW010000572.1:0-2036 GCA_036834945.1 Steroidobacteraceae bacterium
CCGTGTTTGATTATCTATGTAATTCCAAAAGTATCAGCCAACGCTGAGCAAAGGCTTACCGAGTTGAGATACGTCGACCTCGATACCGAGCCCCGCCCCGTTCGGTACACTGCCCATGCCAGCAGTGCTTCGAGGTTGGTAACCCGCGACATGCTCGTGGGTCCAGTCGTTCATGAACGATACGGTGAGCAAGGACCTGGCGCGGGTGTTGGCCGCCAATTGCGCGGATGTCGCGGAGACCACATCTCCACCCCAGGTATCCTCGATGGTGACCTGGAGACCCAGCTCGTCACAGACATCCCGCAGGAGTTTCGCCTTGGTCAACCCACCAACCCTGGATACCTTCAAGTTGACCGCACCAGCGCCGCCCTCACGAGCCGCGCGCAGCAAGGTTGGCAGGTCCGTGACGACTTCGTCGTACACCATCGGGAGAGTCGTGCGCTTGCGGACCTCGATGCACTCTTCCATGGTTGGGCAGGGCTGCTCAAAATACAGCCGCGGGAGGCCCTCCATCGCACGCGCGGCGATGAGGGCGTCATTGAGTCGCCAGCCGCAATTGGCATCCGCGATAACCAGGTCCTCGGGCCCGGTCGCCTCGATGATCTGCCGGGCACGGATCCCATCAAGGACAGGATCACCACCGATCTTCAGTTGAAAGCGGTGGATACCCTCCCGACGACGTTCCAGGACGTAGGCGGTCATTTCATCGGGCGTACCGAGCGGGACTGCGATATAGAGCGGGAATTGCTCCTGGCGCAGACCACCAAGCAATGTGGAGACGCTGACTCCCAGAGCACGCCCTGTCAGATCCCAACACGCCACATCAATGGGACTCTTGGCATACGCATGCCCGGCAAGCGCGAAGTCCATTGCATCATGGATGGCGGCGAGATTAGTCGGGTCAACGCCGACGACGGCGGGGGCCAGAAGAGACAACGCGGCGCGTGCACCTTGAGCGTGCGCGGGCAAGTAGGTGGTGCCCAGCGGACAGACCTCCCCCCATCCCTGGAGGCCGGTGTCTGCCGTCACGCAGACGAGTGTCGACGGCAGGGAGGTGATCTCCCTGCCGCCGGACATGACGTAGGTCCCGTGAACGTAGGTCAGGTCGAAGGAGTAGATATCGACACGCTTGATCTTCACTCGACCGCCAGTCCAGATTCAGAAATTCACTGTGAGCTCGGCCCCGATCGTACGCGGCAGAGAAACGTAGGCACTCTGGGGACCAGCGCCACCGTACGGCACGACACCGAGACCGGGCAGTGTCTCGTCGTCCACATAGTTGATCGCCACGACGTTGCTGACATTCTTCACATAGGCCGCCAGCGTCCACCGTTGATTCTCAATACCCGCGCGAAGGTCGATAATCCGTAGGCTCGGCAACTTCAGACGCGGTGAGTCCGGCTCGAACTCGGCAAACCGGCTGCCGGTGAAGCGCCAGTTGATGCCGGCGAAGCCGGAATAATCCCCGAACAGCGGCCGCTCATAACTCGCGCTGGCCGAGCCCTGCCACAGCGGCGTGATCGGCAAACGGTCGCCGCTGAGGCCGCCGACACTGGCCGGTGAGTCCTGGGTCAAACGGGCGTGGGTATAGGCGCCGTTGATATCAAGAGTCAGACCTCTGACCGGTACATAAGAGAAATTCCATTCGACACCCTGGCTTTTCGCCGTTCCACCATTGGCGAGCGAGCTGTATCCCCCGACGGTGGCGACGAGCTGAATCTTGCGCCAGTCGATCTGGAAGATGGAGAGCTCGGCGGTCAGATGATTCTCGAGCAAGCTGCTCTTGAGGCCGACCTCGTAATTGACGGTGGTGGACGCCTCGTAGGTTGGAGGAACGGGTACGGTGAATCCTTCGTCGTTCGGACCCCCGGGTACGAAACCCTCGGCGACGCGTGCATAGACCATACTCTGCGGCGTGAAGTGCCAGCGCACATCGCCGGAGTAAGTGAACACGCTGTCGTGCATGGAGCTTTGCGGAATGGTTGCGCTCGTATCGAGGCCGGTTCCAATCTGCTCGAACGTCTGCCTGTTGTGGC
>DAITMW010000573.1:0-2034 GCA_036834945.1 Steroidobacteraceae bacterium
TCGAGATCGATCCCGAGGTGGCGCGAGCCGGTCATGGCGAAATTCTTGTCGCCGTTCGACTCCTGACTCCCAACCCGGCGGGCCGCGCCGAGGCGCTCCCGGATGATGTGGACCCACACCGCCAGAACCTTGAGTTCGAACCAGGGGCGGCGCCACCAGGGCATGTTCCGGCGCCACCAGGCCATCCAGTTGACGAAGAACAGGATATGACGCCCCTCCTCGCGCATCACCGGCTCGAAGGTCTCGACCAACTCGGGCGGAAAGAAGCCCGAGGACTTCGCCAGCGCGAACAGGCCGAAAGCGAAGAAACTGTCGATGCATTCGGCGTAGCCGGTACCCATGAAGGCGAACTCCGGATCACGCGGCACCTTGTATTCGGGCTCCGGCTGCAAAGCGATGCCGTAGAACTCCACCATGCGGGCCAACACCTGTTTGTGGCGGCTCTCCTCGAAGGCGTCCATCTCGATCGCTTCACGCAGCAGCTTGCGTTGCACGCTGGCGGCATACGTCTTGACGTTCATGCCGGCGCGCCCTTCGGTTTCGACCGCGATGTCCCAGATCGGTAACGATGTCAGTCGGTGCAGCGCATCCGCATCCAGCACAGGCCAGTCGATGACCGCCGGCTTGTAGGGGTCGTGCGTCTCGAGCAGCTCCAGGCAGAACAAGCGCAGGTGGTCCTCGGAGCCCAGCGGTACTGAACCTCCAGGCTTGACGCCGCGCTTACCCTGGCGGCTCAGGTCCGGGGCCGGGACAACTAACTCGGTCAAGCTGGTGTTCATTACTCGTCGATCCAGATCAGATTGCCGTCACAATTCCCGTCGGCTTACGAAGTTCCTACGAACGGCATAGCGGCGTCGTCTCCCGTCCGTCGGCGTGCCCACCCTCCATCTGCCAGATAGCGTGAGCGCGGCCACTTGTGTTATTTCAGGGGGCACGGCGACCGCGACTCGCCGGGGTACGCTTTCACGATATGTTCGCGGGGCCATCCTGGATCAGGTGAACGAGGCGACGGAATGACGATCCCGCAAGGAGTCAGCAAATTCCTGGCAGGCAGTGCGATCAGCATGATCCTTGCGGCATGCACAGGGCCGCGGCCCGCGCCCGATCGCTCGGGCAACCGCGCCGACCTGGTCAACCAGGCCGCGTGTCAAAGCCTCGTGCCCGCCTCGCAAGGCGGGCCGATGCCAACCGGGGACATTGCGGTTCTGCGCTGGTTGGGCACCGCGAACTACGAGCTGGCCTATCACGGCAAGATCGTCATCATGGATACCTACTACGAGCGCCCGGCGCGGACTGCCTCGCTCGGATTTTCGGTCCGTGATGTCACCAAGGCCGACGTGATCCTGATCGGCCATGCGCATTCGGACCACATCAGCGATGTCGCATCGGTCGCGGCACAAACTGGCGCGCCAGTCGTCGGTTCAGCGATCAGCACCGCGGAAGCGATCGCGCTCGGCGTGCCGAAGTCTCAGACCATCACGGTGGCCGGCAACGAAACGCTTCACTACGGCGACATCACGATCCGGCCAACCCACATTCTCCATAGCACGATCGAGGAGGGACTCATCCCCGCCCTCGATGCGCTTTATAAACTGGATGCGCCTCCGCTCACCCCCGAACAAAAGGCACAGTCAGCTGCCGTGTCCGCGCGGGGCTCGCGGGATCCTCGGGTGATCACCGAAGGTACGATGGGCTTTACGTTCTCGCTTCCCACCGGCTTCACGATTGTATGGTTCGACAGCGTTGGGAACCCCAACGTCGACGAGCGCCAGCTGGCGAGCGAGATCGCACCGGTCGACGTGGGCATCTTTCCGTGGACCCCGCATCCGATCGCCGAGACACAGCTGGCCTACACCTTCCAACACCTGCAGTTGTTCCGGCCTGGACTGTACCTGCCCGACCATCATGACGGCATCTGGGGCGTCTGGCTCGACAACGGCCTGGCGCCACTGTTCATGAAGATCCGCGACGACCTGCCGGGCACCCGCTTTGCCGAGCCCCTGTACCGATCGGCGATCTGCGTCGACACCGCTA
>DAITMW010000574.1:0-2005 GCA_036834945.1 Steroidobacteraceae bacterium
GCGTGTACTTTCCCGAGCACAGACGCAGGAACGCGATCCGGTCGCGGTGGGCCGGATCCATGTTGGCCTGGATCTTGAACACGAAACCCGACAGCGCGGTCTCCGGCGGGCTGACCGTGCGCTCGCGGGTCTCTCGCGGCAACGGCTCCGGGGCGTGGGTCGTAAACGCCGCCAACAGCTCCTCGACACCGAAATTCTGGATGGCCGAGCCAAAGAACACCGGTGTCTGTCTGCCGGCGCGATACGCCTCCGGATCGAACGGCTCGGTCGCACCTTTGACGAGCTCGATCTCGTCGTCGAAGGTCGCGGCCATATCGCCGAGGAACTCACGCGCTTCGGCGCTAGCGAGTCCCTGAATGGTCCGGTTCTCGCCAACACGGCCCTTCTCGGCCGCCTCGTACGCGTAGATCCGATCCTCGAGCAGGTGATAGATGCCGCGCAGGTCCCGCCCCATGCCGATGGGCCAGGTCACGGGTGCGGTGCGGATCTTGAGCACCTTCTCGATCTCGTCCAGCAACTCGATCGGCGCCCGCCCATCACGATCGAGCTTGTTGATGAAAGTCATGATCGGCGTGTCGCGCAGCCGGCAGACCTCCATCAACTTGATGGTGCGCTCCTCCACACCCTTGGCGCAGTCGATGACCATCAACGCCGAATCGACGGCGGTGAGCGTGCGATAGGTGTCCTCGGAGAAGTCCTCGTGGCCCGGGGTATCCAGCAGGTTCACGATTCCATCCCGATACGGGAACTGCATGACCGAGGAGGTGATGGAAATTCCGCGCTGCTGCTCGAGCCGCATCCAGTCCGACGTCGCATGCCGCGCCGCCTTGCGGCCCTTCACGGTGCCGGCCATCTGGATGGCGCCTCCGAACAGCAGCAGCTTCTCCGTCAGCGTGGTCTTGCCGGCGTCGGGATGGGAAATGATTGCGAACGTTCGGCGTCGCTTGATTTCATTTGAGATTTGGACTTCGGACACCGCCACATTCCTGTCGATTGACACGATAACCTAGAAATTATAAAGCACAATAACCTAGAAACAAAAAGACCGTATACCCTAGAATCGATCCGGCGGATTAACCTAGAAAGCATTATGGTCGCGCCCTCCGAAAAGCTAGCCGACTCCCTTTCCGCCCTCAAGGAGCTACAGGGTAAGGGGACGGTCGCCATTCGGGCCAGCCAGCTTTCCCGCACACATCGCCAGCGGCTCACCCATGCCGGCTTCATCCGCGAAGTGATGAAGGGCTGGTATACCCCCACCCGCCCGGACGAGCCTCCTGGGGAAAGCACCGGATGGTATGCGACCTTCTGGGCCTTTTGCTCCGACTACCTCAACGATCGCTTTCAGGACAACTGGTGCCTGAGCCCGGAGCAGTCGCTCGCTCTTCATATAGGCGATTGGACGGTTCCCAAGCAGCTATTGGTTCGCTCGCCCAAGGGAGGGAATAAGCCCACGCAGCTCCTTTTTGGCACCTCAATCTTCGATATTCGCCTGGAGCTTCCTCCGAGCGGGGACCAGGCAACCAGTCATGGCCTGCGCGTCTTTAATCTTCCCGCGGCGCTGATCGCTTGTGCCCCAAGTCAGTTCGCAGATCACCCGGATGATCTGCGCGCAGCCTTGGCAATGGTCGCGGAACCATCGGATCTCCTGCGTCGCCTGCTCGGTGGCGGACGTACCGTCGTGGCCGGACGACTCGCGGGCGGATTCCGAAACATCAGCCGTAGCGAAATAGCGGATCAGATACTCCGAGCGATGCGCGCTGCGGGCCATGTTGTGCACGAATCCGATCCTTTTGGCACCAAGCCTGCGGTCACGTTTTCCCAGCGAGAAACGTCTCCTCATGTCAATCGCCTGAAACTGCTCTGGGCGTCGATGCGGCAACCCGTTCTGAGTGCTTTTCCGGCTCATCCCGGAAGGACAGACAGCATCTCTGTCTATCTCAGGCAGGTGGACGAGATCTACACCGCGGATGCTTACAACTCGTTGTCAATCGAAGGCTACCGGGTC
>DAITMW010000575.1:0-2004 GCA_036834945.1 Steroidobacteraceae bacterium
CGATCCGCGCAAACATAACCCTCGGCGTGCAAAACGTGTTCAACCAGCAGTTCCCATTGGCTTACACGGCCGGTGCGCCCCCGAACCTCGACGGTCAGATGGGGTATCGCATACCCGGCCGCTTCCTTTACGGCAGAATCGGAGTGTCGTTCTAGACGAGCGATAGCCGGCACGCGTCCGCGCGCCCGCTCCGGCCTTCGCTCACCAGTAGCCCGCGGTATTCAGGAAAACGCACGATGAAAATAAGCTCGACTCTCGCCGCAGTCTCGATCGCGATCGGTCTCACATCTCCCGCCATCCTTGCCGCACAGCCAGGACCGGACGCGGTTCCCACGCCGTTCGTAGCCGAGCCCCTCGGCACCGGGGAAGTCAAGGTTGGCCCGCCGCACGGGACCGTCATCGCAGTCGGCGGTGGAGCGATGGGGCCACCGCTATATGAGGCTTTCATTGAGGCAGCCGGCGGTCCGGATGCGCTCATCCTCGATGTACCCAACAACAGCATTGGCAAGCCCATGAGCACCGCGCCCGAATCGTCCGGTGAGGGATTGCGAAAACATGGTGCGCGCAATGTCCAGGTGCTTTTTACGCAAAGCCGCGAAGTGGCGGATAGCGATGCCTTCGTCGCCCTGATCAAGCAGGCCAGGGGCATTTGGTTCGACGGCGGCCGCCAGTTCCGTGTCATGGAGGCTTACGGCGGCACCAAGAGTGAGCGCGCATTTGCGGAAGTACTCGAGCGTGGTGGCGTCATCGGCGGCTCATCTGCCGGTATGGCCGTCCTGGGAGACTTTCTCGTCCGTGGCGCGCCCAGCGAGGATAACTACATCCTGGATTACCCGGGGTTCGAGAAGGGCCTTGGCTACTTGCGCAATACCGCAACTGACATGCACGTCGTGGCTCGTGAGCGTCTCCCGGACCTGACGACCTTAACAGCGAGATACCCGAAAGTACTCGGCATATCCGCGGACGAAGGAACCGCGTGGGTCGTCCATGGCGACGTAGGGCGGATCATTGGGCGCAGCAAGGCGTTTGTCTACAACAGGGGCGGCTTGACCGATCCGGATGTGCCGTATCTGACGCTCTATCCCGGTGACACCTACAATCTATATACCCGGCAAGTTGTCAGCCGCGCCGCCGACCGATCTCCCGTCACGGAGCAGTTCATTGCCTCCTTGTTCAAGAAATACGACGCGCCTGAGTTGGGCGGCGCGACGGTACTCGTTGCGGAGAAGGGCGACGTTTTTGTTGATCGCGCGTTCGGCATTCCCCGGCAGGAGCGCTACATGCCGAGGACGACCTTGCCGCTGTTCCCTATCGGTGACATCAAAGAAGTGTTCACGTCTCTTTGCTCCCAGGTTCCGGCTCGGGCGAAAGCTCCCACCGAGGAAGGTGAGAGGCGGCCAGTGTTCTATGCCTCTCCACTGGACGAGTGCGTTGCCCGACTTTCGGGGCCAGTCGGTCTACACAAGACCGCGGTCCCTCCTGGTGCTCATGAAATCGTGTCGGACGTTGACGAGCTCTATCGCTTCGAGCTCGGCCTCGAGTATTCATCAACCTGGCCAAAAGCCGACTATACAAAAGGGTGGAGGGTCGACACGTTCAATGGTGAACAACGCATAGCCGCGTACGCCACGAACGACGGCAAGCGTGCTGCTTTCGTGCGCGTCCCCTCGCGTCACGCAACGGTCATCATTCTGGCCAATGACCCGCACGCGGATGCACGCGCGATGTCAGAACGCATTTTAGAGAAACTACTACACTAGGCACGGTACCAAGGTAGTGCCGGCATCGCGAGCGAGCCCAATCACTATTACATGGGAGCTGTTTGAATGAAGTGGATCGGATTCGTTGGCTGCATGTTCTTGAGCCTCGGGGCGCCAACCTTCGCGCAAAGCGCCCGCATCACAACACCCGCGGAGCAGTTCGGATTCGAGCCGGGCACGGATCGCAAGCTGGCGGACTGGACGCAGCTGACAGCCTACTATCAGAAGCTGGCATCCCAGTCGG
>DAITMW010000576.1:0-1881 GCA_036834945.1 Steroidobacteraceae bacterium
TCGAGCTCGAGAACGCATTGCGCAGTATCAGGGAAAGCCAACGCTACGTGAGCCCGACGATCTTCGACCGGGTCGTCCACGGCTATGTCCGGAAGCATACTCTCGCTCGCCAACGCCAGTCCGATGGCCTCAGTGAGCGTGAGCGCGAAGTCATGAAACGCATCGCACAGGGTCACCGCACGCGCGAGATCGCCAACGAGCTGTCGCTGAGTCACAAGACTATCGAAAAGTACCGCAGCAACCTGATGCGCAAGCTCGGACTGAAAACCGCGACGGCCGTGGCCGCTTATGCGATCTCCCACGGCTATCTCGAGGTGTAATCGGGAGAGTCATGCGGCTGGCGTATCATCGGCCGGATGGCACATCTACCCCTCGATCGTAGGCAATTCGTAAGGTTGGCCGGTGCGGCAGCGCTGCTGGGTGGCACAGGTGCATCGGCGCAGCGACCCGCCGCCGGAACGCCCGAAGAGAAGGCGGACCACACCATCCGGATCACCCCTTCACGCCTGGAGCTCGCACCCGGACACGTGGTGTCAACCACGGCCTATGACGGGCAGTTCCCGGGGCCGCTACTGCGACTCACCGAAGGGCGCAGGGTGACTGTCGACATCTATAACGAGACCGGGACGCCCGAACAGTTGCACTGGCACGGTCAGAATGTTCCCGTGGCTGTGGATGGAGCAGCAGAGGAAGGCACCCCTTTCATTCCGGCCCATGGCATGCGGCGAGTCAGTTTCGTGCCGGGCCCGCCGGGGTTGCGGTTCTATCACTCCCACCTCGTCGCCGGATCGGACCTGACGAAAGGGCTCTACAGCGGACAGGCGGGCCCGGTCTACATCGAGCCCCGGCACGAGCCCGGCCGGTTCGATCGGGAAGTCATTCTCGTTCTGAAGGAGTTCGAGCCGGAGCTCAGCCAGGGAGGTGATATGGACATGGACTTCCTGTCGCCCGCCGCGGTCGACAAGTCTCTCAAACAGCGCGGCGAAGCTGCCATGGCGGCCTCGCTCAAACGCGGCATGCCACACGGTTACGAGGTGGGATACAAACTCTTTGCCATCAACGGACGCATGCTCGGGTCGGGAGAACCGGTCCGCGTCAAGACCGGCGAGCGCGTGTTATTCCATGTACTCAACGCGAGCGCCACCGAGATCCGCAGCCTCGCTCTTCCGGGACACACTTTTAGCGTGGTAGCCCTGGATGGCAATCCAGTTCCATCTCCCGCATCGGTGGAGACGCTCTGGTTGGGTACAGCAGAGCGAGTCTCCGCGATCGTCGAGATGAACAATCCTGGAGTGTGGATCCTCGGGGATCTTGCCGACGACGACCGCGAGCACGGCATGGGGATCGTGGTCGAATACGCGGGCGCGACGGGCAAGCCCCGTTGGGTCAAGCCCGCCAACACGAAGTGGGACTACACTCGTTTCGGGCGCGGCGAAACAAGTCCGGCCGACGACATCATCGAGATGACGTTCGAAAAACGCAACGCCGCGCGTGCGGGCTACAACGAATGGACGATCAACGGCACCGCCTTCTCCATGCAACCCATGGCGCCCGTGTTTCACATTCGACGCGGACGCCGCTATCGCCTGCGCATGCGCAATGCCAGCGACGACATCCACCCCATCCACCTGCATCGACACAGTTTCGAGCTGACCCGGATCGCGGGCCATGGCACCGCCGGCATCATGAAGGATGTCGTGATGCTCGGCGGGTACCAGGAGCTCGAAGTCGACTTCGTGGCCAACAATCCGGGGCCGACGCTGTTTCATTGCCACCAACAGCTGCACATGGACTTCGGGTTCATGTCACTGTTCGACTATGTATGAGGTGTTCTATACCGCCCTGAAGCTGGGATTGACGGCTTTCGGCGGACCGATCGCG
>DAITMW010000577.1:0-1749 GCA_036834945.1 Steroidobacteraceae bacterium
ATGCGAACAGCGCGGTCATCGTGTCTGTGGAGCACCAGCGTCGGCGAGGAAATTCGACCCAACAGATCGCGCACATCCATATCGCGCAGCGTTTCCAGCACGCCCTTGATGGCTCCCGGGCTCGACGCGGCCCGGAGCAAGCCCGCCCACCACGCTCTCGCCAGCGGATCGCCTGACAGGCTCGGCGCGAACGTTTCGATGCCGGCTGGCCCGCCCCAGGCTGCGACAAGGCGCTGAAGCCAATCTTCATACTGGCTGGCTTGCAGCGCGTGCGGATAGTCGGCCGTGGCGCTCCCCTTGGCCAATGAGCCAAACAGTATGAGCGCGGCGACTCTGTCGGGGTGATCGGCGGCGAATTTGATGCATGCCGGCCCGCTCTCCGATGCACCGAACAACACTACCCGACGGGTCCCGGCAGCGTCGAGCACGGTGCCGATGTCCTGCGCGGTGGCATCAACGCTGGGATTGAATCCGACCCGGTCGGAAAGTCCAATGCCGCGACGATCGAGCAGGATGAGCCGGCCCATCTTTGCTAGAGAGGACAGGAACTCCCTGCACCGGGGCTCTTCCCAAATCCGTTCGACGTGGGATACGAAACCGGGCAGTACGAGTATGTCGATGCGACCGGCGCCATAGGTCTGGAACGCGAGATGGACGCCGTCGTCGCAGACATAGCGCGTCGGTGGCGGCTCCTCGATCGGCAGCGAAGTAGCGGTGTTCAGCAGCGCGCGGGTTTCGGCTTCTGGTACCACATCGAGCACGTCGTGAAGGCGTTGGGAGAGCGCGTCGAAATGGCGCTCGGCCGCGGCGCGGTCTCCAGCAAGCAGGAGATTGCGGATGAGGTGCCGGCCATACACTTCGCTAAGCGGATCCAACTGAACGAGCCGGCCGGCGTGCGTCGCCGCGGCCACGTAGTTCCCGGCCGCATGGCTGTCGTGCACCACCCGTTCCAGCGCCTGAATCGCCCGGCCCCGCAAAGCCTCACGGCGAAAGAAAGCCCACTCATCGAACTGCGGGCAATCGCCCGGCGAAAATCCCTCGAGAAAGTCGCCCGGATAATTGCGGCACGCCCACTCGAATTCGCCGCTATCGCAGGCTTGCTCGAACCGTTGGGAATCCAGTTGCAGGTCAATCGCCGATGACCATCGAACCGTCGACCGGTCCGCCGTGAGAACGTCTTCACCGAGCGTGAGTCGGAGGCGGCACATGAGGCGCCGCAGGCGCGCTCGCACGACATCTTCTCCGCCATCGGGCCACAACATGGTTGCGACGACGTCGCGCCCGACCGGGCCCTTCGCTTCCGCCAGATAGACCAGCAGGGCCAGGCCTTTGCGCAAGGCCAGCGGGCACGGCCTGCCGTCCCGGCGGATCTGCGGAAATCCAAGCGTCTGCACGCTGAACTGAGCCATAGCAGTGCAACCCTCAATGACGGCGCCCAGGGGACGATCAGGGGACGCGCCGATCCTACCATGCACCGCAGACGATGGTCGCTGGGCTCAATGCAGCGGATCGAACTGGAGGATTGTCATGAAAAACCTCGGCAAACATGCGATCGTGATGGGCGCCAGCATGGGTGGATTGTTGGCCGCACGCGCACTGTCGGATTTCTTTACCACTGTCACTGTGCTCGAACGCGATGCGTTTCCGACAACGGACACACCGCGCAAAGGGGTCCCGCAGAGTCGCCACACCCACGGGCTTCTTGCGCGCGGCAGCCAGGTAATCGAGGATTTCTTCCCCGGATACAAC
>DAITMW010000578.1:0-1663 GCA_036834945.1 Steroidobacteraceae bacterium
TGTGTCAACTGCCGAACCGCCGCCTTACCCGCGCCGTAAGCCAGGATGGAGCTGGTCGGCATCTGCGCCGTGATCGAAGCAACGTTGACAATGGCGCCGCCCCCGGCCCTGCGCATTGCCGGGATCGCCGCCCGACAACCCAGAAACACCCCCTCCACATTGACAGCGAATATCCTGCGCCACTCCGACAACTCCGTATTCTCGGGATTGGAATCCCCGGACCCGAGAATGCCGGCATTGTTGACCAGGATGCTCAGCGGCCCACCGGATTGCTCCACCTGTCCAACAACCTCCGGCCACCGCTTCTCGTCACTGACATCCTGCTCGAGAAAATGCAGCCCCCCCTCGGAGGCCACCGCACGACCGAGCTCGCCCTGGGTATCAGTAATGAAAACCTTCGCGCCCTCGGCCGCCAAACGTGTGGCGATGGCCTTACCAAGGCCCGACGCCCCGCCGGTCACCAGCGCGACCTTGCTATTGAGACCCTGCATCACAACTTCTCCCCATATCAGGCCCTTAACTCAGGTACCTGGCTCAAGCCCAACTCAGGTTCCTGGCTCAGGCCCTATTTAGGCTCCTGACTCAGGCCTTTCGCTCAGGCCTTGAATACAGCGCCCCGCGCCATCACGAAACGCACCCGCTCGAGCTCGGTCAGATCCTCGAGAGGACTCGCATCAACCGCAATAATGTCCGCCGATTTTCCAGGCGCCAATGTTCCGGCCAGCTCGGAGATGTTGAGCAACTCCGCCGCATTCACCGTCGCGGCGGCGAGGCAGTCCCGCGCCGACATTCCCGCCTCCGCCATATAACGAAACTCCCGCGCGTTCTCGCCATGCCGTCCCACCGCCATATCAGTGCCGAAGGCGATGCGCACCCCAGCCTTGTAGGACCGAGTCAGCGCATCCTTGATTTGCTTTCCCACGATGCGGGCCTTCTCGGCCTGCGCCTCTGACATGTCAGGACCCTTCGACAGTTCGAGCACCGTCATGCCCGCGATGACGGTCGGCACATGAAAAGCGCCTTTCTCCAAGAACAACTCGATGGAGCGGTCATCCATGAAGCTCCCGTGCTCGATTGAATCGACCCCCGCTTCCAGAGCCGCATTGATGCCAGCCGCACTGTGCGCGTGCGCCGCGACCCGGCGACCAAGCGCATGCGCCGTATCGACGATCGTCTGGATCTCCTCGCGGGTGAATTGTTGATCGAGCCCGGTCTTTGTGTCGGACAGTACACCGCCCGTCGCCACGAACTTAATCGCGTCCGCGCCATACGATACCTGTTGGCGCACGGCACGCCGGCAATCGTCGACACCGTCGCAGCGTCCGGACGTCGAGTGCACACAGGCACACACGTCTTGGCGATAACCATGGAGCTGACCATGTCCCCCGGTAGGGGAAATGATGACGCCCACGCACAACACGCGCGGTCCCGCGATAGTCCCTTCAGCGATCGCATCGCGCAGCGCGAAGATCACATCGGGATTTCCGAGCGCGCCAACATCGCGAACGGTAGTGAAACCTGCGCCCAGCGTGAGCGCGGCACGATGCGCGGCGTTGAAACCTATCTTCGGATCGGAATCCGTAACCAACTGCACGCGGAAATCCGGCCCGAACTGCATGGTCAGATGCACGTGGCAATCGATGAGACCGGGAAGCACGAATTT
>DAITMW010000579.1:0-1641 GCA_036834945.1 Steroidobacteraceae bacterium
AGGTTTATTCCGGCACCCACACCAGCGCTGTGGCGGATCGCTTTCAGAACCACGTCATGAAGTTCTTCAGCGACCATCTGTGCTTCAACCCAGGCTGCTCCTGAGCCGTAACGCCCGGCCGATGTAGTGCTCGGCTCGCCAGTCAGCCATCTGGCCTTCACCGTCCATGTCTATCACCCGAGCCGCACGCCCCATTTGAAATTGATCATGGGGCCACCTGAGGAGCCGCAGCCACATCGGTAAGGCGGGCGAGGGACCCCGCCCGGCCGTTGGTATCGGCCATCGCGTTCCTGGGAAGCGGCGATCATGAGGGATGCGCAATACCGGGCGAGAAACCCCGGTCTCCTCGAGCGAGGTCCGGCTTTGGACCTCGCGAACGGAGACCCTATTGTTCAGCTCTTCGAGTCCACGCGTCCGGATTTGCTGCGCTTCGCCCATTGGCTGGCGTGTGACCGTGCGATGGCGAGGACGGATAGCGTGCGGGCTTACGCCTGCCATGGATGCCCCTGACTGCGAAGGGGCGAAATGAACCACGACGTCGCCCGACTGCACATTGGCGCCGACCCCCACGGCGTCGCCGCAGTGCTCGCTGAGCATCTCTCCGGTTGCGCCGAATGCTCTCAGTTCCAACGCGAGATGATCAGCTTGGATAATGACATTCGCCGCGCATTGGGTAAGTCCGCGTCGGGCACTGCCGCGATCGTTACTCTTCCGGTCGCCAAGGCGCCCCGCAAACCTGCCAGGACATGGCCGGGGTTGGCGTTGGCTGCAAGTGTCGCACTGCTTGCCGTAGTCGCCGTCTGGGCCTTCCGTCCCAGCGAATCATTGGCGCACGAAGTCGTGCAACACGTGACACTCGAATCCAACAGTTGGGCCAGCGACGAGCACGTGGCCCCTGAAGAAATGAGGGAAACGTTGGCCTTGGCCGGTGTCGAGCTCCGCACGAGCTCCAACAAGGTCATGTACGCGCACAGGTGCTCGTTCCGTGGGCATACTGTGCCTCACCTGGTCGTCAGTACCCCCAAGGGGCGAGTGACCGTGCTCATCCTGCGTTACGAATCCGTGCGGCGCCCGATGAATTTCCACGAAAACGGCCTGTCTGGCAGCATCATGCCCGCTCCGAAGGGCAGCATCGCGGTGTTGATGCTGGATCATGCCAATATTGGGGCCGTGTCACAGGAGGTGCGGCAGTCGGTGCACTGGCTGCCGTGAGCATGCCCTGGACGAGATCCGATGGGCTACCGTGTGTGCGTATCCGGCTTTGCGACAAAGGCACAATCCGCGAGCAACGGCTGATATCCAGGAGATCGTGAGTGCTCAACAGAACGGCCCGGCCTTCATCCGCTAGTCGCCTCAGGTGATGCCACACGGCTCGACGTGCGGCTACATCGAGACCCGCGGTTGGCTCATCGAGCATCACGAGCCGCGGCTCGTGGACCAGAGCGATCGATAACTGCAGGGTGCGCGCCCATGCGCTGGAGAGGCGCTCGGCCGGTTGAGTTGTGAAAGGCTGCAACCCGAACTGCTCGATCGCGGTGGAAACCGCCTTGGCACGATCGCGGAGCCCTAAAGCTTCAGCACGAAACGGACAGCGCGGCCTACAGCCACTTGAAGCCGCGTGCCAGGGTATAGAAGAGCGAC
>DAITMW010000580.1:0-1638 GCA_036834945.1 Steroidobacteraceae bacterium
CCGAATGGGTTTTCGCGGGCGAGAAGGTCGCGAGCTATTACGACCCTTACACGATCCCCAATGACAACGCGCGCTACAAGGCCCACGCGGCGCTCGCCCCTGCATCGACCGAGCAGGTGCAGCAGATCGTCAAGATCGCCAACGAGTTGCACGTGCCTCTGTGGACCGTCTCGCGGGGCAAGAATTTCGCCTATGGCGGGGCGGCCCCCGTCCTGTCCGGGTCGGTCGTTCTCGATCTGAGCCGGATGAACCGCATCCTCGAGGTCAATGAGAAATTCGGGTACGCCCTGGTCGAGCCCGGGGTCAGTTACTTCGACCTCTACAAACATATCCAGCAGCGGGGGCTGAAGTTGTGGCTGGATGTGCCGGACCCAGGATGGGGCAGCGTCGTGGGAAATGCGTTGGATCACGGTGTGGGCTACACGCCGTACGGCGATCACTTCGGCATGCAATGCGGGATGGAGGTCGTGTTGGCCAACGGCGAGGTGGTGCGAACCGGGATGGGCGCGATGCCCGGCAACAACACCTGGCAACTCTTCAAGTACGGGTTCGGTCCCTATGTCGACGGCATGTTCTCGCAGTCGAACTTCGGCATCGTCACCAAGATGGGCATCTGGCTCATGCCGGAGCCCGCCGGTTACCGTCCCTACCTGATCACGTTCCCGCGCGAGGAGGATATCGAGCAGGTCGTCGAAATCGTGCGACCCCTGAAACTCAACAACGTCATTCAGAACGCGGCCACGATCCGCAGCCTGGTCCTGGATGCGGCCCTGTTCACGACGAAGAGCCAGTATTACTCCGGCGCCGGTCCCATTCCGCCCAGCGTAGCGAAGCAGATCATGGCTGATCAGGACATCGGCATGTGGAACTTCTGCGGCGCGCTCTATGGACCGAAGCCCGTTACGGATGCGCTGTGGACGGCGATCCGGGACTCGTTTGCCGCCATCCCGGGCGCGAAATTCTACTTCCCGGAAGATCGCAAGCACCGGCCAGACATCCTGATTCACCGGGCCGACACCATGCAAGGCATCCCGAAACTGACGGAGTTCGGCTTCCTCAACTGGAATGGCGGCGGCGGTCACGTTGGCTTCTCGCCGGTATCACCCACGACCGGACGGGATGCGATCAAACAATTCAAGATGGTGAGCGGCCGTGTCCGCGAGTACGGATTCGATTACATGGGCCTGATGGCCATTGGCTTCCGTGAGCTGCACCACGTGACGGTGATCGTTTATGACCAGACCCAGCCGCAAGAGCGCCAGAAGCTGAACGAGCTGTTCGGCACGTTGGTACGGGAAGCAGCCGCGGAGGGCTATGGCGAGTACCGCACGCACATACACTATATGGATACGATCGCGGACACCTATAGCTGGAACGACCATGCACTGTTGAAAATGCACCAGACTATCAAGGATGCGCTCGATCCGAACGGCATCTTGTCGCCTGGCAAATCGGGCATCTGGCCAAAGCACTTGCGGGAGGGCAGGAAATCATGAAACGCGTCGCGTGTAGGGTTTTCGTGGTGTCAGCAATCGTCGTTCTCGCGACGCAGGCGCGCGCCGCGGATATGTCAGGCAAGGAATTGTTCGATCATTACTGCACCTACTGCCACGGCTCCAGCGAGGGGCCGGGCACGAT
>DAITMW010000581.1:0-1599 GCA_036834945.1 Steroidobacteraceae bacterium
CTGCGCGCGCTCGAGTGGCTGCCATTGACGACCTTCCGGAGTCGGTGTTGCTGGCTGTGTACTATAAATTAGAGAGTGCTAATTAAGCAAGTGTGCATATAATGCCCACAGACCCACAGGCCGGGAATAGGTATCTTCCACCGGTGAGCTGTGCGGCGGTTACGGATGTATTGCCGGCGTGGATGTGTCTACATTCAGCGGCGCGGAAGGATCCATATCCAGAGGTGGCGGCAATGACAATCGATCGGGTGGTGCTGGCCTTCGCAGGCGGCATGGTCCTGTTGAGCCTCCTGTTGGGGCTCCTGGTGAGTCCTTACTGGTTCCTACTGACTGGATTCGTGGGGCTCAATCTCTTCCAATCCGCGTTCACCGGATTCTGTCCGCTCGCGATCATTCTCAAAAAGCTGGGCCTCGCGCCCGGCGCGGCGTTCTGCTGAAGACATCTCGCGTCATGAGAATTCAACATCCTCCTGTCACGATCGTTGCTCTTGCCGCGCTGTCGGTCATCGCAGGCTGTGGGGGTCCACATCCACAATCGGCGAAGCGTGAGGCGACACCGCCCTTGGCCGCCATGGTCGTTCAGGCCGAACGCATGCCCATCGAGCGCAAGCTCGATGGAATCGTTGAAGCGGTCAATCAAGGGACGGTCGCCGCTCAGACGGCGGGACGGGTGGATGCCATCCTCTACGATGTCAACGACTTCGTTCCAGCAGGGGCCGTCATCGTGCGGTTGCGCTCGACGGAGCAACGGGCCGGGCTTCTGGAAGCGGAGGCTGCGTCGAGGGAGGCCACCGCCCGTGAGGCGGAGGCGCAGACACGTCATCAACGAATTGCTGACATGTATGACCGAAAGGTTGTACCGAAGGCGACTCTTGATGAGGTCACGGCCAACCGGGACGCAGCAGTAGCGCGGCTGGCTGCCGCACACGCCGCGGTCGAGAGCGCGAGGGAAGGGGTTTCCTACACTGAGGTGCGTGCGCCTTACGCGGGGGTCGTGACAAAGCGCCTCGTGCAAATCGGTGAGACCGTGAGTCCCGGCACGCCGCTGATGAGTGGCTTGTCGCTTCAGTATCTGCGCGTCAATGTCGATATCCCTCAATCGATCGTGGACCAGGTGCGGCGTATCAAGAAGGCGGCCGTCTACGTTGACGGCCGTCGGATCGAGGCCACGAAGGTCACGGTGTTTCCAGAAGCCTCCTCGCCCTCCAACACCTTCAGGGCACGACTGGACCTGCCGGAGAACGCGGCTGACCTCTATCCGGGGATGTTCGTGAAGGCGGGTTTCGTGACGAGCGAAGCCAACTGCCTGCTCGTGCCGGCAAGCTCGCTCGTCCTGCGCAGTGAGGTGACGGCGGTCTACGTTGTCGATCCCAAGAGCGGGTACGTGTCGATGCGACAGGTGCGAGTCGGAGAGCGCTTTGACGACCGTATCGAGATTCTCTCGGGGCTCATTCCCGGGGATCGCGTCGCGACAGAGCCGCTTGCCGCCATGAAGGAGCTGGGGCCCGAGTTCGTGGCCTCGAGAACGGATCCATGAGCGAAAGTGGGGTACCGGAGCCGGACGGGAAGGAGCGTCATTCGAGTCCGCCTCTCGGATTC
>DAITMW010000582.1:0-1571 GCA_036834945.1 Steroidobacteraceae bacterium
CCTACAGGCATGGTCACAATGGGGCGGGCAAAGTAATACAGCGGCCGCGCGAGAACCACGCCTTCCACCATCAGCCCGACACCAAAGGGCGTACCGCTCGTGGAATGTGTCCCGTGTACGACCAGGCCCGATTCATCGACAGCGACGATCCCACAGGTATCCATGTTCATTCCGTCGAACGAGCGAGGCAACCCTGACTTCACTGTCGGCCACAGTTTCTGTGCTTCCTCGGGCGACACTCCTGCGATAGCGCTTTGGAACGTCTCGAGGCTGGTCACAGGCGCGAGCGTCAAGCAGTGATGCCAGGTCTCCTCAACAATGCGCATCAACAGAAACAAACTGTCAGCGTCCTCGGTGGGTCGAGCCCGCTTGCCAAGACCACCAATCAGAGCGAGGTTCAGCGCGAGCGCGTACATCAAACCGCTCGTGTGAAGCTCGTCGCCGTTGGCCAGGCGCAACGCCGGCAACTCCAGGTCGATCACCTTTCCCGGAGCTGCTGCCATGTCATCCAACGTCAGGCGCCCGCCTGCCGCACGCGCTACATCGACATAGTGCCGAGCAAATTCTCCCTGATAGAAGTAGTCGGAACCCTGCTCAGCCAGTTGCTCGATCGTCCGCGCGAGCGCCGGTTGCCGGAGATTCTCGCCGACACAAACAAGCCGACCGCCGGGAAACCAGACATCCCTGCCCTGCGCGAACATCCCGGGTACCATGCGATGTTCCCACATCGTGCCCCACAGCAATTGATCGACAACGAAGCCGTCGCGCGCACAGGCCAGAGCGTCCCTCCACAACTCAGCCCATTTCAACCTACCCCACTTCTTCCACGCGCCGTGAGCGGCCGACACCCAACCAGGTGCGGTGACCGTGCGTCCGGACCAATAAGCCTCGTCGTCTAGCTCACCGGCCTTTTCCGCTGCCGGGAGACTCCCCGCAGCGCCTATGATCCGACTCTTACCTGTTGACGGCTCGTAGACGGTCACCCCCAGTCCGCCGCCCAGGCTCGTCATGGTGGGCTCGATCACGGCCTGGACCGCCGCCGCGGCAAGATAGGCATCGACTGCGCTCCCGCCGCGACGCAAAGCAGACAATCCCGCTTCCGTCGCCAAGGGATGCGATGTCGAGATCATCGCCTTGCGAGCCGTAGCAGAAACGCTCGCGGGATCCGGTCGGGATGGCCTCATTCGCGCGTAAAGCCTGTCGTTCAACGATGCCCCCTCATTCCAAGATCAGCCAAACATCGCTTCCAAGCCCGCCGTCGGCTCGCTAATCCGGTACCCGGAAGGCGGTTCGGCCCCCATGAGATGCCGTACCAGGAAATCCCACCGTCGGCGGTAGACGTAGCCGATGTACCCGAGGAAGGAATGCTCGGCACCGGGCACGATCAGCAGCTCAAAGTCCTTGTTGGCCGCGATCAACCGATCGACGAGCCGCAGGGTCAGGTGAGGATGAACGTTATCGTCCATCTCCCCATGGATCAGCAGGAGTTTTCCCTGCAGCCGGTCCGCGACGTCGGCATTGGATGCCTTCCGGTATTCCTCCACGTTATCGCGGAGCGGCCCGATATGGGT
>DAITMW010000583.1:0-1547 GCA_036834945.1 Steroidobacteraceae bacterium
CCGAGCATCGACTTTACTGGATACCGTCGGATCTCGGCGACCGAGCCGACGAGTTTCATTACAGGCGGAGCCACTTTGAAATGGAGAGGGTCCAGACGTTGGTTGTGCCGTTATCCCAGCTCTCGATACGTGCCAGGTCCGCACGCGCCTGGTCTTCCGTACGTGGGAGGTGCAAGGGAACGCTACGGTCGCTGCTGAAATAGAGCGAGTGACCATCAGGACTCAGATTCGGCTCGTTGTCAGTACTCCAACCGTTGGTACCGTCTCCGGCATAACGCAGTGGCCTCACCGCTCCCCATCTGCCGTCGTGGTTGAATACGATATAGAGATGTTCCTTGGTATCGACAGAGTTGCGTCCCGCGCTGGCAAAAATCAGGAAAGACTGGTTGGGGGCAATTTCAGGATCGACGTCCGCGGTCGCCGGAGTGCTGAAGGGTAGCGGGTCGGCTTGGAGGTATTCACTTCCGGACCAACGGGATCGGTAGAGCTGCCGCTGGTGTTGCTCGCTGATCTCCAGAAAGTAGAGGGTTCCGTCCGCCGCCACACTTGGCGCGAACGTCCGGGGGCCAATGTTCACTGTGGAGGGCAGGTGAACCGGCGCGCCCCAGCCTGAGGCGTTTCGATCGACACGCCAGATGTGGGCCACGCGTTCTTGTATTCCAGGTACCGGGCGGGTGGAGACGAACACGAGGTAAGTTCCATCAGGGGCCATCGATGGGTGCTGATCGTTCCATTGTCCGGAGAAGGCGGCGATTGTGGGTGCGGTCCACTTTCCAGCGATCCGATGGGATTCGAGAATCGTCCCTGCCCCAGCGCCGCTGCGGGTAAATAACAGCGTCTTGCCGTCCGGCGAGAGGGTCGGTGAGCCGTCATTCGCTGCTCCCGACACGATCCCTGGCGCGAAAACTTCAGGCGCGTCCACCGTTAGCGGTTCGGATGCAAGAACAGCGCCATGTAGGGCTGCAGTCAGGATGACGGCGACATAGATACGCACCTGCATACTCCTGGAGTCGGGCTTCATGCGAAGGTTGGCGACGATACGACGCATCGATCGCCAGGAGAACGGACACGTAACTCCAAATGATGAATTTCGCTGCTCACTCCGGGCGAACCCTCCTGCGTGTCACAAAGCATCCGCCCATATCGTCTTGTAGGGATGAGACCCGAGGTGGGGTCCCCGAGTCAGTGGAACAGGAGTCGCTCGTGCAACTGCTGATTGTCGTCTTGTTTGCTCTCCACGCATTGCCTGGCGTGTTCTGGGTCGGTTCGACGTTCACGCTCGCCCGCTTCCGCGGAGAAGGCGCCGCTGGTTTGTTTCGTTCTCAGATGGGTGCTGCCGCGGTGAGTTTCCTGGCAGGCATTGGCCTGTGGGCAACGCTTTACAGGGGAGCTCAGGGGATCTTTGAGCACACTTTGGCTGTTGGAGCGTTGTGTGCGGTCGCTGCGGCTGGGGTGCAAGGCGCGTTGCGGCGGTCGCCAGCGCTCGCGCACAGGATCGCTGCCGGGCTGTTGGCGGTGAGCGTGCTTTGCATGGTGACCGGGCGATA
>DAITMW010000584.1:0-1542 GCA_036834945.1 Steroidobacteraceae bacterium
AGCGCGGCGTGCGGCCGATCGGGCTCTGGTCGATGTCGATCACGCGATCGATCTGGTCGAGGCCTTCAACACGCTCGCACGGGGATGCGCTCAACACCGTGTTGTTCAGACGCGAGGTGGCATAACCGAACAGCGTATCGATGATCAGGGTCGATTTCCCCGAACCGGAAACGCCCGTCACGCACGTGAGCAGGCCAACAGGTATTTCCGCGGTTACATTGCGGAGATTGTTGCCGCTCGCGTTGATGATACGGATCTGCTTTTCGGGATCACGCGACACGCGCTGGCGTGGGATGGCGATCTTGCGTTTCCCGCCGAGATACTGACCGGTGATGGACGCGGGGTTTGCGATGATCTCGCGCGGTGTCCCCTGGGCGACGATGTGTCCGCCGTGCACGCCCGCGCCGGGTCCGAGGTCTATGACGTGGTCGGCCTCGAGTATCGCTTCCTCATCGTGCTCGACCACGATCACCGTGTTGCCGATGTTGCGAAGTTGTTTGAGGGTGCCGAGCAGGCGCTGATTGTCCCGCTGGTGCAGGCCGATCGAAGGCTCGTCGAGGATGTACATCACTCCTGTGAGGCCCGAGCCCACCTGGCTCGCGAGGCGGATCCGTTGTGCCTCTCCGCCGGAAAGCGTCTCGGCGCTGCGATCAAGAGTGAGATAGTCGAGGCCTACGTCGACGAGAAAGCGCAGTCTCTCGGCTACGTCTTTCACGATCTTGGTAGCGACCTCACCGCGCCAACCCGCGAGGTTCAGTGATCGGAAGAATTCCAACGCCTTGCCAACAGTCAGGTGCGCGGTCTCGGGCAGAGTTCGGTCGGCAACGTAAACGAAGCGCGCCGCCCGGTTTAGCCGGGTGCCGCCGCAATCTGGACACGGTCGAACGCCGAGATATTTCGCGAGTTCCTCGCGTACCGTCGGGGACTCGGTTTCCTTGTAGCGGCGCTCGAGGTTCGGAATGATGCCTTCGAAGGGATGCCGTTTGCGCGACACGCGCCCTTTCCCCGTGGCCTCGCGGAACTCGATGACTTCGTCACCACTACCGTAGAGAATGACTTGCTGCACGTTGGACGGCAGCTCGTTCCACGGTGTCTCGATGTCGAAGTCATAGCGGCGCGCCAGGGACTGGATGAGTTGGAAGAAGTGCGCGTTGCGGCGATCCCAGCCGCGGATCGCTCCGCCGGCAAGCGACAGGTGCGGGTGCACCACCACGCGCTGTGGATCGAAGAACTCTTTCGTCCCCAGTCCGTCGCAGGTCGGGCAGGCGCCGGCCGGGTTGTTGAAGGAGAACAGCTTCGGTTCCAAGGGCGGCACGCTGTAGCCGCACACGGGGCAGGCGTGGCGACTGGAGAACACCAATTCTTCGTGCGCCGGATCGTCCAGAAAGATCAGTCGTGCCAACCCGCCCGACAGGCGCAGGGCGGTCTCGAATGATTCGGCGAGGCGTTGCGCACTGTCAGGGCGCACACGCATGCGATCGACCACGGCCTCGATGGTGTGCTTGCGCTTCGGGTCGAGTTTCGGCAGCGCTTCCATCTCGT